>CAZBYA010000080.1:0-11843 GCA_964496175.1 uncultured Gaiellales bacterium | reverse complement strand
GGCATCGTGTTCACCGTCTCCGGGCCGATCAGCTCCTCGACGTAGATCACGTCGCGGTACGCCGGGTTCTTCGTCGACGTCGACGCCCACAGGCACCGCTGCTTCGTCGCGCCCTTGCTCTCGAGGAACTCCCAGCGCGGGCCGCGGAACGTCTCGAGGTAGTGCTGGTACGCGAGCCGCGCGTTCGCGACCGCCAGCTTGCCCTGGAGCTCGGGGTGCCCCTCGAGCCGCTTGTCGGCCTCGGTGTCGACGCGGGAGACGAAGAACGACGCGACGGACGCAACCTTCGACGGGTCGCCGCCGCCCGCGACCAGCCGTTCGAGCCCGCGCAGGTACGCCTCGACGACCGCCCTGTACCGCGCGAGCGAGAAGATCAGCGTGATGTTGATCGACGTGCCGTGCGCGACCGAGTCCTCGATCGCGGGCAGCCCCGCCTCGGTCGCGGGGATCTTCACGTAGAGGTTCGGCCGTTCGACCTCGGTCGCGATCCAGCGCGCCTGCTCGAACGTCCCCTCGGTGTCGTACGCGAGGGACGGCAGCACCTCCATCGACACGTAGCCGTCGACGCCGTTCGAGGAGTCGTACGCGGGCTTGAGCACGTCGCAGGCCGCGCGGATGTCGTCGAGCGCCAGCCGGAAGAAGATCTCCGCCGGGTCGTCGGTCTCGCGCAGGCACTCCTTCAGCTGCTCGTCGTAGAGGTCGCCCTCGGAGAGCGCCTTCTGGAAGATCGTCGGGTTCGACGTGACGCCGCTGACGGCGTCCTCGTCCATCATCCGCCGCAGCTCGCCCGAGGAGACGAGGTGGCGCGACAGCGTGTCGAACCAGACCGACTGGCCGTGCTCCGTCAGCTCATGCAGACGCGACTTCGCCATGCTTCATCTCCCTTTCCAGGTCGGCGACCTTCAGCAAACGCGCGAGGTAGGGCTCGCCCCCGTCGAAGGTCGCGTGCAGGAACGCCCGGACCAGCTCGCGCGCGAGCGACGGCCCGACGATCTCGGAGCCGAGGCAGAGCACGTTCATGTCGTCGTGCTCGACGCCCTGGTGCGCGCTGTAGGCGTCGTGGCAAATCGCAGCGCGGATGCCGGTGAGCTTGCAGGCGGCGACCGAGGCGCCGACGCCCGAGCCGCACACGAGCACTCCCCGCTGCGCCTCGCCGCGCTGGATCGCCTCGCCGACCTCGCGCGCCTTGTCGGGGTAGTCGATCCGCACCGCGTCGGAATCCGTTCCCAGGTCGAGCACCTCGTGCTCGGACAAGGCCTCGAGCACGGCCGTGCGCAGGTGCACTCCGCGGTGGTCGAAGGCGACCGCGACCTTCACGCGACGCGCTCCAGCAGCGCCGCCGCGCGCGCGACGACGTTGTCGACGTCGAAGCCGAGCTTCTCGAGCACCGTCGTCCCGGGCGCCGAGGCGCCGAAGTGCTCGAGCGAGATCGAGTCGCCGTGGTCACCGACCCAGCGCCGCCAGCCGAGCTCGACGCCGGGCTCGACGGAGAGGCGTGCGCGGACCTCCGGCGGCAGCACCTCGTCGCGGTACTCGGCGGGCTGCTCGGCGAAGAGCTCCCAGCACGGCATCGAGACGACGCGCACCGCCGTCCCCTCGCCGGCGAGACGGCGCCCCGCAGCGAGCGCGAGGCCGACCTCGGCGCCCGTCGCGATCAGGATCAGGTCGGGCGACGAGCCCGACTCCCAGAGCGTGTACGCGCCACGCGCGAGGCCCGACGCCGGGGCGAGCTCGGAGCGGTCGAGCGTCGGCACCTTCTGGCGCGAGAGCGAGAGCGCGACGGGGCCGTCGGTGCGCTCGAGCGCCACCTTCCACGCCCACGCGGTCTCGTTCGCGTCCGCGGGACGCACGAACCAGAGGTTGGGGATCGCGCGCAGCGCGGCGTACGTCTCGACGGGCTGGTGCGTCGGCCCGTCCTCGCCCAGGCCGACGGAATCGTGCGTCCAGACCCAGACGACCGGCAGCTTCATCAGCGCCGACAGCCGCACCGCCGGCCGCATGTAGTCGCTGAAGATCAGGAAGGTCGAGCCGTACGGCTTCACGCACCCACCGTGGGCGGCGATGCCGTTGACGATCGAGCCCATCGCGTGCTCGCGGATGCCGAACGCGATGTTGCGCCCGGCCCACGCGTCGGAGAAGAGGCCGCCGCCGGTGAACTCGGTCTTCGTCGACTCGACGAGGTCGGCGGCGCCGCCCACCATCGTCGGCACGGCGTGCTTGAACGCCTGCATCACCGCCTTGCCCGCGTCACGCGTGGCGAGCTCCTCGCCCGGCTTCCACTCCGGCATCGTCCACGCACCGATCCGTCCCGACCAGGCGGCGTCCCACGTCTCGCGCGCGTCCGGGAACGTCGTCGCCCAGGCGCCGAAGCGGCGCTGCCAGTCCGTCTCGAGCTCCACGCCCCGCTCGACGCAGTTCATGTGCGCGGCGACCTCCTCCGGCACGTAGAAGTGCCGGTCGGGGTCCCAGCCGAGCGCCTGCTTCGTCGCCCGCACCTCCTCCTCGCCCAGAGGCGAGCCGTGCGCCTTGGCGGTGTCGACGGCGCGCGGCGCGCCGAAGGCGATGTGCGAGCGGACGACGATCATGCTGGGCCGCGCGGTCTCGTCCTGCGCCGCGACGATCGCCTCGCGCAGCGCGTCGAGGTCGTTGGCGTCGGCGACCGACTGCACGTGCCACCCGAGCGCCTCGAACCGCTTCGCACGGTCCTCGGTGAACGAGATCGACGTGGTGCCGTCGATCGTGATGTGGTTGTCGTCGTAGAAGTAGACGAGCTTGCCGAGCGCGTTCGTGCCGGCGAGCGAGCCGGCCTCGTAGGAGACGCCCTCCATCAGGTCGCCGTCGGAGCAGATCGCGTATACCCGGTGGTCGACGATCTCGTGGTGGGGGCGGTTGAACGCCTGGCCGAGGAAGCGCTCGGCGAAGGCCATCCCGACGCCGTTCGCGAACCCCTGCCCCAGCGGGCCCGTCGTCACCTCGACGCCGTCGGTGTGGCGGAACTCCGGGTGCCCCGGCGTCTTCGACTCCCACTGCCGGAACCGCTTCAGCTCCTCGAGCGAGAGGTTGTAGCCCGACAGGTGCAGCGCGGAGTACTGGAGGATGCACGCGTGGCCGGCGCTCAGGATGAACCGGTCGCGGTTCGGCCAGTGCGGGCTCGCCGGGTTGTGGCGGAGCACCTCGGTGTAGAGGAGGTACGCGAGCGGCGCGAGCGCCATCGCCGTCCCGGGGTGGCCGGCGTTCGCCTGCTGGACGGCGTCCATCGACAGCGTCCGGATCGTGTCGATCGAGAGCTGCTCGAGCTCGGTGTTGGCCACGGCCTGATCCCTCCTCAGGGTCCCGCTTCCCTCCGAGCGTAACGGCTAACGCACGGTCGCCGCGCCGGCTCTGATCTCCTCCTTGAGCGCGCTCTCGACCGCCTCCTCCTGCCCCATCGTCACCGCCGCGACCGGCGCGCCCGCGCGCAGCAGCCGGAGCACCGCCTTCCCCTCGCGGAAGTCGCCCTCGAGGCTCGTCTCGTCGTGGCCGAGCGGGTCGCCGTGCAGCCGGAAGCTGCGGCCGAACTCCTCGGAGAAGAACGACGAGACGGTGTCGTAGCGCGCGTCCTCGCCGGCGAGGATCCTCCCGAGCGTCGTGCCGTGGTAGGCCGCGTTCGACCAGTGCTCGATGCGGCGGTGGCGCCGGAAGATCGGGTCGTAGAACTCGGCGACGTCGCCGATCGCGTAGACGCCGTCGCGCGCGGTGCGGAAGCGGTCGTCGACGACGATTCCGCTCCGGACCTCGAGGCCCGCGTCGCGGGCGAGCTCGACGTTCGGCTCGACGCCGACGCCGGCGACCGTCAGGTCGGCGCCGCCGGGGATCTCCGTCGCGTCGAGGCGGAGGTCGACGCCGTGCTCGCGGAACGTGTCGTGCAGGGCCGCGGAGAGCGGGGGCGCCTCGAGGGTCGCGAACAGGAGCGGCTCGCGCACGATCTGCGTCACCTGGACCCCGAGCTGCGTCAGCGACGCCGTCACCTCGCAGCCGATGAAGCCGCCGCCGACGACCACCGCCGTGCGCGCGGTCTCCGCGCGGCGCCGGAGCTCGAGCGAGTCGTCGATCGTGCGCAGGACGAGGGCGTCGCCGAGGTGGCGCGGCCGCGCGCCGGTTGCGAGCACGACGGTGTCCGCGTCGACCTCGTCGAGGGAGGAGACGGTGTCGCCGAGCCGGAGGTCGACGCCCTGCTCCGCGTACCACTCGACCGGATGCGCGAGCGCGTCCACGGCCTCCTGCTCGCCGCGCAGCAGCCGCTTCGAGAGCGGCGGCCGGTGGTACGGCCCGTGCGGGTCCTGCGACCAGATCGTGATCTCCTCGCCGCCGCCCGCCTCTCGGTAGCCCTCCACCAGCTTCACGGCGGCGAGGCCGCCGCCCACGATTCCGATCATCTCGCCTCCTGGGATTCGCTCAGTCCTCTATATACATCACGGGCGTGCAAATGGATCGTGTGCCGGTCGACACGCGGCTCGACCACGCGCGCCGGCCCGAGGCGCGGCACGGCGACGCCGAGCCGCTCGAGCGCGACCACCGCCGCGCCCCTGGCCGACGCCTCGTCGACGCCGGTCACCTCGACGGGGCGGCCGAGCACGTCGGCGAGGAGCTGAATCCAGCCCGGGCTCGCGAGCAGGCCGCCGCCCGAGGCGACCACCTCCTCGACCCCGCCGAGCGCGTCGGCCACGTCCGCGAGCCGGTAGCAGACAGCCTCGAGCGCCGCCTGCGCCAGATCGAGCGGCGTGGTCGCGAACGAGAGGCCGTGGACGGCGCCGCGCCGGTCGGCGTCCCAGCCCGGGAACCGCTCGCCGCCCAGGAACGGCTCGACGACGAGGCCGTGCGCGGCCGGCGGACGGTCGAGCGCGGCCTCCGTGTCGACGTCGCGCAGCGTCGCGAGCAGCCAGGCGCGCAGGTTGCCGCCGTCGGAGAGCGCCCCGCCCTCGCAGAAGCGCCGCTCGTCGAGCCGGTAGAGGAAGAGGCCGGGTCGCGGCTCGGCGTGCGCAGCCGCGTAGACGATCCGCGCCGCGGCCGAGGTGCCGATCGTCACCGCCAGCCGCCCGCGCGCGACGCAGTCGACGCCGGCGTTCGCGCAGGCGCCGTCGCCGAGCGCAGGGAAGACGCCCGCGACCGCGTCATCCGAGACCGGTGCGAGCAACGACGGGTCGAGCCGTAGCGCGTCGAGCGTCTCCTCGTCCCACGCGAGCCGGTTCGGGTCGTAGAGGCCGGTGCCGCTCGCGGTCGACACGCTCGTGCGCGCCTCCCCCGCGAGCCGGAGCAGCAGGTAGTCGCCGAACGAGAGGTAGCGCGCCGCCCGCACGCCCTCCGCGGCGAGCTGGCGCAGCTTCGCCGGCCAGAACGAGGGGTGCAGGAAGCACCCGGTGCGGCGGTGGTACGCGGCGGCGTCGAGCGGCGGCGGCGAGCCCGCCGTCTCCCGCCACGTCAGCACCGGCGTCAGCGGGCGATCGTGGGCGTCGACGGCGAGCAGCGAGTGCCAGAAGCAGGAGACCGCGACCGCGTCGCCCTCGCCCGCCTGTGCCAGCACGGCGCGGCACGCGTCGACGAGCCGGTCGGCGTCGCGCTCGACGCACGGCAGGTGTGCGGCGCCGGGCTCCGGCTCGCCGCGCTCGTCGTAGCGGGCCGCGCGCACCGACGATGAACCGACGTCGAGCGCGACGACGCAGGTCAGGCCGCGACCTCTTCCGGCTCCGGCGGCAGCTCCACGCGGAAGCACGTTCCCCGTCCGGGCGCGGAGCGCACGCGGATGGTGCCGCCGTGCGCCTCCGCGATCGCCTTCGAGATCACGAGCCCGAGCCCCGTGCCCGGGATCGCCTGCTCGGTGGCGGTCGAGGAGCGGAAGAAGCGCTGGAAGACGCGCTCCTGCTCGACCTCGGGGATGCCGATGCCGGTGTCCTCGACCTCGAAGACGACGCGGCCGTCCTCGCCGAAGGAGCGGACGGTGACAGCACCGCCGGCGGGGGTGAACTTGAGCGCGTTCGAGACCAGGTTGGCGACCAGTTGCGCGAGCCGCTCCCGGTCGCCGCGGACGAGCGGGACCGCCCGGATCTCGTCGCGCAGCTCGATCTCCCGCGAGCGTGCGAGCGCGCCGTTCGTCTCGAGCGCCTCACGCAGCACCTCGTCGACGCGCACGTCGCCGAACTGGAGCTGGAGGCCGTTCGCGTCGAGCCGCGCCACGAAGAGCAGGTCGCCGACCAGCCGCTGCAGGCGCTCGGAGCTGCGGTAGACGATCGCGAGGAAGCGTTTCTGCTCGTCCGTCAGCTGGCCCGCCTCGCCCTCGCGGATCATCTCGAGAAAGCCCATCATCGACGTGAGCGGCGTCCGCAGCTCGTGCGAGACCGTCGCCACGAACTCGTCCTTCAAGCGGTCGAGCTCGCGCTGCTCCGTCACGTCCCGCAGGGTCCAGATCCGGCCGAGGAACGTGCCTCGCTCGTCGCGCACCGGCGCCGTGAAGCCCTGGAACACCCGCCCGCTGATGGCGTCCTCGAACTCGTCGAACGTCGCCTGCTCGGGGTTGGTGCGCAGCGCCTCCATCGACGCGCGGAAGCGCTCCGGATCGGCGACGCGGTGCTCGACGGAGAGCAGGTTGTCGACGACGGTCCCGTCGTAGCGCATGCCGATCCGCCCCGTCATCTCCAGGATCGGCCGGTTCGCGAGCTGGACATTGCCGGCCGCATCGGAGAGGAGGATGCCGTCGACCGTCGAGTCGAGCACGGCGCGCAGCACGTTCGCGAGCCGCTCCAGGTCCTGGTTCTGCTCGGCCAGCGACCGCTGCTGGCGGGCGAGCGAGCGCGACATCTCGTTGAACGCGTGCGCGAGCTGCCCCACCTCCCCGGCGCCGCGCTCCTCGATCTGCACGCCGACGTCGCCGCCGGCGACGCGTGCGGTCGCCGCCGCGATCCGCCGCACCGGCCGCACCGCGGTGCGCAGGAAGTACCCGACGATCGCAAGGAAGAGGAGCAGGGTGACGGCGATGCCGGTGACGCCGATGATCACGCCGGAGCGCTCCGCCCGCGAGACCCTGGCCCGGCCGTCGGCGGCGACCGAGTTCATGCGGGTGACGTACGGGTCGATCAGCGCGCGCATGCGCTCGACGCGCGTGTCGCCGGCGCCACTCGCGACCATCGCGGCGGCGCGCGCCGGCGACGTTCGCACGAGGCGGATCAGGGGCCGCGACCAGTCGTCGACGTACGAGCGCCACTCCGCGTCCAGCGTCGCCGTCCACGGCTCCGGCGCGAGTGCGCGGAGCTGCGCCGACTCGGCCGGGAGCTGTGCGAGCGCAGACCGCCACGGCGCCAGGAAGCGCGGGTCGCGCGCGATCACGAAGCCGCGGGTCGCCGTCTGGAGGTCGACGATCAGCTTCTCGACGCGCGTCGCCGTCACGATCGTCTGCTCGGCGCGCTGCTCCGCATGCGTGTCGCGCCGCACCGCCTGGAACGAGCGCGCCACGAGGCCGAACTCGACCAGCAGGAAGGCGGCGACGATCGCGCCCGCGATCAGGATCCGGGTGGCGAGGCCGAGGCGCATGCGCCGGTACTTTGCAGGCGTGGCGGTGGTCATCGCATCCTCGCTCCGCAAGGAGCTCTCGGGAAGCGTCCTCTTCGACGGCGTCTCGTTCAAGGTGGAACGCACGGATCGGCTCGCGCTCGCCGGCCCGAACGGGGCCGGCAAGACGACGCTGCTGCGCGCGCTGGCGGGCGAGGTGAGCCTCGAGGGCGGCGAGCTCGCGCTCGAGAAGGGCGCGCGGATCGCGCTCCACGACCAGCGGCCGCCGGCGCAGAGCCGCCGGGCGCTGCGGGAGTACGTGCTCTCCGGCGCCGCGGACCTGGCAGCGGTCGAGGACGAGCTGCGGCGGCTCGAGCAGGCGATGGCCGGCGGCCAGCACGGCGCCGCCACGCTCTCCCGCTACGCCGCCGCGCAGGCGCGCCTCGAGCACGCCGGCGGCTACGACTGGCGCGACCGAGCCGCCTCGGTCGTCCGCGGCCTCGGCTTCTCGGAGGACGACCTCGACCGCCCGCTGCGGAGCTTCTCGGGCGGCGAGCTGACGCGCGCCTCGCTCGCCCGCGCGCTCGCGTCGCAACCGGACCTGCTGCTGCTCGACGAGCCGACGAACCACCTCGACATCGAGTCGCTCGAGTGGCTCGAGCAGCTGCTCAAGACGCTCGACGCGGCCGTGATCCTCGTCGCGCACGACCGCTGGTTCCTCGAGGCGGTGACGACGGCCGTGCTCGAGCTCGAGGGCGGCAAGTCGGTGTTCTTCCCCGGCGCGTGGCACGTGTGGCGCCGCGAGCGGGCCGCGCGCGAGCTGCACCAGGCGAAGACGGCCGCGCGCCAGGCGGAGCAGATCGCTCGCCTCGAGCGCTTCGTCGAGCGCTTCCGCTACAAGGCGTCGAAGGCGCGGCAGGCGCAGTCGAAGCTGAAGCAGCTCGACCGCCTCCAGTCGGCGCGCGTGCAGGCGCCCGACGCGCGCCGGCGCGCGCTCGGCTTCGAGTTCATCAAGCCGCCGCGCTCGGGCCGCGACGTCGCCGTCGTCGAGGGCCTCGTCCTGCGGGCGGGCGATAAGGAGCTGCTCGACGAGGCGTCGCTCGCGATCGAGCGCGGCGAGCACGTCGCCCTCGTCGGGCCGAACGGCTCGGGCAAGACGACGCTGCTCGAGACGCTGCTCGGTCGCCGCGAGCCCGCGGCGGCCGGCACGGTGCGGCTCGGCCACGGCGTCGTCCCGGCGTACTTCTCGCAGCACGAGGCCGAGCTCGACGAGCGCGGCACCGTGCTCGAGGCGGCGATGGCCGGCACGGGCCTGAAGCGGCCCGAGGCGCAGGCGCTGCTCGGCCGCTTCCTGTTCTCCGGGTGGGACGAGCACGAGAAGCCGGCGGCCGCGCTGTCGGGCGGCGAGCGGCGGCGGCTCGCGCTCGCGATCGTCGTCGCCTCGGGCGCGAACTTCCTCGTCCTCGACGAGCCCACGAACCACCTCGACCTCGAGTCGCGCGAGGCGCTCGAGGCCGCGCTCGAGGCGTTCCCCGGCACGGTGCTGCTCGTCTCGCACGACCGCGCGCTCCTCGACGCGGTGGCGGGGCGGCTGCTCGCGGTCGAGGACCACCGGATCGCGTCGTACCCGGGCGGCTGGGCCGACTACGTGCGGGCGCAGGAGGTGCCGCCGGTGGAGACGCCTCCGGCGCCGCCGAAGCCGAAGCGCGAGCGGCCGCGGCGGCCGGCGAAGCCGCAGCCGACGCCGCTCGAGCTCGTCGAGCGCGAGGTGGCGCGCGCCGAGCAGCGGGTCGCGGAGCTCGAGCAGCGGCTCGCCGCGGACTGGGGCGACATGGCGCTCCTCTCCGCGCACCGGGCCGCACGGGAGGATCTCGAAGCGCTGCTCAGGCGCTGGGAAGCGCTGTTCGAAGCGAGCGGATCGACGTCTCCGTGATCGGGTCGACGACGAGGATCGCCTCGTCGGCGCCCGCCTGCCCGAGCGCGCGGAGGTGGTCGCGCAGCCCGTCGGCCGGGACCGGCGCGACCTCGAATGGCCGCTCGCCGGCGGGCTCGACCTCGACGTAGACGCAGGCGCTGCGCTCGATCTCGGCCGGGTCGCGACCGGCGAGCTCCGCCGCCTCGTCGATCTCGGCGTTGTGCGCGGCGAACCCCTCGACGGTGTTGCCGTAGCGCGTGAACCAGGTGTTCCAGGCGTCGACGTGCGGCAGCGTGATCGCGAGCATGCGGGGCCGGTTCGCGCCGATCATCAGCTTCGGCCGGCGCGAGGGCGGCGGCAGCAGCACGGCGTCCTCCACCGTGTGGAAGCGGCCGCGGAGCGTGACGCGCTCACCGGCGAGCAGGCGGCGCACGATCTCGAAGGCCTCCTCGAAACGCGACACGTGGTGGTCGAACGGGAGCCCGAACGCACGGAACTCCTCCTGGTTCCAGCCGGCGCCGAGGGCGACGACGAGCCGGCCGCCGGAGAGCTCGTCCACGGCGGCCGCCTGCCGCGCGAGGATCCCCGGCGGGTGGAAGGCGGTGCAGGCGACGAGCGGGCCGAGCTCGACCCGCTCGGTGACAGCGGCGAGCCACGCGAGCGTCGCCCAGCAGTCCCACGGGCCGCGCTCGGCGCGGCCGTCGCCGCGGTACAGCAGGTGGTCGCCGACCCAGACCGAGTCGAAGCCGCACTCCTCGACCGCGCCCGCCATCGCCGTCAGCTCGTCGCGCCGCACGACGCGCTCCACCTCCGGCAGCTGCACGCCGACCTTCATGCCCAGAACGCCTCGAAGGCCGGCGGGTCGCTCGGGATCGCGACGATCCGCCGCCAGACGCCGTCCGCGTGGTCGATCAGCAGCACCTGGTCGATGTCGAGCGTGCGGCCCTCGCGCGACCCGGTCGCGCGGTAGACGGCGCACGCGTGCTCGTCGTCCGCGAGCGCCCACCGGAGATCGCTCAGGTAGGTGCCGCTCGTCAGGCGCCGCGTCTCGCGGAAGAGCTCGAAGATGCGGTCGCGGCCGCGGTACTCCTGCGCGACCGGCACCGTCCCGTTCACGAGCCAGACGGCGTCCGCCGCGATCACGTCGAAGAGAGCGCGCGGATCGCCGCCGCGGAACGCGGCGAAGACGCGGTGGATGCCCTCGAGCGCGTCTATCGCTCGAGCGGTGCCATCGTCAGGCCGTGGTCGGTCAGCTGCGCGTGGTAGAGCTCCGCCAGCTCACGGTGCCCTGACCAGACCATCGCCTGCCCGCGGGTATGGATCGCGTTGGCCAGGGCCATGCCGCGGTCGTAGTCGACGCCGGGGATCGTCTGCGCGAGCGCGAACGCCACGCCCTCGAACGTGTTGTGGTCGTCGTTCAGCACGATCACACGCCACGCGCCGCCCAGGCCGGAGCCGGTCGAGCTCCGCTCGCGCTCTCTCGGGGGCGTGATCGTCTGCGTCACGACGCCTCGAATGTAGCGATCACGGCCTCCGCGATCACCTTCAGCGGGCGTCCCGACACCTGGCTCGCCTTGCGCAGCCGCGCGAACGCGTCCGGCTCCGACAGGCCTTCCTTCTCCATCAGGAGCCCCTTCGCGCGCTCGATCGACTTGCGCGCCGCGAGCGCGTCCGCGAGCGAGTCCGCCTCCTCGCGGACCGCCGCGAGCTCCTCGTGGCGCGCACGGGCGGTGGCGATCGCGGGCAGCAGGTCCTGCTCGCGGAACGGCTTGACGAGGTAGCCGAAGACGCCGGCCTCGACCGCCCGGCCGACCAGCTCGTCCTGGCCGTAGGCGGTCAGCATCACGATCGGGATCGGCCGCTCGTCGAGGATGCGCCGCGCGGCGTCGATCCCGTCGAGGCGCGGCATCTTCACGTCCATGATCGCGAGCTCGGGCGCGTGCTCGCGCGCGAGCGCGACCGCCTCCTCGCCGTCGCGCGCCTCGGCGACCACCTCGTGGCCGGCGCGCTCGAGCAGGTCGCGCAGGTCGAGGCGGATGATCGTCTCGTCCTCGGCGATCAGGATGCGCATCGCGCATAGAGTGTCACGATGCTCGAGATCGACGAGGCGGCGGTGGAGCCGCTCACCGAGATGGGGCCGATCCGGGTCACGGCGGAGGAGTCGGGCGACGAGGTCGAGCTGTCGATCGACCACGCGGAGGGGCCGGCCGAGGGCGACGAGGTCGTGGAGCGCGGGGGCGCGCGCGTCTACCTCGACGCGATCGCCGCCGAGGTGCTCGCCGACCAGGTGCTCGGCGTGCACGCGCACGGCGACCACTTCCACTTCACGTTCGACGAGCAGCAGCCCGGCTGACGGCGCGTCGCACGTCCTGACGGCGCGTCGCACTTCCTGACGGCGGGTCGCACTTCC
>CAZBYA010000079.1:0-11950 GCA_964496175.1 uncultured Gaiellales bacterium | reverse complement strand
TGGCGACGTGGCCGCGCGCGGCGACGACGCGGCGCAGCTCGAGCATCGCGGTGTATGTCGGCAGCACCGTCAGCTCGCCGCCGGGGGGCGTGAGCTCGAGGCCGCGGTCGAGCGCGCGGGCGAGCGGCGGCACGACCTCGATCCGGTCGCGATCGAGGCCGCCGTAGGAGAAGCGCAGCGCGAGCTCGGCGGCGCGGCCGCCGGTGGCGACGAGGCGGTCGAGCCGCTCGAGCAGCGGCTCGAAGTCGACGTCCCAGATCCACGACACGTCTCGCCCGTCGGCGATCTCGTCGTTCAGCGCGATCACCGCGACCCGAGGCGGCGCCGCCTCGACGAGCGTCCGCACCGCCTCGTTCGCGCCCGCCGGATTCTTGATCAGCAGCATCAGCAGCCGGCGGTCGCCGACGGAGATCCGCTCGAAGCGGCCGAACGCGGCCGAGAAGCGCTCCAGGCCCGAGACGACGTCCGACAACGGGACGCCGAGCGCGAGCGCGAGCGACGCCGCGGCGAGCGCGTTGTAGACGTTGTAGAGGCCGGGCAGCGCCAGCGACACGCGCGCCGTCCCCTCGGCCGCGACGATCGTGAACGACGAGCCCTCGAGCGCACGCAGCTCGATCTCGCGAGCGACGACGTCGAGCGGCGGCCGTGCGTGCCCGCACTGCGGGCAGCGGTAGTCGCCGAGGTGACCGACGTACGCCGCGGCGTACTCGTAGGGCGTGCCGCAGCGCAGGCAGTACTTCGAATCGGCAGCGTGCTGGAGCGCCGGGCGCGCCTGTGCCGGGTCGTCGAGGCCGAACACGCGCGCGTTCGGGTGCGTGCGCGCGAGGTCGCCGACCTGCGGATCGTCGCCGTTGACGACGAGCAGCGCGTCCGGCAGCGTCGCGACCGCCTCGCGCCAGCGTGCTGCGACGAGCTCGAGCTCCCCGTAGCGGTCGAGCTGGTCCCGGAACAGGTTCGAGAGCAGGAGCGCGCGCGGGCGCACCCGCCGCGCCACCTCCGGCAGCGCGGCCTCGTCGACCTCGAAGAGGCCCAGCTCGGCGCCGCGCGCCGTCAGCAGGGTCGAAGCCACGCCCGAGACGAGGTTCGCGCCCGAGCGGTTGTGCGCGATCGGCCACCGCCGCGAGAGGATCGCGGCCGCCATCGACGCAGTCGTGGTCTTGCCGTTCGTCGCGGACACGAGCACCGACCCGCGCGTCAGCCGGCGCGCCAGCGCGTCGATCGCACCGGGGTCGATCTTCCAGAGCAGCTTGCCGGGGATGGTCGTCCCGCCGCCGCGTCCGGTGAGCCGCGAGAGGCCCCCGGCGGCCCGTGCCGCGGCGATCTCGAGCGCGACGGTAAACGGCGGGCGCATCCGGATTAACCGTATCGGTGACGGCCCTTAACTCCGCGGAGTGAACTTTGCGCCGGCGGCCGTCGAGTGCCTCTTTCGGGGGACGGACACGCGGGTGCGCGATCGTAGAGTGCGGCCGGTTCGACCGACGCGTTGCGGCACTTTCGCCGGTCGAGCATGCGGAACCAAGCCCCGCGCGGAGGACGCGCGGAAGAAGGGGGCTGAATGTCTCACCTGACCGAGCGTGGCGCGCCGAAGCGGCGCTCCAGCGCGCTCTGGGGCACGGGCAAGGGCGGGGAGCGCCCGAGCGTGCTCTGGGGAAAGGGTGGACGTGGCCTGTTCGTTGCGGCGGTCTCGGTGGTGGCGCTTGCGCTCCCGGTCGCGGCGACGGCGAGTCCGGCCGGCAAGGGCAAGCCCACGCCGGCCCCCACGCCCACGACAGCGACCGCACCGGCGCCCGTCCCCGCGCCGCCGCCGGACGCATCGAACGGCAAGGACAAGCACACCTTCGTCGCGAAGGGCCTGCTCGACAAGGCGAAGGGCGCGCCGAACACGATGGTCGACGTGATCATCACCAGCTCGGGCGGCACGACTGCGGCCGACCGGGTCGTCAAGTGGCTGTCGGCGATCGCCGCGAAGGGCGACTCCGTCGGCGGCGAGAAGAAGCTGAACCTGGTCAACGGCGTCACGCTGTCGCTGCCGGCGAAGCTCGTCGCCCTGCTCCAGACGGTGCCCGGGCTGACGGTGACGCCCGACGCGCCGGTCCGCCTGTCCGGCCTCAGGTCGACGCAGGTGTGGCCGTACGCATCGGGCAACGCCTTCGACTGGGCCGGTGACGTCGGGCTGTACAAGGGCCAGGCGCCGGCGATCGCGATCGTCGACTCCGGCATCGAGAACCGGGCGGACTTCGGCTCGCGCATCGTGGCGAGCGTCAACCTGTCGACCCTTCCCGGCAACACCGACGCGGACACCGGCACGACCGACCAGCGCGGGCACGGCACGTTCGTCGCGGGCATCGCGGCGGGCGCGGCCCCCGACCTGGCCGGTGCGGCGCCCGGCGCACCGCTCGTGTCCGTCAAGGTGATGGACGCGCACGGCGTCGCCAAGACGTCGGACGTGATCGCGGCGTGCCAGTGGATCCTCGACAACAAGGCGCAGTACAACATCCGCGTCGCCAACTTCTCGCTGCACTCGAGCTACGGGACGAACTCGTACCGTGACCCGCTCGACAAGGCGGTCGAGCAGCTCTGGTTCAACGGCGTGGTCGTGGTCGCCGCGGCCGGCAACTACGGAACGACGACGGGCTCCTCGGGCGTGCTCTACGCGCCGGGCAACGACCCGTTCGTGATCACCGTCGGCGCGATCGACAACGCCGGCACGGTTCGGGCGTCGGACGACACCGTCGCGCCGTGGTCGGCGTACGGCTACACCGAGGACGGGTTCTGGAAGCCGGACGTCAGCGCCCCCGGGCGCTACATGGTCGGCCCCGTCCCGGCGGGCTCGACGGTCACGGCGGACAAGCCCGCGAACATGGTCGGCACCGACCGCATCCAGCTCTCCGGCACGTCGTTCGCGGCGCCGGTGGTGGCGGGCACGGTCGCCGACATGCTGGCGCGGCACCCGAGCTGGACCCCCGACCAGGTGAAGGGCGCGTTGATGTTCACCGCCCGCAAGCTCTGGATCGGGAACCGGCAGGCGGCCGGCATGGGCGAGCTGACGGCGAGCCGCGCGGTCGCGACCGGGCACACGCCGAACCCGAACGCGGGCCTCGACCAGTTCGTGAGCGTCGCGCCCGGCGACACCTCGCCGAGCTTCGACGCGATGAGCTGGGCGAGCGTCGCCTCCACCAACATGTCGTGGAACTCCATGTCGTGGGCCTCCATGTCCTGGAGCGACATGTCGTGGAGCGACCAGTCGTGGAGCGACATGTCCTGGAGTGACATGTCGTGGAGCGACCAGTCGTGGAGTGACATGTCGTGGTCTGACATGTCGTGGAGCGACATGTCCAGGGAGGACGCCGCCGAGGCGGACGCGATCGACACGGGCGGCTACGTGGCGACGGACGCCACCGTGGCCGACGCGGCGACCGACCCCGACACGGCCGTCCCGGTCGACGGGCTCGACCCGACGGTCGCGCTCGGCATCGCCGACCCCGCGCCGCCCACGACCCCGTAGACGACACCCACAACGAGCACCGGTGAGGGCCCGCGCGAGCGGGCCCTCACTCGTTGCCGCCGCCATTCCCCCGAACGAGTGAACCTGCGCCGCCTCCCCCTTCGGGGGGAAGGCCGATCCCCGTCGCGGGCGTAGGGTGCGGCCGGTTCGGTGCACGGGGCTTGCACGGTGTGCGCCGACCGACGAGGAGAAATCTGCGGCCCGCGCCGTCGTGCGCGGAAAAAGGAGAGAGGATGGCTGAACCGAACGAGCGTGGCGCGCGCAGCGAGCGCGGCAGTGCGCTCTGGGGCACAGGGAAGGGCGGTGACCGCGCGAGCGTGCTCTGGGGCAAGGGCGGCCGCGGGTTCCTCGTCGCTGCGATCGCGGCCGTCGCGCTGACGGTCTCGTTCGCCACGACGGCGGCCGCGGGCAACGGCAAGGGCAACCCTGCGCCTCCGCCTGCGCCTCCGGCGGCATCCCCGTCGACCGATCCGGCCCCGCCGGACGCGTCGAATGGGTCGAATCGCGCGAACTGGGTCGCCAAGGACCTGCTCGACCGGGCCAAGGGCGCTCCCAACCAGCTCGTCAACGTGATCATCAGCGCCTCGGGCGGCAGCTTCGACGCCGACCTCGCTGCGAAGTGGCTGGCGATGATCGCCGCGAAGACCGGCGACAGCGTCGGCGGCGAGCAGCCGCTGAACCTCGTGAACGGCGTCACCCTGACCCTGCCGGCGAAGCTCGTCACCAAGCTCCAGAACGTGCCGGGCCTGACGGTCACGCCGAACGCGCCCGTGAAGCTCCTCGGGTCGCTCTCGTCGAGCCAGATGTGGCCGTACGAGACGGGCAACGCGCTCGCGTGGCCCGGCGACCTGAGCACGTACGCCGGCAAGGATCCGGCGATCGCGATCGTCGACTCCGGCATCGAGCACCGCTCGGCGTTCGGCAACCGGATCGTCGCCGACGTCAACCTGTCGACGATGGCCGGCAACACGGCGGCCGACACGGGCACGACCGACCAGAACGGGCACGGCACCTTCGTCGCGGGGATCGCGGCGGGCGCCGACTCCGACCTGGCCGGCGCGGCCCCCGGTGCGCCGCTCGTCGACGTCAAGGTGATGAACAGCCAGGGCCAGGCGCTCACGTCCGACGTGATCAACGCCTGCCAGTGGATCCTGGACAACAAGGCGCAGTACAACATCCGGGTCGCGAACTTCTCGCTGCACTCGAGCTGGGGCACGAACTCCTACCGCGACCCGCTCGACCAGGCGGTCGAGAAGCTCTGGTTCAACGGCGTCGTCGTGGTCGCCGCCTCCGGCAACTACGGCACGGCGGGGACGCCCTCGGGCGTGCTCTACTCGCCCGGCAACGACCCGTTCGTGATCACCGTCGGCGCGATCGACATCGGCCACAGCATCAAGGTGTCCGACGACTCGGTCGCACCGTGGTCGGCATACGGCTACACCGAGGACGGCTTCTGGAAGCCGGAGCTCGGCGCACCCGGCCGCTACATGGTCGGCCCGATCCCCGTCGGCTCGTACATCACGACCCAGAAGCCGAGCAACATGGTCGGCACCGACCGGATCCAGCTCTCCGGCACGTCGTTCGCGGCGCCCGTCGTGGCCGGCACGGTCGCCGACATGCTCGCGCGGCACCCGGGCTGGACGCCCGACCAGGTGAAGGGCGTCCTGATGCGCACCGCGAAGAAGGTCAGCGTGGGCGACCCGCGGGCGGCGGGCGCCGGCGAGCTGACCGCGAGCCGCGCGCTGATCGCCTCGTACGCGCCGAACCCGAACCTCCAGCTCGACCAGTTCGTCTCGACCCCGACCGGCGGCACGTCGCCCGTGTGGGACTGGCAGTCCTGGGCGAACGCGGCCAAGGCGAACATGTCCTGGAACTCCCAGTCGTGGAGCAGCCAGTCGTGGAGCGACCAGTCGTGGAGCGACCAGTCCTGGGCCTCCTACTCGGGCACGACGATGTCGTGGAGCTCGATGTCCTGGAGCGACCAGTCGTGGAGCGACCTGGCGAGCGTGGCCGAGAGCTCGACCGACATGGTCAGCGAGGACGCCGCGGAAGGCGACAGCCTGGCGGGCACTGACGGCTACGTCGCGACCACCACGACCCCGACCGACACGGCGGCCGACCCGGACACGGCGGTCCCGGTCGACGGGACGAATCCGACCGTCGCCCTCGGCCTGACGCCGTAGGCGAGAACCGAGGACGCAGCACCCGGGTGAGGGCCCGCTCCGGCGGGCCCTCACCGTCCGGGGGGAGGAGGATGCCCCTTCCGGGGGAACTGCACGAGGCGTCCTCGAAAGGGGGATGAGCGCGTGATTTCGCTCGCCGTAACCTCAGCTGTGACACTGCGGCCCGCGCCCCTGCGCGGAAGGAGAGCTTCCACGACGTGACCTCGATCCCGAGCGACCTCCCGCTCGAGACAGAGACCGCCAGCGCGGCCCGTCGCGCCGTGCCTCCGGTCGCCGCCGCGTACGGCTTCGCGGTCGGGATCGCGGCGATCGCCGCGGCGGTCCCGTTCCTGCTGCGGATCGACGCGCACACGCACGGCTGGACGACGTTCGCGATCCTCGCCGCCGGCGCCGCGATCACCCACACGTTCACGGTCCGCACCGCGCGCGACAGCGCCTTCCACACGTCGTGGGTCTTCCTGATCCCCGGCGCCCTCCTGCTGCCCCCGGAGCTGGTGGCGCTGCTCGGGATCGTCATGCACGTGCCGGAGTGGCTGAAGGAGCGCTACCCCTGGTACATCCAGGGCTTCAACATCGCCAACTACACGCTCGGCAACCTGGGGGCGTGGGGCGGGGCGCGGCTGGTGCTCGAGTCGCACGGGCTCGTCGCGAACCCCGATCTTCGCTGGGCAGTGGCCGGCCTCGTCGCGTGCGTCATCGCGGTGGCCGAGAACCACGTCGTGCTGGCGCCGATGGTGACGCTCGCGCGCGGCCACTCGCTGCGCGAGGCCGGCGTCTTCTCCTTCGAGAGCCTCTCGACCGACTTCGTGCTGGCGATGCTCGGGCTCGGCGTCGCGGCGTTCTGGCACTTGAACGCGTGGCTGATCCCGTTCGGGCTCGCGCCGCTCCTGCTGATCCACCGCTCGCTCTCGATCCCGCAGCTCCAGGCCGAGGCGCGCGTCGACCCGAAGACCGGCCTCTACAACGCGAGGCACTTCGCGGCCGTCATGCAGGAGGAGCTGACGCGCGCGCGGAGGTTCCAGCGCCCGATGGCGCTGATCATGGCCGACCTCGACCTGCTGCGCGACATCAACAACACCTACGGCCACCTCGCCGGCGACGCCGTCCTGCGCGGGATCTCGGAGATCTTCCGGCAGCAGCTGCGGCACTACGACGTGCCGGCGCGGTTCGGCGGCGAGGAGTTCTCGATCCTCCTCCCGGAGACGCCGCCGCAGCAGGCCTTCGAGATCGCCGACCGGATCCGCCGCGCCGTGGCGGCCCGCCGGTTCGAGGTCGAGACGTCGAGCGAGCCGATCCGCGCGACGATCTCGATGGGCGTCGCCGCCTTCCCGCGCGACGGCGACGACATGAACGAGCTGGTGCACCAGGCCGACCTGGCGGTGTACCGGGCGAAGCTCCAGGGACGGAACCGCGTCCTGGACGCCTCCGACGAGCCCCTGCTCGCCCGGCCCGAGAAGCGGGTACCGCGGCTCGCTGCCCTGCCGGAACAGCCCGCCGAGCCGGTGCGGCCCCTCCCGCCGGCGCTCGAGGTCGTGCCCGACGTGGAGCGTCGGACCAGCCGCCCGCACAACCCGCCTGCGCCACGCTTCTTCTCCGTCCCGCGGAGGCTGATGCTGCTCGTCAGCCTCGTCGGCGTCCTCGGCACCGCGGCTGGCATCGCCGGCGCGATCTGGGGCCACTCGACGGACGTCGTCGGCCTGCTCACGATCGTCGCCCTCGTCGGCATCGGCCAGGCGCTCTCCCTGGAGGTGGAGGAGACCGGGTCGATCTCGGTGAGTGCCGTCGGTGCCCTGGCGGCGGCTGCGATCGTCGGGCCGCGGGCGGCGCTGCCGCTCGCGCTGACGATGTCGGCGGTCGAGTGGAGCGCACGCAGGGCGGTCTTCCACCAGCTGCTCTTCAACGTGGGCGCGCTGTCGCTGGCGTCGCTGGCGGCGGCCGGCATCTTCTCGGTGCATTTCCACGGCACGATCGGCACGGGGATCTTCGTCGTCGGCGGCCTGCTCGCCGGCATCGCCTACTTCGTCGTCAACATGGGGCTCGTCTCGCTCGCGGTCGGCGTCGAGGGACGGGAGAGCCCGCGCCGGATCTGGGGCGAGCGCTTCGGCTGGCTGCTGCCGCACTACGCCGTCTACGGCTTCATCGCCGCCGTCATCTACGAGGCCTACAAGCCGATCGGCGCCTGGGCGATCGTCGTCTTCGCGCTGCCGCTCTTCCTGATGCGCAAGACCCAGGAGGAGTACCTCAAGCACACCCAGCGTTCGGCGCAAAAACTGCGCCGAGCAGCCGAGACGATCCAGAGCCAGAACGTCTCGCTGGAGCAGGCGAACCGGCTGCTGAAGGAGCGCTCGACCGCAGCGATGGAGTCGCTCTCCGCCACCGTCGACGCCCGCGACGCCTACACGGCCGGCCACTCGCGCCGCGTCCAGGAGCTGTCCCTGGCGATCGGCCGCGAGCTCGGGCTGTCGCAGGCGGAGCTCGAGCTGCTCGGGCACGCGGCCCTCTTCCACGACATCGGCAAGCTCGGGATCCCCGACGCGATCCTCCTGAAGCCGACGTCGCTCACCGAGGACGAGTGGCGGGTCATGGCGTCGCACGCGGAGGAGGGCGCCTCGATCATCAACCGCCTCGGGTTCCTCTCCGACGCCGTCCCCGCGATCCGCCACCACCACGAGCGCTACGACGGTCGCGGCTACCCGGACGGGATCCAGGGCGACGACATCCCGCTCGGCGCCCGCATCATCCACGTCGCCGACGCCTTCGACAGCATGCTCACGACCCGCGTCTACCGCCCCGCCCGGCCGGCCGACGAGGCGCTGCGCGAGCTGCACGTGAACGCCGGCAGCCAGTTCTGCCCGCGCTGCGTCGGGGCGCTCGAGGCCGTGATCGGCCAGGTCGACCTCGGGGTCGACGTGCGCGCGGCGGCCGCGTTCGACGCCTCCGCTGTCTAGCGCGTTCTTGCGCCCGTTCCGGTTTGCTCTACCATTCTTGGCATGCCCAGGAAGCCGTTCCGCGCCGTCGCCGCGATCGACCCGCAGGAGCTCCGGGCCTTCCAGGCGGGGATCCGGCGCCGGTACACGGACGAGCAGATCCTGGGTGAGCTCCGCGGCTCCGCGAAGCGGCTCGGGCGCTCCCCGACGATGAAGGAGTTCGCCGCCGACGCTGACGCGCACGTGCACCCGCAGACGGTGATCGAGCACTTCGGCACCTGGAACGCGGCCAAGCGCGCGGCCGGGCTGATGCCTCGCCGCTTCGCGACACGCGAGGAGCTCACCGGGCAGCTGCGCCGCCTCGGCGACGACCTCGGGAGGACGCCGACGGCGCAGGACATCCGAGAGCGACGGGGCACCATGCCCTCGGTCTCGCTCTACTGGCACACGTTCGGCTCCCTGTCGACGGCGCTGCGCGAGGCGGGGTTCGACGTGGCGGTGGGGGAGGAGCGGCTCGAGCGCGCCCTCGCGCAGGGCGCGGCCCTCGCCCGCCGGCTCGGCCGGTTGCCGCGCTTCACCGACTGGGCCGCCGCCCGTCGCGAGGACGCCTCCCTGCTGACGGAATGGCAGGTCTACCGCCTGTTCGAGTCGCGGCGCGGCGCGTGGGCGACCTTCCAGTTCCTCGTGCGCGCGCGGCTCCTCGACGAGGGCGCGAACGTCGGGTCCGACGGATCGCTAGGCCGCTGAGGCGAGCGCCGCGAGGCGCGACAGGCAGGACTCCCGCTCCTGCGGCGCGCGCACCGGCGGCAGGGGGTGGTCCTCGACGTACTCGAGATCCGGGCGGAACCGCCGACGCTCGACGACGGCGCCGTCCTCGAGCGCCAGCAGGGTGCCCTCGCGCAGCTCGCGCTTGCGCAGGCGCAGGTGGCAGTAGCGCTCGACCACCTCGAGCGCGAGCCTCGTCGACGCGAAGAAGACGCCGTCGCGGCACTCGCCGAGCCACAGCGGGCGGCCGCTGCCGCGCGCGACGTAGACGACGCCCGGCTCCCGCTCGTCGACCCACGCGGCCGCCATCGCGCCGCGCAGGAGCTCGAGGGCCCTCGCGTCGTTCCGCGAGTGCGCCGCGAGCGCGAAGATCGCTTCCGAGTCCACGGTCATGCGCGGCTCGACGCGCGCGCAGGAGTGCGGGGCGAGCAGCTCGTCGTCGTTGGTGATGATCCCGTTGTGGATGCCGACGACCGGCCCGTGGCGGACGGGGTGGTTGTTGGCCGGGATCGAGGGATGGCCCTTCGTGTAGTCGCGGACGTGGACGAGCACGTGCGTCGCCGCGGGCGGGACAGACACCCGGTCGAGGAGCAGCGACGCGGGCGTGCGCTGCTTGACGACGGTCGGGTACGTCTCGCCGGGTGCGCGGTACGCGTAGCCGACGGCGTCGGCGCCCCGCTCGGCGATTGCGGCCAGCAGCGCCTGCGCGGCCAGCGTCCGCTCGACGCGAGCGCGTGTCCGAAGGCTGTATCCCGCGATGCCGCACATGATGAACTGACGATCCTAGGGTTCCAGACGGATATCGACGTTCGGAGTTAAGAGTCGGTTCGAACTCTTTACATCTCAAGAAGCGAGCTCCTGCCGCCGATATCTCGAACGATGGAGCATCCGCTCCCAGATGCGGCGCTGGCGGACGAGACTCCGGAGCCGACACTCGAGCTCCTCGGCGGGGACGAGCCGGACGAGGAGGAGCCCGAGAACGCCGTCCTGAGCGAGGACGAGCGGCTCCAGACCGCCGACCCGCTGAAGCTCTACGTCCGGCAGATCGGCGACGGGCGCCTGCTGACGCCCACCGAGGAGCGGGAGCTCGCCCGGCGCAAGGACGCCGGCGACGAGGTGGCGAAGCGGCGGCTGATCGAGTGCAACCTGCGGCTCGTGATGTCGATCACGCGCCACTACACGAAGGCCGGCGTGCCGCTGCTCGACCTGATCCAGGAGGGCAACCTCGGGCTGATCCGCGCGGTCGAGAAGTTCGACTACAAGATGGGCTACAAGCTGTCCACCTACGCGACGTGGTGGATCCGGCAGGCCGTGACGCGCGCGCTCGCCGACCAGGGGCGGACGATCCGGCTGCCCGTCCACGTCGCCGACCAGGTGCGCCGCGCCCAGCGCGCGCGGCGGCAGCTGGCGCAGAAGCTGAACCGCGACCCGTCGCTGGAGGAGATCGCGCAGGAGTCGGGCTTCTCGCCGGAGCGCGTGCAGGAGCTCTTCGAGCTGATCGAGGATCCGGTCTCGCTCGAGACGCCGGTCGGTGACGGGGAGAGCATGGTCGCCGACCTGATCGAGGACGAGCGCTCCGAGTCGCCGGACGGCGCGACCGCTGCGAACGCGCGCTCGGCCGAGCTCGCGCAGGCGATCGAGCGGCTGAACCCGAGGATGAAGCACGTCGTCCTGCGCAGGTTCGGGCTCGACGGCCGGCCGCCGCAGACGCTCGAGGAGGTGGGCACCGACATGGGCATCACCCGCGAGCGCGTGCGGCAGCTCGAGACGCGGGCGCTGCGCGAGCTGCGCACGGTCGCGCCCGGGCTCGCGTACTACATCCACAGCTAGCAGGGCGAGCCGCCGGGCCGCATAGGATCGACGCCGTGGAGCCGACGCACCTCTTCGCCGGCATCGCGGTCGTCGACCTCGAGGCGTCGGTCGCGTGGTACGAGCGGCTCCTCGGGCGGCCGCCCGACCGTCGCCCGCGCGACGGCGAAGCCGTCTGGCGGCTCGGCGCCGGTGCGTCGCTCTTCCTGCGGGTCGACCCGGTCCGGGCCGGGCGCGGCCTCGTCACGGTCGCCGTCGCCGACCTCGCCGTCGTCGCCGGCGACCCGCAGGGAACGCCGCCGCGCGTCGTCGTGCTCGACCCCGACGGGAACGAGCTCGCGTTCTTCGAGGATCCGGCGGTCGCGAGGGAGCCGGACTTCCACCTCGTCGTCAAGCAGCGGGAGCTCGAGCGCGAGGCCGCCGAGCGGATCGCGACGCTCGTCGACGGCTTCCGCACGCTCGAGCCGGCGGAGCTCGCGCGGCAGGCGGTCGAGCAGCTCCAGGCGGCCCTGCCGGAGCCCCCGTGGGGAACGCTCGGCGGGCTCGTGCAGAGCCTCCGCGTCACCCTGCGGCTCCTGCACTCGCAACTCGAGCCGCAGCAGGAGGCGACCCTCGCGGCGGCCGTCGACGCGCTCGACGTCGTGCGGCGCCGGCGGCAGAACCTGGGGCGCGGCGCGAACTGGGTCGAGAGCTAGCGCTTCGAGCCGCTAGCCGGTGTAGGCGACGGACTCCATCTCGTGGAGCGTCGCCAGGCGCTTCAG
>CAZBYA010000078.1:0-12279 GCA_964496175.1 uncultured Gaiellales bacterium | reverse complement strand
CAGGCGCTCGGCGTCGCGATGCCGCAGATCATCAAGCTGCTGATGAACCTCGGCACGATGAAGACGGCGACGCAGTCGCTGACGGACGACGAGGTCGAGCTGATCGCTGCCGAGCTCAGCCGCGAGGTGACGGTCAAGCACGCCGACGACGACGACGGCGAGCCCGAGGTGTTCGAGGACCCGGAGGAGCTGCTGCGCGCGCGCCCGCCGGTCGTCACGATCATGGGCCACGTCGACCACGGCAAGACGACGCTGCTCGACGCGATCCGACAGACGTCGGTGGTCGCGACCGAGGCCGGCGGGATCACCCAGCACATCGGCGCCTACCAGGCCGAGGTGGACGGGCGCCGCATCACCTTCCTCGACACCCCGGGCCACGAGGCGTTCACCGCGATGCGCGCCCGCGGCGCGAAGGTGACTGACATCGCCGTGCTCGTCGTCGCGGCCGACGACGGGGTCATGCCGCAGACGCGCGAGTCGATCTCGCACGCGCGCGCAGCCGAGGTGCCGATCGTCGTCGCTGTCAACAAGATCGACCTGCCGGACGCCAACCCGGACCGCGTGCTCAGCGAGCTCGCCGCCGAGGGGCTCCAGCCGGAGGAGTGGGGCGGCGACGTCCAGATCGCGCGCGTGTCGGCGAAGCAGGGCGAGAACCTCGGCGAGCTGCTCGAGCGGATCCTGCTCGTCGCCGACGCGGAGCTCGACCTCCGCGCCAACCCGAGCGCCGACGCCTCGGGGCCGATCATCGAGTCGCGTCTCGACGTCGGCCGCGGCCCCGTCTCGACGATGCTCGTGCACCGCGGCACCCTCAAGGTCGGCGACGCGATCGTCGCCGGCGACGCGTGGGGCCGCGTCCGCGCGCTGTACGACTACCGCGGCGAGCGGCTCCAGGAGGCGCGTCCGGGCGAGCCCGTCGAGATCCTCGGCTTCGACAAGCCGCCGCCCGCCGGCGAGCTGTGCCGCGTCGTCGAGAACGAGCGCCGGGCGCGCGACCTCGCGCACCAGCGCGGCGAGCGGCTCCGCCGCGAGGCGCTGGCCAAGCAGTCGAGCCGGGGCGTCTCGCTCGAGAAGCTCTTCGAGCAGATGCAGACCGGCGCCGTCCAGGACCTGAACATCGTCCTCAAGGGCGACGTGCAGGGCTCGGTCGAGGCGATCGTCTCCGAGCTCGCGAAGATCCAGCACCCGGAGGTGCGCGTCAACGTCATCCACACGGGCGTCGGCGGGATCACTGAGAACGACGTCAACCTCGCAGCCGCCTCGAACGCGATGGTGATCGGCTTCAACGTGCGCCCCTCGGCCGAGGTCCGCACGCACGCGGAGCGCCAGGGCATCGAGATCCGGCTGTACCGCGTCATCTACCAGCTCACCGCTGAGATCGAGCAGGCGCTCGTCGGCATGCTGTCGCCGGTCGAGACCGAGGCGATCCTCGGCGAGGTCGAGGTGCGCGCGCTCTTCAAGGTCTCGCGGCTCGGCACGATCGCCGGCTGCATGGTCACGAGCGGGCTCGTGCGGCGCGGCGCCCACATCCGGCTCTTCCGCGACGGCACGCGCATCCACGAGACGACGGTCGCGCAGCTGCGCCGGTTCAAGGACGACGTCCGCGAGGTGACGGACGGGTTCGAGTGCGGGATCCTGCTCGACGGCTTCAACGACCTGCGCGAGGGCGACGTCTTCGAGGTGTTCGAGACGCGCGAGGTCGAGCGCACGTCGCTCGACGCGCCGGCGGGCGCGGCCGAGCCCGCCTCGTAAGCGGCGCGCTCCGTGGCCTCCGGCTACGTGGCGATCCTGACGGTGGAGCTCCACTTCCCGGAGGCCGGGTCGCTGAAGGCGAAGCGCCACCACCTGCGGTCCGCCCGGGACGTCCTGCGCGGCAGGTTCGGCGCGGCCGTCGCGGAGGTCGACCACCACGACCTGTGGCAGCGGGCGGCGCTGACGGTCGTGTGCGTCGCCCGCACCGCAGGCGAGGCGCAGGAGCGGGCGGCGGCGGCGGAGCGCTGGCTCGCGTCCGGCGACTGGGTGCTGACCCGCGCGGAGACGGCGCTCGTCTCGCCCGACGACCTCGTCTAGGCTCGGTCCGTGTCCGAGCGGATGCGCAGGGTGAACGAGTCGGTGCGCGCGGTGGTCGCCGAGGCCGTCGGCGACCTGAAGGACCCGCGCATCGGGCTCGTGACGGTCACGGGCGTCGAGGTGACACCCGACCTGCGCGAGGCGACCGTGTACGTGTCGGTGCTCGGAGGCGAGCGAAAGCGGCGGGCGACGCTCGCGGGCCTGCGGTCGGCGCACGGCGTCCTCCAGGCGCGTATCAACCGCGAGCTCAGCCTGCGCCGGACGCCGCAGCTCGAGTTCGCTTACGATCCGTCGGTCGAGCGGGGCGTCCGGATGACGAAGCTGATCGACGAGCTGGCTGCGGAGCTGCCCGAAGATGAACCGGACCGAGACGACGGCGACGACGGCTGAGGTACGCGCGGTGGCGGACACGATCCGCGCCCACGACCGCTTCCTCGTCGTCACCCACGAGAACCCCGACGGCGACGCCCTCGGCTCGCTGCTCGCGACGGCGCTCGGCGTCCGCTCCCTCGGGAAGGACGCGATCATGTACCTCGCCGGGCCGGGGCCGCTCCCCGGCGAGTACGGCTTCCTCGACCTGGGGGAGCTCACGCGCGAGCTGCCGGACGACCTGCCGGAGCGTGTGCTGCTCGCCGTCGACTGCGCGAACGCGCGGCGGATCGGCGAGGACGAGACGCCGGTGACGGGCTCCCGCCTCGTCGTCGACGTCGACCACCACCACGACAACTCGCGCTTCGGCGACGTGAACCTGATCGTTGCCGACGCGTCCTCGACCGCCGAGATCGTCCGCGACGTGCTGCGGGAGCTCGGCGTCGAGCTCACGCCGCGCATTGCCGAGGCGCTCTACGTCGCGCTCGTCACGGACACGGGTCGCTTCCAGTACACGAACACGACGCCGAAGGCGCTCCGGCTCGCGGCGGAGCTCGTGGAGGCGGGCGCCGACGTGCACGGCATCTTCCGCCACGTCTACGAGACGGTGCAGTTCGCGAAGCTGAAGCTGCTCGCGCGCGCGCTCGAGCGCGCGCAGCTCTTCGAGGGCGGGAGGCTCGTGGTCTCGTACCTGCTGAAGGAGGACTTCGGCGACGTCGGCGCGGAGGAGCCGTACTCAGAGGGCATCATCGACTACCTGCGCGCCGTCGAGGGCGCGGAGATGGTCGCGCTGATCCGCGAGCCGCCGCGGGACGGCGGTCCGCCCCGGCGGATCTCCCTCCGGTCGAGCCACGACGAGGTCGACGTGTCGGCGATCGCGCGGGCCGCCGGAGGTGGGGGGCACCGGCAGGCGGCCGGGTTCTCGTCGGAGCAGCCGATCGCCGAGATCGTGGACTTCCTGCACCGCGAGTTCGTGCTTGCGACGCAGGAGCACGGTGCCGCCGAGAGCGCTTAGGCCTGTCGGCGTGGTGCTGCTCGACAAGCCCCGCGGCCCGTCCTCGTTCGCCCTCGTCGCGGCGCTCCGGCGACGGACGGGGGCGCGGACGGGGCACGCGGGCACGCTCGACCCCTTCGCGACGGGCCTGCTCGTGCTGTTGTCCGGTGCGGCAACTAGACTGGCCCCATGCTTCGTCGGGCTGGACAAGCGCTACGTCGCCGACATCGACCTGACGGCGACGACGACCACCGGCGACCCGGAGGGCGAGGTCGCGGAACGGCACGCGGCCCCGTCCGAGTCGGATCTGCGGTCGGCGCTCGCGGACCTCCGCGGCGAGGTCGAGCTGCCGGTCCCCGCCGCGTCGGCGGTGAAGATCGGCGGTGAGCGCGCCTACCGCCTGGCGCGCCGGGGCGTCGCCGTCGAGATGCCCCTGCGGCGCACGACGGTGCACGCGCTCGACGTGATCGCGTATACGGGCGAGAGCGTCCGGCTCGACCTGCACGTCGGCTCCGGGACCTACGTGCGGGCGATCGCGCAGGCGCTCGGTGGCCACTGCACGACGCTGCGGCGGACGGCGGTCGGGCCGTTCGACGTCGCCGAGGCGGGCGACGACCCGGCGACGGCGCCGCTCCAGCAGGTGCGCGCGGCGCTGGCGCGGCTGCCCGAGACGGCGCTCGTCCGGGTGCCCGAGCAGGTGCGCGCCGGCGTGCTGGCGCTGGCCGGCGACGACGGCCGGGAGCCGGCGTGACGGTCGCTCGCGACCCCGCCGAGCTGGAGCGGCGGCCGCGGGCCGTTGCGATCGGCACCTTCGACGGCGTCCACCTCGGGCACCGCGCGGTCGTGCGCGCGGCGGTCGACGCCGGGCTGACGCCCACCGTCGTCACCTTCGACCCGCACCCGCGGGCCGTGCTCGGCGGCGGCGTCGAGCTGCTCTCGACGCTCGAGCGGCGGCTCGAGCTGCTCGCGGCGGCGGGCGTCGAGGACGTGCTGCTGGTCGAGTTCACCCGCGACGTCGCTGGGCTCGAGCCGGAGACGTTCGCGCGGCAGTACCTGCTCGCGCCCGGCGCGGCGGTCGTGGTCGCGGGCGCCGGCTTCCGCTTCGGTCGCGGCCGTTCGGGCGACCTCGACCTGCTGCGCGGGCTCGGGCTGGACGCCCGCGCGGTGCCGCTCGTCGAGGGGATCTCGTCCACCCGCATCCGGCAGCTGGTGCACGCGGGCGACGTCGCTGCGGTGGCGCCGCTGCTCGCCCGGCCCGTAGAGGTCGAGGGCGTGGTCGTGACCGGCGACCGCCGCGGGGCGACGCTCGGCTTTCCGACCGCGAACCTCGGCGTGGCCGACGGCCTGCTCCTGCCCGCGAACGGCATCTACGCCGGAGCGGTCGGCGAGCATCGCGCCGCGGTCTCGATCGGCGTCAACCCGCACTACGGCGGGACGGAGCGGCGCGTCGAGGCGCACCTGCTCGACTGGTCCGGCGACCTGTACGGCCGGCGGCTCGTCGTCGAGCTGTGGCGGCGGTTGCGCGACGAGCGGGCCTTCGCGGGCGAGCAGGAGCTGGTCGCGCAGATCGCGAGGGACGTCGAGCAGACGCGGACGGCCGAGCGGCCCGTCTGACACTGCGCAAGTTCCTGCCTCGCCCGGCGTCTTTGTCGGTATGGCGGAGCCCTACACGGTCGTCCACGTCGAGCGTGTGCGCTGCCTCGAGTGTGGCGCGAAGTACCTGAAGCCGGCCGACGGCGGCACCGTCCACCGCAACCCCGGCTGCCCGCGCTGCGGGTACGTCGGCTGGATCGCCGTCGCGCTGCCGGCTATGGGCGCATCGCTGCGCCGCTTCTCCGGGGATCGGCTCCGGCGCCCCGTCGCCCAACTGCGCTGACGCCGCCGAAGTAGTGGTGCAGGGCCGGCCAGCGCCGGACCGCCCAGCCCTCCCGCTCGAGCGACGCGAGGAACCCTTCGTCGACACCCGGCTCGGCGTTCACGAGACCGGCGGCAGGGTGGAACCGCGGCCGGTCGACCGCAGCCTGCGGCGCCAGGCCGTCGTCGAGCACGCCCGCCACAACCCCGACGAGCGCGGTGCGCAGGCGCGTCCCGCCGGCCGCGCCGAGGGCGAGCTCGAGGCCGTCGCGGTCGAAGGCGAGCGTCGGCGCCATCATGCTCGCCATCCGGGCTCCCGGCCGGAGCGGGCCGCGGACGAGGTCGGCTTCGCCGAGCATGCTGTTCAGATGCAGGTCGAGGCCCGGCACCCAGTCGCCGGAGCCGAGGCCGAGGCTCGTCGTGACGATGCACGCGTTGCCGTCGGCGTCGACGACGGTGACGTTCGTCGTGTGCGCGTCGCCTGCGGGCGCGTCGTCCGCGAGCGCAGCCAGGAGCGCCGCCGGGCCGCCGCCGGGCTCGAGGCGGGCGAGCGTCTCCGCCACGCCGGAGAGCCCGCCGCGGGTCAGGATCGTGCGCCCGGCGAACGCCGCGCGCCGCGGCTCCGACCAGACCGGCGCGTATGCCGCGAGGTCGGCGGCGGTGATCGAGCCGCCGCGCTCCGCCAACAGGGCGAGCAGCGCCGCGGCGATCGTGCCGGTGTAGACGGCGGCGGCGCCCCCGTCGCGGACCAGCTCGAGCGCCGCGACGAGCCCCGGCTGGCGGAGCGGCTCGCCGGCCGTGAGCAGGCGGCCGCCGGGGGCGTAGATCGTGCCGCCCTCGCGCAGCGTCATCACCGGCGCGAGCATCTCGAGGCACGCGACGTGGGCGGGCGGCATCGGCACGCCGGTCCGGGCGAGGCGCAGCGCCGGCTCGACGAGCTCGGGCCACGGCAGGCACCCGTGGGCGCGCCAGAGCGCGTCGAGCCCGGCGGGGACGCCGGGCACGGCGCACGACGCGGCGCCGATCGCGTAGTGCACGAGCTCCTCGCCGAACGGCACGCGGAGGTGCTCGAGCTCGCCGCCCGTCCCCGTCGGGACCGAGACGAAGCAGTCGAGATTGCGTGTCTCGCCGGTCGTCGCGTCGAAGTGGATGGCGTGGCCGCCGCCGAGCAGGCCGGTCATGACGGTCTCGGCGACGCACGAGGCGAGCGTCGCGGCGACGGCGGCGTCCGCCGCCGAGCCGCCGGCGGCGAGGATCTCCGCCCCTGCCGCGGCGGTGGCCGGGTGGCCGGCGGCGACCGCCGGCTCGATCACGCCACGCGCTCCTTCAGGCTCGAGCTGCGCAGGAAGCCGTCCACCGGGAAATCGAAGCGGTCGCGCAGGCGGTGGCCGTCGACGATCTCGAACGTGCTCGGCCCGACGGGCCGGGCCGCGAACGCGCCGTCGTCCTGGACGAGCCGCAGGCCGTCGCCGGCGACCTCGACGTCGGCGCGACCCGTGGCGCCGGCGAACGAGCCCGCGAACGCCTCGAGCGCGGCGCGCGGCAGCTCGTGCGTTGGCGCCATCCGGCGGCGGGCGCCGAGGAGCCGCTCGAACAGCACGTCCTCGAGCTCGCGGAGCGCCTGCTTGCCACGGCCGCTCGACGTCAGCCCGACGAGGATCGCGTCGCGGTCCGGGACGACGAGCAGCGACGACTGGTAGCCGCCCCAGGAGCCGCCGTGGCCCCACACTTCGACGCCGCCGACGCGCTCGCCGTGCAGCCCGAGCCCGTACACGCCGCCGGGCGGCTTCGCCCGCGGCACGCGCATGCGCTCGAGCCGCGCGAGCAGCCACCGGCCGAAGCGGAGCAGGTCGGGGACGTTCGAGACGAGGCCGCCGGACGCCCGCCGCGCCCGCGGGTACGGCCCGGCGTCGGCGCCGGGGCCCGAGCCGGGCCGCTCGGCGCCCTCGAAGGACGTCGCCTCGAGGCCGGCGGGGCGCAGGATGCGCGCCGCCAGCGCCTCCTCGTAGGTCGACCCGGCCGCCTCCGCGCACAACAGCGCCGCCAGCCAGTAGCCCGTGTTCGCGTACGACCAGGCCCGATCCACGCCGACGAACCGTCGCACCTCGCCGAGCTCGGCGCCCAGGCGGGGAAGGGCGTCGTCGCCGTCGCCGAATCGCGTCAGGTCGCCGTGCTCGCAGTCGAAGCCGCTCGTGTGCGAGAGGAGATGGCGCACGCGCACGTCGGGCGGCCAGGTCCCGGTCTCGGCCTCGAGGTCGAGGAGCCCGAGCGCCAGCAGTGCGGTGAACGGCTTGGTGACCGACGCAACGTGGAAGCGCGTGCCGGGGTCGCAGCCGGCGGCGACGGCCTCGACGCGGTCACCGGCGTCGACTCCGAACGCGAGGGCCGGCACCTGCCAGCGCTCCGCCGCCGCCTCGCAGGCGGCCGAAAACGTCGCAGACAACACGAGTTCGCTACCCTACTGGCCGACCCGGCCTCGGCCGTGCGCGTCTTCCTTCGCGGCGTGCGGGGGCCCCGGGCGACGTCACCACCAGAAGGAGAGGCATGACGCTCACCAAGGAAGAGAAGCTGGAGCACGTCGAGAAGTTCGGCAAGCACGCGACGGACACCGGCTCACCGCAGGTGCAGATCGCGATGCTGACGCAGCGCATCAACGAGCTGACCGAGCACCTCCGCACGCACAAGCACGACCACTACTCGCGTCGCGGCCTGCTCAAGCTCGTCGGTCGCCGCCGCAGGTTCCTGAACTACCTGCAGCGCAAGGACCTCGAGGGCTACCGCGCCCTCATCAAGGAGCTCGGCCTGCGCCGCTAGCTCCGTCGAAGCCCCGAAGGGTGGAAGTTCGAGCGAGCCCCCCGGAAGGGCTGGTTCGAGCTCCCACCCTTCACCAACAGCACAGTGGAGGAATAGGGAGCATGAGTATCGTCGAGGCCGAGCTTCAGCTCGAGCCCGTTTCCGTGCAGGTCGAGATCGGCGGCAAGTCGATCTCCTTCGAGACCGGCAAGCTCGCCAAGCAGGCCGACGGCGCCGTCGTCGTCCGCTCCGGCGAGACGATGGTCCTCGCAACCGCGCAGGGCCGCACCGAGCCGCGCGAGGGCGCGGACTTCTTCCCGCTCACGATCGACGTCGAGGAGCGGATGTACGCGGCCGGGAAGATCCCCGGCGGCTTCTTCAAGCGCGAGGGTCGCCCGACCGAGAAGGCGATCCTGACCGCGCGCATGATCGACCGCCCGATCCGGCCGCTCTGGCCGAAGGGCTACCGCAACGAGGTGCAGGGCATCGCCACCGTCCTCTCGGCGGACATGGTGACACCGCACGACATCCTGGCGATCAACGGCGTCTCCGCGGCGCTCACGATCTCGCCGATGCCGTTCCTCGGCCCGATCGGGGCGGTGCGGATGGGCATGATCGAGGGGAACCTCGTTGTCAACCCGACGCTCCAGGAGACCGAGAACGAGTCGACGCTCGACCTGATCGTCGTCGGCACGAAGGAGGGGCTGACGATGGTCGAGGCGGGCGCCGAGGAGGTGCCCGAGGGCACGCTGCTCGAGGCGCTCGACATCGCGCACCGCGAGATCGTCAAGCTCTGCGAGGCGCAGGAGGAGCTCCGCGCCAAGGCGGGCAAGGCGAAGTGGCTCGACAGCGCGTTGACCGAGCAGCTCGAGTCGAAGCACGGCCACGCGATCTGGACCCGCATCGCCGAGCAGGGCATTCGCGAGGGCGGCTCGATCGTCGAGGAGATCGTCGAGGCCGAGAGCGGCACGCTCTCGATGGACTCGACGGAGGACGACGTCATGCGCGAGCTCCAGGTGCGCATGTCGCTCGCGCTGATCCTCGAGAAGCAGCGCACGGTCGCCGTCGAGGCGCCGGTGCGCGAGCAGTTCGAGGCCGACCTGCGGGCGCTGACCGAGGCCGAGCAGGACTCGAAGGAGCTGAAGTCGGCGAAGCGGCAGCTGCTCTACGACCGGATCGTCGAGACGGTCTCGCTGCCGTTCCCGGTCGGCCCAGCCACGGTCGACGGCGAGCCCACCGTCAAGGACTCGCTGACGAAGAGCTACGTCAAGAAGGCGTGCGAGTCGATCTACAAGGACCTCGTCCGCAAGAAGATCGCGGTCGAGAAGCGTCGCCCCGACGGGCGCACGGAAACGCAGATCCGCTCCGTCGCCTGCGAAGTGTCGGTCTCGCCGCGCACGCACGGCTCCGGCCTCTTCACGCGCGGGCAGACGCAGATCATGACGCTGCTGACGCTCGGCACGGCGAAGGAGGGCCAGCGGATCGACGACCTGTCGCTCGAGCAGGACCGCCGGTACATGCACCACTACAACTTCCCGCCGTTCTCGGTGGGCGAGACCGGGATGATGCGCGGGCCCAAGCGCCGCGACATCGGCCACGGCGCGCTCGCCCAGCGCGCGCTGGAGGCGGTGATCCCGCCGGCCGAGGAGTTCCCGTACACGATCAGGCTCGTCTCCGAGACGCTCGAGTCGAACGGCTCGTCGTCGATGGGGTCGGTCTGCGGCTCGACCCTCGCGCTGATGGACGCCGGCGTGCCCATCAAGGCGCCGGTCTCCGGCATCGCGATGGGGCTCGTCAAGGAGGGCGACGACTACGTCATCCTCACCGACATCCAGGGCGCCGAGGATCACCTCGGTGACATGGACTTCAAGGTCGCCGGCACCCGTGCCGGGATCACCGCGCTCCAGATGGACATCAAGATCACCGGCGTCAGCCGCGAGATCATGGAGCGGGCGCTCGCGCAGGCGCGCGAGGCGCGCGAGGCGATCCTCGAGCGGATGCTGCAGGCGATCCCCGAGCCGCGGCAGGCGCTCGCTGCGCACGCACCGCGGATCCAGACGATCCAGATCAACCCCGAGTTCATCGGCATGGTGATCGGCAAGGGCGGCGAGACGATCCGCGGCCTCGAGTCCGAGTACGAGGTGCAGATCGACATCGAGGAGGACGGGACGATCCTGGTCTACGCGACCGAGGGCACCAAGGGCGACGCCGCGATCGAGGCGATCCGCAACCTGACCAAGGAGCCCGAGGTCGGCGACGAGTACACCGGCCGCGTCGTCAAGACGACCGACTTCGGCGCGTTCGTCGAGCTGAAGAAGGGCACCGACGGGCTGCTGCACGTCTCGAACGTCGGCCCCGGCCGCGTCAACCACATCGAGGACGTGATCCAGCGCGGCGACATCCTCGACGTGATCGTGCAGGAGGTCGACAAGGCCCGCGGGCGCATCGGCCTCAAGCTGGTGCAGAAGCACGAGAACGGCACGATGGTCTCCCCCGAGGAGCTCGTCGAGCGGGCGAAGAACGCGCCGCCCCGCGAGCCCCGCGAGGAGCGGCCGCGCCGCGACGGCGATCGCCGCGGTGGCCGCGGCGGGCGCGGCGGCCCGCGTCGCGACCGCGAGGAGTCGCGGAGCGAGTAAGGCAGGCGGCCGGGGCGGAAGCACCGGCCGGCACTTGCTAACCGGTGTCAGACACCTTCAAGGTGTCTGACACCGTGAAGGCCCCGGCCACGCTCACCGACGGCGTGGTCGTCCTCCGCGAGTACCGGGAGGGCGACCGCGCCGCCGTGCTCGCCGCCATGCGCGACCCGCTCGTCCGGCGGTGGCTGAACATGCCCCGCGAGCCGGCCGACCGCGACTTCGACACGCTGCTGCGCACGGCCCGGCAGGGGCGCGCGTCGGGCGACCGGGTCGAGTTCGCGGTCACGGAGGCGGGCAGCGACGCGGCCGTCGGCGCGGTCGTCACCTTCCGGCGGGCGCGCGAGAACTGGGAGGTCGCGTACCTGGCCGGCGAGGCCGGACGGGGGCGGGGGTTGATGACACGGGCTGTCCGCCTCGTCTGCGACTGGCTGCTCGGAGAGGGGATCGGCCGCCTCGAGCTCCGCACGCACCCCGGGAACGAGGGCTCGCAACGGCTCGCCGAACGGTGCGGCTTCCGGCTCGAGGGACGCGAGCGCAGGTCGATCTGGCTGCACGGCCGGCGCGAGGATGCGCTGGTCTGGTCGTTGCTCCCCGACGACCCGCGTTAGCCTTCGGCCTGTGCAGAGCTGGACGCTGAGCGAGCTCGACTCCGGCGAGCGGGTGATCTCCGAGCGGCTCGACCACGTCCGCTCCGTCGCGGTCGGCTACTGGATCGGCGCCGGGTCGCGCGACGAGGAGCCCGGCGAGGCCGGCGTCACGCACTTCATCGAGCACCTGCTGTTCAAGGGCACCGAGCGCTTCAGCGCGCTCGAGATCGCCGAGATCTTCGACGGCCTGGGCGGCGAGCTGAACGCTGCGACGTCTCGCGAGCACACGCTCGTCTACGCGCGCGTTCCCGACCACCACCTCGAGACCGCGCTCGACGTGATGAGCGACATGGTGTTCTCGCCCGCGTTCGCAGAGCTCGACGCCGAGCGCGAGGTCGTGCTGGAGGAGATCGCGATGTACGAGGACGCGCCGCAGGAGCTGGTGCACGACCTGATCGCGGACGCGGTGTTCGCGGACCACCCGCTCGGCCGGCCGGTGATCGGCACCGCGGAGGTGATCGAGGCGATCCCGCGCGAGGCGATCGCCCGCTACCACGGCGCGATGTACATCCCGAGCAACATCGTCGTCGCGGCCGCCGGCAACATGCAGCACGAGCAGGTGGTGGAGCTCGTCTCCCGCGCGCTCGAGCGCCGCGGCGCCGCGAACGGCTCCTCGCCGAACGTGCGGCCGCCGCTCGTCCAGGCGCCGCCGCCGCGGCTGCGCTTCCAGCGCAAAGACACGGAGCAGTACCACGTCTGCCTCGGCGCGCCCGGCATCTCGCGCTCCGACCGCCGCCGCTTCGCCGCGTCGCTGCTCGACGCGATCCTCGGCGGCTCCGCCTCGTCGCGGCTGTTCCAGGAGATCCGCGAGAAGCGCGGGATGGCCTACGCGGTCTACTCGTTCGTCTCGCAGTACACCGACACCGGCCAGATCGGCATCTACCTCGGCACCCGCGAGGACAACCTCGGCGACGCGCTC
>CAZBYA010000077.1:0-12346 GCA_964496175.1 uncultured Gaiellales bacterium | reverse complement strand
CCACGCGCGCCCCGGGCCGCAGCCGGTAGAGGCCGGGGCGCCGCACCGCGCCCGCGACGTCGACGACGAGCAGGTGCCCCGCCGTAGCCGGCGCGGCGCCCGCGACCGGCGCGACGCGCAGGGGTGCGGGCGCCGCCGCCCGTGACGAGAGCTGCCGCACGGCGAGCACGACCGCGACCAGGCAGACGAGCGCGACCGCGAGCAGGCGGCGGTTGCGCGCGCTGAGCGAGACGACGGGCACGCCTGCACCGTGCCTGCGACTCCGTCACGTGTCAGTGACGGGGTCGTGCCGGAAGCGGAACTTCGCCGGCGGGGAGCTAGACGACGAGGTTGACGAGCTTGTCGGGCACGACGAACGCGCGCGGCTCCTCGCCGTCCAGGTACGAGCGCACCTTCTCGGACGTCTTCGCGCGCTCGACCAGCTCCTCCTCCGGCAGGCCGGCGGGCACGCGGATCCGGTCGCGCACGCGCCCGTTCACCTGGAGCACGAGCTCGACCGTCTCGCGCCGGAGCAGCGACTCGTCGGCGACCGGCCACGGCGTGTCCCACAGGCGCGAATGCCCCAGCGCCTCCCAGAGCTCCTCGCAGACGTGCGGCGCGTACGGCTGGAGCAGCGACACGGCCGTCTCGGCGGCGAAGCGCGCCGCCGGGTCGCCGGGCGCCTTCGACAGCTCGTTGACCAGCTCCATCACGGCGGCGATCGGCGTGTTGAAGACGAAGCGGCGGCCGATGTCGTCGCCGACGCGCGCGATCGTCTCGTGCGCCTTCCGCGCGAGCGCCGTGTCGACGCCCTGCGGCGACGCGGGCTGCGCGGCCGCCTCGTGCACGACCCGCCACAGCCGGCGGATGAAGCGGACCATCGCGTCGATGCCGTCCGGCGTCCAGTCGATGTCCTGGTCGGCGGGGCCCTGGAAGAGGATGTAGATGCGAATCGCGTCGGCGCCGAACTGGTCGATCAGGTCGTCGGGCGAGACGCCGCCCTGCGACTTCGACATCCGCTTGCCGCCCATCCGCACCCAGCCCTGGTGGAACAGGCGCTGGAACGGCTCGCGGAAGCCGAGCAGGCCGAAGTCGTTCAGGGCCTTCATGAAGAAGCGCGAGTAGAGCAGGTGCCCCTTCGCGTGGTCGATGCCGCCGATGTACTGGTCGATCGGCATCCAGTAGTCGACGAGCGACGTGTCCCACGGCGCCTGGTCGTTGTGCGGGTCGCAGTAGCGCAGGAAGTACCACGACGAGTCGACGAACGTGTCCATCGTGTCGGCCTCGCGCTCGGCGGGGCCGCCGCAGCGCGGGCATTCGACGTGGATGAAGTCCGGGTTCGAGGCGAGCGGCGGCTTGCCCTTCGGCCGGTAGTCGTCCACCTCGGGCAGCAGCACGGGCAGCTCTTCCTCCGGCACGGGGACGATCCCGCAGGCGGTGCAGTGGACGACGGGTATCGGGCAGCCCCAGTAGCGCTGGCGCGAGAAGCTCCAGTCGCGCAGCCGGTAGTTCACGGCGGGCTTGCCCTGCCCGCGCTCGGAGAGCCGGCGGACGATCGCGCCCTTGGCCTCCTCGAACGGCAGGCCGTCGAACTCTCCGGAGTTGACGAGCCTCCCGTCCTCGCCCACGACCTCGACGATCGGCAGGTCGTACGTCTCGGCGAACTCGCGGTCGCGCTCGTCGTGCGCGGGCACCGCCATGATCGCACCGGTGCCGTACTCCATCAGCACGTAGTCGGCGACCCAGATCGGCATGCGCTCGCCGGTCGCGGGGTTGACCGCGTGCCGGCCCGTGAAGACGCCGCTCTTCTCGCGGGCCTCGCGCTCCTCGGTGGGACGCGCCGCGGCGACGCGCGCGTACGTGCGCACCTCGTCGGCGCGCTCGGTGCCCTCGACGAGCTTGTCGACGAGCGGCGACTCCGGCGCGACGACGAAGAAGGTGGCGCCGAACAGCGTGTCCGGCCGGGTCGTGAAGACGGGGATGTCGATGTCGAGCTCGTCGACGCGGAAGAGCAGCTCGGCGCCCTCGGAGCGGCCGATCCAGCTCGTCTGGATCTTCTTCGTGCGCTCGGGCCAGTCGATCGTCGCCAGGTCGTCGAGCAGCGCGTCCGCGTAGGCGGTGATCTTGAAGAACCACTGCGCCATGTTCCGCGCCTCGACGACGGCGCCGCACCGCCAGCAACGCCCGTCGACGACGTGCTCGTTCGCGAGCACGGTCTGGTCGTTCGGGCACCAGTTGACCGGCGCCTCCTTGCGATAGGCGAGGCCGTGCTCGAGGAACTTCAGGAACAGCCACTGCGTCCAGCGGTAGTACGTCGGCTCGTGAGCGGAGACCTCGCGCTGCCAGTCGATCGCCCAGCCCATGCGGCGCATCTGCGTCTCGATCGAGGCGATGTTGCGCTCGGTGATCTCGAGCGGGTTGCCGCCCTCGCGGATCGCCGCGTTCTCGGCCGGCAGGCCGAACGAGTCGAAGCCCATCGGCCGGAGCACGCCGACCCCGTTGCGGCGACGGAAGTGCGTGACGACGTCCCCGAGCGTGTAGTTGAGGACGTGCCCCATGTGCAGCGTCCCCGACGGGTACGGGAGCATCTCGAGCATGTAGAAGTGCCGCTCGTCCGGCGGCGTCCCGGGCGGCGGGTTGTCGACGTGGAAGGCCTGCTCGTCCTCCCAGACCGCCTGCCACCTCTGCTCGATTGCGTGTGCGTCGTAGTCGGTCATCGTGTCCCCAGAGACGAAAAAGCCTCTCGCGGGAGAGGCCGTGGGAAGCCGTCGCGGCGCCCGCCGCGGGGTTCCCTGCCCTATGGAAGCAGGAGCTGCATCTGCACGAATGCTAGCGGCGGAGCGGCCGCGGTGCCCACCAGTTCCAGCGGCCGAGCAGCGCCATCAGGCTCGGGACGAGCAGGGCGCGGACGAGCGAGGCGTCGATCGCGACGGCGAGCGCGATCCCGAGCCCCACCTCCTTGACGATCACGATCGACGAGGTGGCGAAGCAGCCGACCGCGACGCAGAAGAGCAGCGCCGCGGACGTGACGACGCGGCCGGTTCGCTCCAGGCCGAGCGCCACCGCCTCGCGGTTGGGGAGGCCCGCGTCGTACGCCTCCTTGATCCGCGTGAGCAGGAAGACGCCGTAGTCGGTCTGGAGGCCGAACGCGATCGCGAACAGGAGCGCCGGCTCCGTCAGCTCGAGCGAGCCGGTCGAGCGGTAGCCGAGCAGCCCCTCGAGACGGCCGTCCTGGAAGATCAGCACGAGGATCCCGAACGCGGCCGCGAGGCCGAGCGCGTTCATCAGCAGCGCCTTCAGCGGCAGGATCAGCGATCGCGTCACGAGGAAGAGCAGGACGAAGAGCGCGCCGCAGACGATCGCGAGCGCCGCCGGCAGGTGGTCGAGGATGCTGCGCGAGGTGTCGAGGTACCAGGCGGTGCGCCCGCCGACGGCGACGCCGGGCAGCCGCCGGATCGCGCGCACGAGCGCCTTCGTCGGGCCGCTCATCGCCGGCGCGCGCGGCACGACCTCGACGTCCCACAGCGCCGGGCCGAGCCGGACGGACGGCGCGACGGCGGCGACGCCCGCCAGCCGGTGGAGCGCGACGACGGTCGACGCGGGGTCGTGCCGGACGACGACGTGCACGGGCGAGTCGATGCCCGCCGCGAAGTGGGCGCGCAGCGCGTCCTGCGCACGGCGTGCGCTGGCGCTCGCCGGCAGGACACTCGCGTCGACGCCGCTGAAGCGCGCACCGAGGAACGGCACGCCGAGCGCGACCAGGATCGTCGCCGAGACGACGGCGACCGGCAGCGGGCGGCGCATGACGGCGTGGGCGAAGCGATACCAGGCGCCGCGCTCGTCGGGCTGCGCGGCCCGGCGCGCCGAGCGCTGCCAGCGCGCCGGCGCGAGCGCGTTCACCCGCGCGCCGAGCAGCGCGAACAGCGCCGGGACGACGGTCAGCGCGACGATCCCCGCGAGCGGCGCCGCGACGAGGCCGCCGAAGCCCATCGACCGGAGGTAGGCGAGCGGGAAGGCGAGGAGCGACGCGAACGCGGCGGCGACGGTGACGGCGCTGAACGCGACCGTCCGCCCCGCGGTCGCGAGCGTGGCGCGGAGCGCCTCGCGGCCGGGACCGTGCCGGAGCAGCTCCTCGCGGTAGCGGGAGACGAGCAGCAGCGAGTAGTCGATCGACAGGCCGAGCCCCGCACCCGTGACGAGGTTGAGCGCGAAGATCGAGATCGGCCGCACGTCGTTGACGGCCCGCAGCAGCGCGAGCGTCGCGAGGATCGAGACGAGGCCGGCCGCGATCGGCAGCAGCGCGGCGACGAGCCCGCGGAAGACCCAGAGGGCGAGCAGGAAGAGCAGCGGGAAGGCGATCAGCTCGGCGCGGAAGAGGTCGTGCTCCGACTGCGCGCGCACCTGCTCGTTCGCGACGGCCGTGCCGCCGACCACGCCCGGCAGCGTCGCCGCGAGTCGCTTCGCCACCGCTGCGTCGCCGCGGGCCGACGAGCGGAACGACGCCGTCACCAGCACGAAGCGTCGGTCGCGCGACACCGCGGCGAGCGGCTGCACCGCGGTCAGCGCCGGCTCGCGGCGGAGCTCCGCCGCGGCGACGGCCGCCTGCGCGGGCGTGGCGACGACGAGGATCGACGGGCCCGGCACGGCGCCTGCGGCGCGGGCGAGCAGCTGCTGCGTCCGGAAGCTCTCCGCCGCGGGGTCCTGGAAGTCGTTGTCGCTCGAGCTGAGGTACCGGGCCGCCGACGCGCCGAAGACGCCGGCGACGATCGTCACGGCGGCCGCGACGGCGACGATCAGCCGCGGGCGCGCGTAGAGGGCGTCGGCGAGGCGGAAGAGCATCCGAAGGCACAATGCCCGAAGTGCTCGACCTGTTTCCCGACGACGTGCGCATCGACGGCGGCGAGCTCGTGCTCGGCGGCGTCCGCGCGGCCGAGCTCGCGCGCGAGTTCGGCACGCCGCTCGTCGTCTACGACGAGGCGACGCTGCGCGCCCAGGCCGAGGCGTACCGCGCCGCCGCGCCGGACGCGCTCGTCGTCTACGGGACGAAGGCGTTCCCGTCGCTCGCGCTGCTGCGGCTGTTCGGCGACCTCGGGCTCGGCGCCGATGTGTCGACACGCGGCGAGCTCGAGTTCGCGCACCGCGCGGGGATTCCCGGCGACCGGCTCGTCGTGCACGGCAACAACAAGGAGGACGAGCTGCTCGCCGCCGCGGCCGAGGGGGGCGCGCTGGTGGTGGTCGACTCGCTCGACGAGGTGGAGCGCTCTCGCGAGGCGGGCGTGACGCGGACGCTCGTCCGGGTGACGCCGGGGATCGAGGCGGACACGCACGAGGCGGTGAAGACCGCGCACCACGGCTCCAAGTTCGGGCTGGCGCCGGCGGACGCGCTCGCCGCGATCGGGCGGGCGCCGGGCTGCGAGGGCCTGCACGTGCACGTCGGCTCGCAGCTCCTGCACCTCGGTGCGGCGCTGATGACGGTCGACTGGCTCGCGACGTTCGCGGCGCGCGCCCGCGCGGAGCTCGACTGGACGCCGCAGGTCGTCGACCTCGGCGGCGGCCTCGGCGTGCGGCACGTCCCGGAGGAGCCGCAGTTCTCGGTGCACGACTTCGTCGGCGGCCTCGTCGGCGAGCTGCGCCGCGCGTGGCACCTCCAGGGGCTGCCGCTGCCGCGGCAGATCCTCGAGCCGGGGCGCTCCCTCGTGTCGCGCGCCGGCGTCACGCTCTACACCGTCGGCGTCGTCAAGCAGACGAGCACCTCGACGACCTATGTCGCCGTCGACGGCGGCATGTCGGACAACCCGCGCCCCGCGATGTACGGGGCGCGGTACACGGCGCTGCTGGCGACCCGCGCCGACGAGGAGCCGGCGCGCGCGTACACGGTCGCCGGCAAGCACTGCGAGTCGGGCGACGTGCTGATCGAGCGCGTCGAGCTGCCCGAGCCGCACCGCGGCGACCTGCTCGCGATCCCCGTCACCGGCGCCTACACGCTCGCGATGAGCTCGACGTACAACGCGGTGCCGCGGCCGGCCGCGGTGCTCGTCGGCGACGGGCACGCGCGGCTGATCCGCCGGCGCGAGACGGTCGACGACCTGCTCGCGCTCGAGGCGTAGCCCACGATGGCCGAGCACGAGGTCCTCGTCTGGTCCGACTACATCTGACCGTTCTGCCGCCTCGGCCAGCCGCTGGCCGATGGCTCCGGCGCCGGTTCGACGCCGAGGTGACGTGGCTGCCGTTCGACCTGCACCCGGAGTACCCGGACGAGGGGCTGCCGCGCGAGCGGCTGCTCGCCCGCTACGGCGACGCGTTCCAGGAGCGCCTGCGCGGCCGCTTCGCCGAGGAGGGGCTCGCCTACTCGCCGAACCCGGACGTCGTCCCTCGCTCGCTGACGGCGCTGCGGCTGACGGAGCTCGCACGCGACCTCGGCCGCCACGAGGAGCTGCACGACCGGCTGATGGACGCCTACTGGGCCGACGGCGCCGACCTCGGCGACCCCGTTGGGCTGCGCCGGCTCGCGCACGACCTACCCGCCGACGAGGTCGAGCGCGTGCTGACGACCGACGCCTACCGCGATCGCGTGCACGCGTCGACGGCGCAGGCGCAGGCCGCCGGCATCGACGGCATACCGGCGTGGGTGATCGACGGGCGGCTGCTCGTCCCGGGCGCGCAGCCGCGCGAGGTCTTCGAGCGCGCGTTCGCGCAGCTCGCCGCGAAAGGCGGCTAGCCGCGCGTGGCGGCGGAGGAGAACGCCGCGCGCGGCGGCTAGCCCCGTCCACGGCCAGCGTTCCGGCTCGCCGCGGCGCCTGCATCGGTACCGACTACGGGCACGGCTGGTCGGGCGTCGGCGGCTGGAGCGCGAGCAGCTCCGGCAGCGAGACCGCACGCAGCCCGCGCAGGGCGATCGCCCGCAGGATCAGCGGCACCGCCTGCACCGTCCACGGGTGGATGTCGTGCAGCTCCACGATCGCCCCGGGCCGGAGGCCGGCGACGACGTTGCGGACGACGTCGGCGACGCGCGCGTGCGGGACGTCGTCGCGGCTGTCGACCGACCAGAGCACTTGAACCAGGCCGAAGCCGCGGACGATCGCGTCGGTCGCCCGCGAGTGCAGCTCGTACGGCGAGCGGAAAAGCCGCGGCCGCACGCCGGCGTCGCGGGCGATCGCCCACTGCGTCAAGCCGAGCTCCAGGCGCACGAGCCACGAGGGCAGCTCCGTCAGGCGGGGGTGCGACCACGTGTGGTCGCCGAGCGCGCCGAGCCGCGCCTCGTCGCGCGCGACCTGCGGCCAGTAGCGCAGGCGGTTGCCGACGAGGAAGAAGGTCGCGCGGGCGCCCCATGCGCGCAGCTCGGCGAGCAGCTGCTCGCTGTACGGGCCCGGGCCGTCGTCGAAGGTGAGCGCAACCGCGTCGCCGTTCGCCGCCGCGCAGTACACCGGGCCGCCGCGGCGGAGCAGGAGCGTCACCTCGCGGCGCTGCTCCCACCGGGGCGGCAGCCACGGATGCACGCCGTCCTGGGGCGGCCTGAGCGCGAGCGCGGCCGGGGCCAGCAGGAACGCCGCGAGCAGGATCGCGGCGGCCCGCTTCATCGCGCCACGGGACGGAGGAGGCGCCGGGGGCGCTCGAGGCGCGCCTGGTTGACGTGCGGGTTCAGCGGCTCGGCGAGCGGCGGCGCGCCGAACGAGGCGCGCACGCGCTCCGCCGGGGCGTCGCCGTAGAGCGTCGTGCGCTGGCGGGGGACGCGGCCGGCGGCGCGGATCATCGCCTCGAGCTGCTCGGGCGGCGCCTCCTGCCCCCACCCCGCGCCGGCCGCGCGCGAGATCGACTCGTTCATCAGCGTGCCGCCGAGGTCGTTGACGCCCGCGTTCAGCGCCTCGACGACGCCCTGCGGGCCCGCCTTCACCCACGACACCTGGACGTTCTCGATCCACGGGTGCAGCGCGATCCGGCCGACGGCGTGCATCAGCAGCACCTCGCCGAACGTCGGGCCGCGGCGGGCGCGGCCCTTCAGGTAGAGGGGCGCCTCCATGTGCACGAAGGGCAGCGGCACGAACTCGGTGAAGCCTCCGGTGCGGCGCTGGAGGTCGCGCGCGCGGAGCAGGTGGCGCGCCCAGTGCCGCGGCGCGTCGACGTGCCCGAACATGATCGTCACGTTCGAGCGCAGCCCGACCGTGTGCGCCGTCTCGTGCACGCCGAGCCACTGCTCGGTCGAGATCTTGTCCGGGCAGATGACCGCGCGTACCTCGTCGTCGAGGATCTCGGCCGCGGTGCCGGGCAACGAGGCGAGCCCCTCGTCCTTCAGGCGCGCCAGGTACGACTCGAGGTCGACGCCGAGCGTCGCCGCTCCCTGCCAGACCTCGAGCGCGCTGAAGGCGTGCACGTGGAGGTCGGGGACGGCGTCCTTGATCGCACGCACCACCGACGCGTAGTAGTCGCCGTCGAACGCCGGGTGGATGCCGCCCTGGAGGCAGATCTCGGTCGCGCCGCGCTCCCACGCCTCGACCGCACGGCGCACGATCTCGGCGTGCGGGACGAGGTAAGGCTCGCCGCGCAGGTCGGCGGCGAGCTTGCCCTTCGAGAACGCGCAGAAGCCGCAGCGGAAGTAGCAGACGTTCGTGTACTGCACGTTGCGCGTGACGACGTAGGTGACGACGTCGCCGTTCAGCTCGCGGCGGAGCCGGTCGGCGTGCGCGAACACGCGCTGCCGCTCCTCGCCGCGGGCGCGGAAGAGGCGGACGACCTCGTCCTCGCCGAGCTCGTCGGCGGAGTCGACGGGGAGCGCGTCGCGCCGGACCAGGAACGGCACGGCTCCCGTCTCGCCGGGCGACCAGTCGTCCTCGCGGGCGAGCCCGAGGGAGTCGGCGACGCGCAGCGCGTGCGGCAGCACGCGCGGGTCGACCCAGGCGCCGTCGAGGAAGCGCGGGTACACGGTCAGGCGCGGCGCGAGCTCGAGGCCGCGCGAGGCGCAGGCCGCGCGCAGCCGCTCGACCTCGGGCCACGGCGCGGCGGGGTTGACGTGGTCGATCGTCACCGGCGAGACCCCGCCCCAGTCGTCGATGCCCGCGTCGAGCAGCGCGGCGAAGTCGTCGGTCAGGTTGGGCGGCGCCTGCACGGAGACCGCCGGTGGCAGCAGCAGCCGCGCGCACGCCACCGTCCAGAGGAGCTCCTCGAGCGCCGGCTCCGGCGTGCGCTCCATCTTCGTACCGGGCCAGGCTCGGAAGTTCTGGACGATCACCTCCTGCACGTGCCCGTGCTCCGCGTGCGCCGCCGCGATCGCCTGCAGCGTCTCGAGCCGCTCGGCGCGCGTCTCGCCGATCCCGATCAGGAGCCCGGTGGTGAACGGCACGCGCGCCTCGCCCGCCAGGCGCAGCGCCTCGAGACGCGCGGCCGGGCGCTTGTCGGGCGAGCCGAAATGCGGGCCGCCGCGCCGCGACAGCCGCTCCGACGTCGTCTCGAGCATCAGTCCCATCGACGCGGACACGGGCCGGAGCCGCGCGCAGTCCGCCGCCGTCAGCACGCCCGGGTTCAGGTGCGGCAGGAGACCCGTCTCCTCGAGCACCGCGCGGGCTGCGCGCTCCAGGTACTCGATCGTCGTGGCGCAGCCGAGCGCGGCGAGCTCGTCGCGCGCCGCGCGGTAGCGCAGCTCCGGCTTGTCCCCGAGCGTGAAGAGCGCCTCGCGGCAGCCCGCACGCGCGCCGGCGCGCGCGACCTCGAGCACCTCGTCGACCGTCAGGTACGCGCGCTCGCCGCGGCGCGGCGGGTGCGCGAACGTGCAGTAGTGGCAGACGTCGCGGCAGAGCTTCGTCAGCGGCAGGAAGACCTTCGGGCTGTACGTGACGAGGCGCCCGCGCGCGGCCGCGCGCACCTCGCGCGCCTCCGCCGTCAGGTCCTCGAGCGGCCGCCGGAGCAGCTCCACCGGCCCAGGTTACATACGCGCTCTGAGCGCGAGCACGTCGGCGACGAACGGCTTGGTCTGCGCGTACACGCCGTCCTGCCGCACCGCCTGCTCGCCCTGGTACCACGCGGCGAGGGCGAGGCGCTCGTCGCCGCCGAACGCGCGCAGCAGGTGCCGGAGGTAGAGGACGCCGACCTCGACGTCGCCGCCGACGGTGTGCGGCAGCGGCCGGCCGACGAGCACCTGCTCGACGTAGGCGCGCGTCGACGGCAGCGTCTGGAGCACGCCGCGCGCGCCGGCGCCCGAGACGATCCGGGTCTGGAAGCCCGACTCCATCCACGCGAGCGCGCGCACGAGGTGCGGGTCGATGCCCAGCCGCGCCGACCACGCGTCGAGCAGCGCTGGCACGCCGATCGGCGCCGGAGCGGTCGCGACCGTCGCGGCGGGGATGCGCAGGCGCTGGCCGACGAGGATCGGCTTCGCGGGGTCGAGCCGGTTCGCGGCGGCGAGCGCGCGCACGGTCGTCCCGTTCCGCTCCGCGATCGCGGTCAGCGTGTCGCCCGGCCGCACGACGTGCACGAGCACGCTCACCACCTCGGTGCGCGCGGCAATGGGCACATGCTCGCGGTCGACGACCGCGGTCAGCGTCCGCGGCCCGAGCACGCCGTCGGCGCGCACGTGCAGCAGCCGCTGGTAGCGGCGCAGCGCGGCGACCGTCTCGCCGCCCATGTAGCCGTCGAGCGCGCCGGAGTAGACGCCGCGCCGCGTGAGCAGGAACTGGAGGACGGCGACGTCCCAGCCGAAGTCGCCGCGGCGGATCGTGCGCGCGCCGAAGAGCGGCCGACCGAGGGGCCCGAGCGCGAGCCGCGTGCGGGCGTCGGCGATCCCGACGGGCAGGTGCCGGAGGCGCTGGAACGCGTGCACGGCCGCGGCCGTCTTCGGTCCCGCGACGCCGTCGATCTGCGCCAGGTAGAGGCCGTGCGCGCGCAGCGCGACCTGCAGGCCCGCGACCTGCGGATTGACCCCCGACGCGCGCGCCCCCGCCGGCGCCGTCAGCGCCAGGAGGCCGGCGATGACCGCGATGTTGCGACGCACGAGCCCCCCTTGTTCGCCGCTCGTGCGGGCCTTCCTCCTACATGACGCCGCCGAGCGGCAGCCAGCTGCCGTTGTGGCGCCGCACGAGCTGCGCGGTCGTCACCGGCGCCTCGACGCCGGGGACGAGGTACGGGTTCGAGACCTCGTGCAGGCGGGCGAGCGCGACCCGGAAGGTCGCGCGCGTGGGCCGCGCACCCGCGTGCTCGAGCACGTCGACGAGCGTGTACCCCGCCGCGAGGCCCTGCACGTAGACCGGGTCGCGCGGGACGCGCGCGAGCGCGGGGTCGTGTGCGTACGCGGGCGAGCGCGGGTCCTTGGCCCACAGCGCCGAGATCGCGCCCTCCGGCGCCGGCGCGGCGTCGCTGACGTACACCTGCGGCCGCCAGCCGAGGGAGCGGGCGGCCGCGAACGCCTGCGCGGCGACGTCGGCGGGCGTGAAGACGCAGAGCGTGGTCGCGCCGGACGACTGGAGCTGCGCGACCTGCGAGGCGACGTCCGCGGCGGCGGCGGAGGCGACGACGAGCGACGCGGCGCGCGAGCGGAAGCCCTGGAGCAGCCCGCGTCCCTCCTCGTCGTCGGAGAAGAGCACCGCGACGGTCGCGTGGCGGTCGGTCGCGACCACCCGGCGGGCGTAGAGGCGGCCCTGGTCGTACGGCGCCAGGGCCGGCGCGACGTCGGCGAGCTGCCCGAGCACGGCGCCCGTCCCGGCGAGGACGACCGTCCGGCCGTGCACGCCGCCGCGCGCGTTCGCGAGGCGGACGTACGCCGCGGCGCCGCGGAGGAACGAGCCCGTCTCGCCGGCCGTCCCGATCGCGACCGTCCGCGGCGTGACGCCGGGCGTCGCGACGGCGAGGACGACGCCGGCGAGCGCAGCCAGCCTCACCGCAACCTCCGGAGGACGGGCAGGAGGAGCGCGAGCACGCAGAGGACGATGCCGAACGCGACGGTCGTCGGGCCGACGCGGTCGGCGCCGACGTGCGGCAGCGCGCCCAGAACGCCCGGCAGGAACTGGATCGCGAGGCCGCCGAGCACCGCGGCCGGCGGCCACGGCACGACGGCCGCCGCGAGCAGGAAGAGCGAGAGCCGCAGCGGGAACGCGCCCGGGGCGACGCCGCCGGCGGCGAGCGCGAGCACCGCGCCGGCGGCCCCGGCGTAGGCGCCCGAGAGCGCGAGCTCGAGCTCGGGCCGCGTCCGCGGCAGCCACCACGCTGCGGCGCCGAGCCCGACCGCCAGCGCCCAGGCGACCCCGTAGACCGTGCCCGCCCCGGGCCGGTCGAGAGCGACCGGGCCCTCGAGCCGCTGCGCGGCGAGCGGCGCGGCGATCGCGAGCCCGAACGTCGCCACGGGCAGCCACCGGCCGGCGGCGAGGCCGACGGCGAGCGCGAGGAC
>CAZBYA010000076.1:4202-12754 GCA_964496175.1 uncultured Gaiellales bacterium | reverse complement strand
GCGAGCACCTTCAGCGCGCGCGAGATCTGCGAGACCTCCTGCACGCGGTTCTCGACCGTCGTGCCGCTCGTCATCAGCTGGAGGTAGTCGACGATCACGAGCCCGAGGTTCGGCTCGCGCATCTTCAGCCGCCGCAGCTTGGAGCGGATCTCCATCATCGTGATCGAGCCGGTGTCGTCGACGTAGATCGGCGCCTTCGCGAGCTTGTCGCAGGCGGCGGTGAGGCGCGGCCAGTCGTCGACGGCGAGCTTGCCGGTGCGCAGCCGCTGCGACTCGACCTTGCCCTCCGCGCACATCAGCCGCTGCGTCACCTCCGCCTTCGACATCTCGAGCGTGAACAGCGCGACCGGGGTCTGCGTCCGCACCGCGACGTTCGCGGCCATGCAGAGCGCGAGCGCCGACTTCCCCATCGACGGGCGCGCCGCGACGATCACGAGGTTGCCCGGCTGGAAGCCGGAGGTGAGGCGGTCGAGGTCGCGGAAGCCGGACGGCGTGCCGGTGATGTCGGTGCCGGCCTCGTAGAGCTTGGTGATCGTCTCGAACGAGTCCTTCAGCAGGTCGTCGATGTGCGCGAACTGCGTCGTGATGCGCTGCTGGCTGAGCGCGAAGATCGTGCTCTCGGCGCGGTCGACGAGCTCGACGACCTCGCCGGGCCGCTCGAAGCCGAGGCGCGCGATCTCCTGGCCGGCGCGGATCAGGCCGCGCAGCGTCGCCATCTCGCGGACGATGCGCGCGTAGTGCGCGACGTTCGTCACCGTCGGCATCAGCGCCGCGAGCTCGAAGATCTTGTCGCGACCGCCCGCCGCCTCGAGCGTCTGCGCCTTCTCGAGCTCGTCGGCAAGCGTGATCGCGTCGACGGGCTCGCCCTTCGCGTACAGCGAGAGGGCGGCCCGGTAGATGACGCCGTGGCTCTCGCGGTAGAAGTCGCCGGCGTCGAGGATCTCTGCGACGGTGCCGATCGCGCCCGGGCTGAGCATCATCGCGCCGAGCACCGACTCCTCCGCGTCGAGGTTCTGCGGCGGGACGGGCGCGAGGTCGGCCCGGCCGGCGGTGGTCGTGATCGCCTCGCTCATGCCGACGGCATCCAATCGCGCTTCGGGCCCGCCTTCCAGCGGTGGAAATGTGGGAAAGCGTGGGCGCGAGGGGCCGCCGGCCGACGACTGTCCCCACCCTTCGGGCCCTTTCCCCAACCCCGTCCACAGGAGGCGAACATACGTTCGCCATCATTCCACACGAGGCGGCCACTTGTCCACGCTCACTTGCCGACATGTCCACAGGAGCCGTGGTGTTTTCCACAGGCAGGAAGTTCGCGCTCTTTGCTGCGGATTTCTCAGCGGCCGAGCTCGCGCTCGAGCGCCTCGCAGCGCGCCTCGAGCTCCGCGGCGACGTGCGCGACCGCCCGCAGGAGCCCGCCCTCGCCGAGCGTCGCGAGGGCGGCGTCGGCCGAGCCGGTGACGGCGGCCTCGAGGTCGCGCGCGGCCGTCGAGCGGTCGGCGAAGCGCACGCCGACGCCCGCGCATCCGGGGCACCGCTCGACCACGGGGCCGCGGTCGTACGTCTGGACGCCGCGGCCGTCGCACTCCTCGCAGACGAACACGCGTGGCACGCGGGGGACGCTAGGCGACGCGTCGGAAGGAGTCGCGCCTACGCGTCCGGCTCGGCCGGCTCGGGCTCGTCGCCCGGCACGGCCTCGGCCTCGGGCTCGGGCCCGGGCTCCGCGGCCGCCGCCGCGGCGATCTCCGCCTCGGCCGCCTCGTGCTCGGCCGCCTCGGCCGCGGCCGCCGCTTCCGCCTGCGAGCGCTCCTCGGCGGCGAGCGCCTCGAGCTCGGCCTCGGTCGGCAGCTCCTGGCCTTCGGGCGCGACGGCGAGCCGGAGCTCGGCGGTCACCTCGGGGAAGACCTCGACCGGGACGGTGTAGCGGCCCACGCGCTTGATCGTCTCCATCTTCAGCTTGCGCCGGTCGACGCGGATCTTCTCGACCTCCCAGAGCCGGTCGGCGACGTTCGTCGCGGTGACCGAGCCGAAGAGCGAGCCGGTCGGGCCGGCGTTGACGTCGAAGCGGAGCTCGAGCGCCTCGAGTCGCTGCGCGATCGCCTTCGCCTCGTCCGCGGACTTCGCCTCGTGCCGCGCCCGCTGCGCGTCGCGCTTCGCGAGCTCGCGCACGAGCGCGGGCGTCGCCGGCTCCGCGAGGCCGCGCGGCAGCAGGAAGTTGCGCGCGTACCCGCGCGCCACGTTGACGACCTCGCCGCGCAGGCCCAGCTTGTCGACGTCCTGCGTGAGGATGACCTCCATCGCTCCTACTTCTCGCCCACGTACGGGAGCAGCGCGATCTCGCGCGCCCGCTTGACCGCGACGGCGACCTGGCGCTGGTGGCGCCGGCAGGCGCCGCTGATGCGGCGGTTGCGGATCTTGCCCTTCTCCGACACGTAGCGCCGGAGCTCGTTGACGTTCTTGTAGTCGACCTCGTCGACCTTCGACTTGCAGAAGAAGCACGACTTGCGCCGGCCGGGACCGGTCGGGGCGCCGCGCTTGCGGCCCTGCGTCGAGCGTTCGGATTTCGGCTGAGCCACGTGTCTCCTTAGAACGGGATGTCGTCGTCCGAGCCCTGGAAGTCGGGCTCCGGGCCGGACGAGGCGCCGGCGGGGACGAACTGGTTGCCGCCGCCCTCGCCGCCCGCGTCGCCGCGGCCGCCGAGGAACTGCACGGAGTCGGCGATGATCTCGACCGCCTGCCGCTTCGTGCCGTCCTGGGCGTCCCACTCGCGCCACTCGAGGCGGCCGTCGATCGCGACCGGGCGGCCCTTCGCGAGGTACTGCGCGCAGCTCTCGCCCTGGTTGCCCCAGACGGTGACGTCGAAGTAGTTGGGCTTCTCGGTCCACTGGCCGGTGGCGCCGTCCTTCCGCCGGGTGTTGACGGCGATGCGGAGGCTGCACACGGCCATCCCGGAGGGGGTGTGCCGGAGCTCGGGGTCGCGGGTCAGGTTCCCGACGAGGACGACGCGGTTGATGCTTGCCATGGCTTCTCGCTCCTCTTCCGTGGGTCGTCGGCCCAGGCTACTCCGCGACCTCGTCGGTGTCATCGGCTGTCGCGGACGCGGCCTGTGCGGGCGCTGCGACGGGCGCCTGCGCGGGCGCCTTGGTGTGGCCGCCCTTGACGCGGCGCACCGCGAGGTGGCGCGTGACGCCGTCGGTGATCTTCAGCACGCGCGTGATCTCGTCGAGCGCCTCCGGCGTGCAGGTGAAGAGCAGGAGGTGGTAGATCGCCTCGTGCTTGTGGTCGATCTCGTAGGCGAGCCGGCGCCGGCCCCACGGCTCGTGGCCGTCCCAGGTGCCGCCCGCGCCCTCGACGGCGTCGCGGATGCGCTGGATGACCTCGTTCGCCCGCTCCTCGGCGAGCTCGGGGTCCAGCAGCAACATGATCTCGTAGTCGTTCACCGGCCCGAATTCCTCCTTCTCATGGTCTGAGTCGGCCCCGCCTCCTGGGCGCCGCTTCGGGTGACGGCGCGACGGGCGTGGCGAGAAGCGGCGGCAGTGTAGCATCGGCCGCGTGAAGCGCCTGCTCGCGCTGGTGGCCGGCGCCCTGGGGCTCCGCGCGCTGCTGCGCCGCCGGGCGCAGCCGGCCCTCTCGCCTTCGCCGGCGGACGAGCTGCGCGCCCGGCTCGACGAGGCACGGTCGCTCGAGGACGACCGCGCCGAGTTCTCGTCGGGCGAGACCCCGATCGACGAGGCGCCGGACGTCGACGGCCGCCGCGCGGACGTGCACGCGCGGGCGCGGCAGGCGATCGACGAGCTGAAGGAGCAGTAGCCGGCGCTTCGCTACGGTGGCGGCCCGTGAAGGTCCGCCCCGTGCTCACGCTGGCCGGCGCGTTCGTCGCGCTGGTGCTGCTCGCCAACTGGCTCGCGTCGGCGTACGTCGTGCACGTGCCGCTGACGCCGTACGTCGCGCCGGCCGGCGTCTTCTGCATCGGCGGCGTGCTCGTGCTGCGCGACTGGCTCCAGCAGCTCGCCGGCCTGTGGCGGACGATGCCGCTCGTCTACGGGGCGGGGCTCGTCTCGTGGCTCGTCGGCGACCTCGCGGGCTGGACGTCGCTCCAGAAGGTCGCGGTGGCGAGCGTCGTCGCCTTCACCGTCAGCGAGACGGTCGAGGCGATCGTCTTCACGCCGCTCCGCCGCCGGAGCCTGTCGCTCGGCGTCGCGCTGAGCGCGACCGTCGGCAACGCGCTCGACAGCTACGTCTTCCTGACGCTCGCGTTCTCGTCGACCGCGTTCTTCTGGGGCCAGTTCTGGGGCAAGAGCGAGGCGATCGCGGTCGGCGTCGCGCTGACGCTCGCCCGCCGCCGGCTCGCGCCCGCGCCTCTGCTCGCGCGCTGACCTGCGACTTGCCCGTCAGGGTTCCGTGGGCGAGGATGCCCGCGTGGACGGCTGGCGCGCGACGCACCTCGACGAGATCGCGGCGGAGCAGTGGCCGTACTGGGCGCCGATCCGGCACCACTTCGGCATCGAGGCCTTCGGCGTCAACGCCTGGCGCGGCGAGCCCGGCGAGGAGGTCGTGAAGCGCCACGACGAGACGGGCAGCGGGCACGAGGAGCTCTACCTCGTCCTGAGCGGGCGGGCGACGTTCACGATCGGCGGCGAGACGCTCGACGCGCCGGCGGGCCTGTGCATCCACCTGCGCGACCCGTCGCTCGAGCGCGTCGCCGTCGCGGAGGAGCCCGGGACGGTCGTCCTGTCGCTCGGCTCCAAGCCGGGCGCCGCCTACGAGGGCGGCTGGGACACCGGCTACCTCGAGGGCTGACGCGCCCGGTGGGCGGCCGAGTAGACGTCCTTGCGGGCGATCAGGCCGTCCGCGAGCGGGAAGACGTCGACGCCGTCCCACTCGAGGAGCTGCCCGTCCTTCGTCACCGTCAGCGTCCACTCGCAGACCGCGAAGTCCTCGCCGACGCGCAGGCTGCGCGTCGCGAACCGCATGTCGGGGTTGCCGGCGAAGATCTGCGCGATGTGCTCGCGCACCGCCTCGGCGCCCTCCGCGCGCTCGCCGGCGGTGTGGTTGTGGAAGACGACGTCCGGGTGGTGCAGCGACGCGATCGCGTCGAGGTCCTGCCGGTTCCAGGCGTCGTTGTAGCGCTCGATCAGCGCGCGCACGTCCACGTACGCGCTCTCATACCATGGCGGCGAGCAGCTCCGCGCGCTCCGCGTCCGTCAGCGTGCGCAGCGGCGGGCGCACGTCCTCGCGCATCGGCACGCCGCGCGCGGCGACGACCGCCTTCAGCGCCGCGTGCCGCGGGTAGCGCTCGACGACCGTGCGCAGCTCGCCGGCGGCGGTCGAGTCGCCGCTCGCGACCGCGTCGACGACCACCTCCGGGAACGCCGCGGCGAGGCCCGAGACCGCGCCGCCCGCGCCGGCGGCGAGCCCCTCGCCGATCAGCGCCTCGGCGCCGACGAACACCTCGAGCCCCTCGAGCAGGTAGGGGCGGACCTTCTCGAACGGCGCGTCACTGACCTTCATCCCTGCCACGTTCGGGACGGTCTCGCGCAGCCGCTCGACGACCGGGACGGGGATCGCGTAGCCGGACGCCTTCTCGAGCTCGTAGACGTAGAACGGCAGCGGCGCGCACGCGCGCGCGGCGGCGGCGAAGTGCGCGAGCAGCGACTCCTCGTCGAGCGCGAAGTACGGCGGCGCGATCACCGCGACCGCGGCCGCGCCGTGCTCGGCAGCGTGCGCGGTGAGCGCGACCGTCTGCGCGGTCGTCTGCGCCCCGCAGTGCGCGAGCACCGGCAGCGGCCCTGCGACCGCGACCTCGAGCGCGCGCTTCCGCTCGTCGACCGAGAGCGCGATCCCCTCGCCCGTCGTGCCGAGCAGCAGGATGCCGTCGATGCCCGCGTCGTGGAGGAAGGCGAGGTAGGGCGCGAACGCGTCCTCGTCGAGAGCCGCGCCGCCGTCCCGGAGCGGCGTCAGCGCCGCGGCGATCGTCCGCCTGCCCATCGCGGCCATCGTAGACTTGGGCCGTGGCCGTGCGGGCCGTGAACCAGGCGCCGCCGCTGCGCGGGTACAACCTCGTCGCGGAGAACCGCCCCCTGCTCGAGGCGGTGCGGCGCGAGGGCGCCGCGTGGTCGGAGCCGGCGCTGCTCGCGCTCGGCGACGAGCTCGGCGGCGAGCCGCTCGAGTGGGGCCGCCTCGCAAACGAGCACCCGCCGGTCCTGCGCACGCACGACCGCTACGGGAACCGCATCGACGAGGTCGAGTTCCACCCCGCGTGGCACGCGCTACTCGCGCTCGGCGTCCGCGCGGGCGTGCACGCACCCTGGCGCGAGTCGCGCGCGGGCGCGCAGGTCGCGCGCGCGGCCGCGTTCATGGCGCTCGGGCAGGTGGAGCAAGGCGTCGGCTGCCCGCTCTCGATGACGCACGCGTCGGTGCCCGCGCTTCGGCGCGAGCCCGAGCTGGCGGCGGAGTGGGAGCCGCTGCTGACGTCGGACGTCTACGAGCCGGCGCTCGCGCCGGCGCGCGAGAAGCGCGGCGCCCTCTGCGGGATGGCGATGACCGAGAAGCAGGGCGGCTCCGACGTGCGCGCGAACGAGACGGAGGCGCGGCCGACCGGCGACGGCGAGGCGACGCTGCACGGCCACAAGTGGTTCTGCTCCGCGCCGATGTCCGACGCGTTCCTCGTGCTCGCGCAGGCGCCGGGCGGGCTGTCGTGCTACCTCGTGCCGCGCGTGCTGCCCGACGGGACGCGCAATGCGATCGAGCTCGACCGGCTGAAGGACAAGCTCGGCAACCGCTCCAACGCGTCCTCCGAGATCCGGTTCGAGGGGGCATTGGGGAGGCTCGTGGGCGAGGAGGGCCGCGGCGTCGCGACGATCATCGAGATGGTCGTGCACACGCGGCTCGACTGCGTGCTCGGGTCGGCGGCGATCCAGCGGCAGGCGGTCGCGGAGGCGACGCACCACTGCGCGCACCGCATCGCATTCGGCAGGCCGCTCGTCGACCAGCCGCTCATGCAGAACGTCCTCGCCGATCTCTGCGTCGAGTCGGAGGCGGCGACCGTCTCGGCGCTGCGGCTCGCGCGCGCATTCGACGAGGGCGACGAGTTCCGCCGCCTCGGAACGGCGGTGCTCAAGTACTGGATCTGCAAGCGGACGCCGGTCGCGGTCGGCGAGGCGCTCGAGTGCCTCGGCGGCAACGGCTACGTCGAGGAGAGCGGCCTGCCGCGGCTCTACCGCGAGAGCCCGGTCAACGCGGTGTGGGAGGGGAGCTCGAACGTGCAGTGCCTCGACGTCCTGCGCGCGCTGCAGCGCGAGCCCGAGTCGGCCGAGGCATTCCTCGCCGAACTCGAGCCGCGCGACCGGCCGGCGGTCGAGCAGGCGCTCGCCGGCGCGGACGAGGCGGGTGCGCGCCGCGTGGTCGAGACGATGGCGGTCGCGCTCCAGGCCACGCTGCTCGACCGTCACGGTGACCCGGCGGTCGCGGCGGCGTTCCGCTCCCGCGGCGACTTCGCGGCGTTCGGGACGCTGCCGCCGGGGCTGCCGCTCGAGGCGATCGTCGAGCGGCACCGGCCGCGGCTCTAGAACACCGTGTCGTAGAGGGCGACCCAGTCGCGCGCGATCCCGGCGCGCGCGGCGGCGAGCGTCATGGCGCCGCTGCAGACGAGCGCCTTCAGCCGGTTCTCGAGCCGGTCCTTGGCGCGGTAGCCGAAGCTCGCGCCGCCCGGCTCCGGGAAGAGGTTGGCGATGTCGTTCGACCCGCCCAGCTCGAGCGGGACGATGTGGTCGATCTCGATCGTGTAGCCGTAGGCGCGCGGAGCCAGGCCGTACTCGACCTCGACCGCGTGCTTCTCGGAGTCCGGCACGTCGCGGATCGTGCTCGTGCGGAAGGACTCCGAGCAGATGACGCTCGTCGTCAGCGCGGAGGAGAAGGCGCCGGGCGAGCAGCCGCGGTCGGGCCTGATGCCTCGGCGGCAGCCGGCCGACTGCGTGCGGGGAGAAAGCAGGACCGTCGCGCCGACCGCCGGCGCCGCGGGCGTGGCCGTCAGCCACTCCGCGACGCCGCCGTGGTGCGAGCACGTGCCGGAGCGGTGCTGCGAGTAGCTGTACGTGCCGTCGCGGCAGAGGGCGGTCGCGCCGGGCGGCGCGGTGCCCGCGGACGCGGCGACGGCGGACGCGAGCGCGAGCAGCGCCGCGACGCAGGCGAACGTCGTCCGCACGCCGCAGGGCATGCCTCCATCCTGCTCCTTCGGAGCTAGCGAAGGAAGTGGGCGAGGGCCGCCCGGTCGAGCGGCTGTGAGAGCACGAGTCCCTCCGTGCCGAAGACGCGCACCGTGCGTCCTTCGATCCGGAGCGTGACGCGCTGCACGTGCGGCACCGCGGTCAGCGTGTAGACGAGCTGCCCGAGGCGCGCGAACATCGACGCGCTGCCGCCGCCGGTGCCGAATCGCCGCGAGAGGTCGACGGTCGCCGTGCCGCCGCGCACGGTCAGCCCGAGCAGTCGCGTGCCCGCCGGCACGGCGGTGGTGAGCCCGCGCGCGCGCTCCGGCGCGGACGGCCCGCGCAGCAGCTCGG
>CAZBYA010000076.1:0-4102 GCA_964496175.1 uncultured Gaiellales bacterium | reverse complement strand
GTGCGAGCCGGCGCATGCCTGGAGCGGTAGCGCGCGCGGGGCCGGCGCGCATCGGCGAAGTCGCCGATACGCGGACGGAGCGGCCCCGGAGTCGAACCGAGCCAGCGTGGGGCTGCCACACCTCACCGGTTTTGAAGACCGGCTGGGCCACCGGGCCCGTGCCGCTCCAGGCCGCGAACCGTACCGGCGGCTGCGGGCTTTCGCGGATGGCGGAGCGGGCGGGCGGCGGGACAGTCGAGGCGTGCGCCGGCTCGCCGGTCTCGCTGCGGTCGCGCTCCTGCTCGCGTCGGGGGCGCAGGCGTCGACGCGGCAGCAGTCCGGCTTCGTGACGATCAGGGCCGGCGACGAGATCCGGCTCGCCGGGTCGCTGACCGGCTGCGTCGTGCAGGAGCTGGCGGTCATCTGCCTGCACCAGGCGCGGCCGTCGCCGCCCGGCCTGATCGCCGCGCAGACCGGCTCGTACGGCACGCTGCTCGTCTCCTTCCGGCAGGGCGTGCAGCTCTTCCGCAAGAGCACGGGGACGGCGACCACCACGCTCTTCGCCTGGGAGCCGAAGGGGCTGCCCGACCTCGGAGCGGTGCCGCTCGCGCCGGAGCAGGCCGACCGCGTGCTGAACCTCAAGGTCGGGCAGGTCGCGCGCGTGCAGGGGACGCGGCTCGACTGCGCAGTCGTGCGCACCGGTGCCGCCCCGGGCGTGCCGACGGTCTACTGCTCGAACGACGACGCGCGCGGGCCGATCCCCGGCTCCTACGCGACGCTCGTCAGCGACCGCGACGCCGCCGTGGGGCTCGTGCAGGCGAACCGCTCGACGAAGATCGTCGCGCTCCGGCGGCAGCCGTGATCCCGCTCCTCGTCTCGCTGCTGCTGGCCACGCTGCCCGGCACGTACGAGACGCGGCTCAGCGGGATGCCCGTCCCGGCGCTGAACGGCGCGTGGACGCTCCGGCTCGCGGGCGGCGGCGCCTACCGGATCGCCCACGACGGGGCGCCGGTCGTACGCGGCCGCTGGACCGTCGGCGGCACCACGGTCACGTTCGCCGACACGGGCGGCCCGATGGCCTGCCGCGGCGCCGTCGCGACGGGCACCTACCGCTGGTCGTTCTTCGCGAGCGACGGGACGACCTACCTGCGGCTCCGCGCCGTGCACGACGCGTGCGCCGGCCGCCGCAGCGTGCTGACGCAACCGCTGGCCCGCGTCCACGCACCGTAGAAACCCGCGATGCCCGGCCCAGGCGCGCGGGCTACGGTCGCAGCGTGAGGACCCGCCTGCTGATCGGCTTCGCCGCGCTCGTGCTCGCGCCCGCGGGCGCGGCCGCGGTCTCGCCGACGGTGCTCCTGACGATCGTGCACGTCGTGCACGGCTGCCACGCGTGGCAGCTCGGCGCGCGCGAGCTCGGGCCGACGGCGAGGGTGACGGTGAAGCCGGGCGGCCGCGTCGTCATCCGGCCGACGTGCCCGATGGACTTCGACCTGACGCAGACCGCGGGGCCGCCGCTCGGCCTCGGCACGACGCGGATCATGACCGGCACGCAGCGGGCGATCGCCTTCGCGCGGCGCGGCACCTACGCGTTCTCGCTCGTCAACGTCGAGAGCTCGCAGCAGGCGGGCCTGCAGACGCTCGGCCCGGACAACACCCTGCGGCTGACCGTCGTCGTCAGGTAGCGCGGCGGCGCAGCGTCCGCACGTCGCCGCGGCGCAGCGTCAGGCCGTCGGCGTCGTAGCGCTCGAGCAGCAGTTGCGCCGTGCGGCGTCCGACGCCCAGCGCGTCGCGGAAAGCGGCGAGCGCGATCGGGTCGAGCTGCGGCAGGAGCGCGCGGCCGCGCTCGTAGAGCTCCGCCGAGACGGCGAGGCCGTCGCCGACGCGTCGCAGACGCCCTTCCTGCTCGAGGTAGGCGCCCAGCTCCCGGTCGTCGAGCTTGACGATCTCCTCCTCCGCGAGCCGGCGTTCGAGCGCCTCGGCCGCGGCGGCGCGCTCGCCGAGCGCCGCCGTCGCGCCCGGCAGGTACGCCTTGGCGCCGCGCCGCTCCACGTCCAGCAGCTCGAGCGCCCACGGGTGCTCCGGCAGGAGCTCCGCCACCGGGACGCCGGGGTCGAGCGCGGGCGCCGCCCGCAGCCGGTCGTGCACGCGCGAGCGCAGCTCCTCGAGCCACGCCCGCGAGTACACGTGGTCGCCGGTCGACGGGAGGCCCGCGAGCTGCCCGTCCGTGAACAGGCGGCGCAGCTCCTCCCGGCGGACGGGCTCGTGGACGAACGCCGCCGCGTCGCCGCGCTCGATCGCCTCGAGCCGCGAACGGTCGAGCCCACGCGGCGGCGCCGGGTCGATCACGGAGCCGCCGCCGACGGTCGTCTCGGTGCGCAGGACGACCCGGTCGCCGCGCGCCGCAACGACCGGCTCCGCGAGCCGCAGCTGCGCGTACTCGCCGTCGCGTGCCACGCGCGCGGGCACCGCCTTCGTGCCGACGTGGACGGTCAGCGCCGGCGGCAGCGGCTCGAGCTCGGTCAGCCGCACGTCGAGCCGGTACGAGACCCGGAAACGGCCCGGCGCCACGAGGACGTCGCCGCGCGCGAGGTCGCGCCGCTCGAGCTGCGGCAGGTTGACGGCGACACGCTGCCCGGCGTCGGCGGCGTCGACCGTCGTGTCGTGCACCTGCACGCTGCGCACGCGCACCGTGCGCCCGCGCGGCTCGATCCTGAGCTCGTCGCCGGGCGCGATGCGGCCCGACCAGAGCGTGCCGGTGGCGACGGTCCCGACCCCCTGGAGCGTGAACACCCGGTCGACGTACAGCCGCGCCGCGCCGGCGGCGTCGCGCTCGGCGACCGGCAGGCGCGCGAGCGCGGCGCGCAGCTCGTCGAGCCCGGCGCCGGTCTTCGCCGAGACGGCGACCGCCTCCGCGCCCGGCACGAGCTCGCGCGCCTCCTCGAGCGCCAGCTCGAGCGTCTCCTCGTCGACCGCGTCCGCCTTCGTGACCGCGACGACGCCGTGCTCGACGCCGAGCAGGCGCAGCACCGCCAGGTGCTCGAGCGTCTGCGGCCGTGCGCCCTCCTGCGCGTCGATCACGAGCAGGAAGACGTCGATCCCGGTCGCGCCGGCGATCATCGTGCGCACGAAGCGCTCGTGACCCGGCACGTCGACGAGCGACAGCCGGCGGCCGTCGGGCAGCTCGAGCGGCGCGTAGCCGAGGTCGATCGAGATGCCCCGCTTCTGCTCCTCCGGCAGCCGGTCGGTGTCCTTGCCGGTGAGCGCGCGCACCAGCCACGTCTTGCCGTGGTCGATGTGGCCCGCGGTGCCGACCGTCAGCGGCATGCACGGACTGCGGCCGCGACCTCGTCGAGCTCGTCGTCGGCGAGCGTGCGGCAGTCGAGCAGCAGGCGCCCGTCGCGGACGACGCCGACGACCGGCGGCTCGTGCGCACGGAGCGGCGCCGCGAGCCCCTCCTCGACGGCGCACGCGAACGAGGGGAGCTCGTGCAGCGGCAGCGCGCCGCCGCCGACGCGGCCGACCGTCTCCTCGACGTCGCCGCCGAGCGCCTGCGCGAGCCGCTCGGCGCGTGCGCGGACGACGGCCGCGTCCTCGTGCAGCATCCGCAGCACGGGGACCTCGCGGAGCGCGCGCTCCGGCTCCAGGTAGAGGAGCAGCGTCCCCTCGAGCGCGGCGAGGCCGAGCTTGTCGATCCGCAGCGCCCGGTGCAGCGGGTGCCGCCGCAGACGCTCGACCAGGTCGGCACGGCCCGCGACGATGCCCGCCTGCGGGCCGCCGAGGAGCTTGTCGCCGCTGAAGCAGACGAGGTCGGCGCCCGCGGCGAGCGCGTCGCGCGCGGTCGGCTCGTCGGCGAGCTCGACGAGCGCGCCCGAGCCGAGGTCGTCGACGAGCGCCACCTCGCGCCGGCGCGCCACCGCGGCGAGCTCGGCGAGCGTCGGCCGCTCCGAGAAGCCGACGACGCGGAAGTTGGACGGGTGGACGCGCAGGAGCAGGGCCGTCGCGTCGCCGACGGCGCGCTCGTAGTCGGCGGCGCGCGTCCGGTTCGTCGTCCCGACCTCGACCAGTCGTGCGCCCGAGCGCGCGAGCACGTCCGGGATGCGGAAGCCGTCGCCGATCTCGATCA
>CAZBYA010000075.1:12251-12907 GCA_964496175.1 uncultured Gaiellales bacterium | reverse complement strand
AGCGCACCGGTCTCCAAAACCGGGGGTTGCAGGTTCGAGTCCTGTCGCCCCTGCTGGGATAGTCGCCCGCGCCGCGGTACTAGTGCGTGACCGTCGGGGGCGGCGGTGTGGTCGGCGGCGGAGTGCCCGGAGGCGGCGTCGTCTGACCGGGCGGCGGCGCGGTCGGCACCGAGCCGGTCGGCGGCGCGGTCGGCACCGAGCCGGTCGGCGGCGCGGTCGGTACCGAGCCGGTCGGCGGCGGCGTTCCCGGGGGCGGCGTCCCCGGCGGCGGCGAGGTGTTCGTGCCCCCGCCGCCTCCGCCACCCGGCGGAGTGAGGGTCGGCTTGCACGGGCTCTGCGGTGTCGGCTGCTGCCCCGCCGCGCAGACGGGGATCGAGCTCGGATCGCTCGGGGCGCCGGGCAGGTTCCCCGACGGCGCGGTGCCGGACGGGCGGCACGGATTCGTCGGCGTTGGCGTCTGTCCGGCCTGGCACTCCGGGAACTGGCTGAAGTCGACCTGCGTCGCAGCGCCCGGCTTGCACGGCTTGTCGGCCGTCGGCTGCTGACCCGGCGCGCAGGCGGGGAACGACGAGAGGTCGGGCGCGCCGGTCGTTTGCGTCGGCTGGCACGGCGCCGTCTGCGTCGGTGTCTGTCCCTGCTGGCACGGCGGGAAGTTC
>CAZBYA010000075.1:3305-12151 GCA_964496175.1 uncultured Gaiellales bacterium | reverse complement strand
GAGAGGTCGACGGGCGTGGTCGCGCTCGGCTTGCACGGCTTGTCCTGCGTCGGCGTCTGGCCCTGCGCGCATGGTGCGAAGCTCGACGTGTCCATTTGCCCCGTCACCGAGGTCGGCTGGCACGGCTGCGACTGGGTCGGGGTCTGGCCCGCCCCGCACGGCGGGAAGTTCGAGAGGTCGACGGGCGTGGTCGCGCTCGGCTTGCACGGCTTGTCCTGCGTCGGCGACTGCCCCGGCGCGCACGGCGAGAAGCTCGACGTGTCCATCTGCCCCGTCGATGCGGTCGGCTGGCATGGCGACGTCTTCGTCGGCGTCTGCCCCACCGCGCACGGCGGGAAGTTGGAGAGGTTCATCGGCGTGCTCGCATTGGGCCTGCATGGCTTGTCCTGCGTCGGCGTCTGGCCCTGCGCGCATGGTGCGAAGGACTGGATGTTCATCTGCCCCGTAGCGGACGTCGGCTTGCACGGGCTCGCCTGGGTCGGTGTCTCGCCCTGCGCGCACGGCGGGAAGTTGTTCAGGTCTTCCGGCGTGTTCGAGCTCGGTCTGCACGGCCGTTGCTGGGTCGGCTGCTGACCCTGTGCGCAGGGCGCAAACGAGCTCATGTCGATTGCGCCGTTCTGGCTCGTCGGCTTGCAGGGTCGCGTCTTCGTCGGGTCGACGCCGGGGGCGCACGGCGGGAACTTCGAGAGGTCGAGCTGCGTGTTCCCCGTCGGCCGGCACGGCTTCGACTGCGTCGGGTGCTGCCCGGGGCTGCACGCCGGGAACTTCGACAGGTCGATCGGAGCGGTCGTCCCGGCGTAGTGCAGCGGCTGGCTTGGGAGGCTCGCGACCGCGCCGGCGGCGAAGTAGCCCGCCACAGCTACGAGCACGACCGCACAGGCCCTCGTGGTTCGCCGCATCTGCGTTCTCCTACGCCCGATAGATTGTGGCAAACGGTACTCCCCGGCCGGTCGCGAGACAAGCGCCCCTCGCGGCTTTGCACGGGGTTGACGTTCCGCTGACGACCGCCGAACGTCGGCGTCCGACGGTGCGCTCGAGCGATGAGCGCGGAGACCACCCACGAGCTGTACCAGCGCTACGGCCGTCAGATCTACGCGTACTGCCTCCACCGGCTGCGCACGCGCGAGGAGGCGGAGGACGCCGTCCAGACGACGTTCCTCAACGCCCACCGCGGCCTGCAGCGCGGTGTCGTCCCGGACTGCGAGCAGGCGTGGCTCTACGCGATCGCGCACAACGTCTGCCTCTGCCGGCACCGGTCGCGCACGCGGCGACTGCGGTGCGAGGCGCCGGTCGGCTTCGAGGTGCTGGAGGAAGCCGCCTCGCCGCGCCGCGGCGGCGCCGACGAGCTGATCGGCATCGACGACGCACTCGAGCGCATGCCGGAGAACCAGCGGCGCGTGATCCTCCTCCGGGAATGGCGGGGGCTCTCCTACCGCGAGATCGGCGAGGAGCTGCACCTGTCGCCCTCGGCGGTCGAGATGCTGATCTTCCGGGCGAGGCGCGCGCTCGCGACCGGCCTCGAGCACCCCCTGCCGCACGTGCGCACCGCGTAATCTGTCGAGAGCGACCTGCGGCGAGGAGGTGGGCGATGCACGTCGCCCGGCCCGACCCGATCCGGATCGTCCCGCTGCACCGCGCCGACGAGCTCGCCGCGCCGGCGCACGGCGCGGCGCCGGCGGCGGCGCCGCAGCTCGTCTGGGGCGGCGGGCCGCTGCTCGGGGCGGTCGAGGTGTTCACCGTCTACTGGGGCGACTGGTGGCAGGGTGTCGACGGCACGGGGCTCGCGGCGCGCCTGGACGGCTTCTTCGACGTCGTGCTGACGAGCCCGCTGCTCGACCAGCTCGCCGAGTACAGCGTCCCCGGCACGACGATCGGCCACGGCACGCGCATCGGCACGACGACGATCGCCGCACCCGCGCTCACGGCGACCGTCGACGACGCGGCGATCCAGCAGACGCTGCAGCAGCTGATCGACGCCAAGACGGTGCCGGCGCCGACCGCGAACACCCTGTACTTCCTCTACCTGCCGCCGAACGTCGCGGTCACGCAGGGCGGCTCCCGCTCCTGCCAGGCGTTCTGCGGGTACCACAACGCGACGAGCGCCGGCGTCTACTACGCCGTCATGCCCTACCCCGGCTGCACCGGCTGCGCCGGCGGCCTCCAACTGGTCGACGCGCTCACGTCGACGAGCTCGCACGAGCTGTGCGAGGCGATCACCGACCCCGTCCCCGGCGAGGGGTGGTACGACCAGGCGAACGGCGAGATCGGCGACATCTGCGCGTGGCGGACGAAGCAGCTCGGCGGCTACACGGTGCAGCTCGAGTGGTCGAACCGGCAGGGAGCGTGCGTGTGACGGCGTCGGTCGAGCACGTGGTGATCGTCGTCCAGGAGAACCACACGACCGACAACTACTTCCGCGCGCTCGCGCCGTACGGCGCCAACGTCGCGAGCGACTGGCCGCTGACGCCGAACCCGCCGGCACACGACCAGCCGCACGACCGGCACGCGTACTTCCAGTGGCTGACGCACGCGTCGGCCGGCGAGCACGCGCAGTTCGACAGCCTCGCGGCGATCCCGTACTACGTCCACCTCGCGCTCACCGGCGCCTTCCTCGAGAACCACTGCTCCGGCTTCGGGACCAACTCGACACCGAATCACCTGCTGATCGTGGGCGGCCAGAGCCCGACGCTCAGGAACCCGTCGCGCCGCCAGCCGCAGCCCGTGTGGGACCTGCCCTCCCTGCCGGGGCACGCGGAGGACAACGGCCTCGGCTGGCGTTTCTACGCCGCCGCCGGCACCTACCCGGTCGCCTTCTACCAACAGCTCGCCGGCTCGCCGAGCATCCGCAGCTCGACCGACTTCGCCGCCGACGTGAAGGCGAACGGCCTGACCGCGCTGACCTTCCTCTACCACTCGTCGCCGCTCGACGAGCACCCGCCGGCGAACGCCACGGAGGGGATGGACGCGGTGTGGCAGGCGGTCGACGCGATCGTCGGCGCGGGCCTCTGGGAGAGCACGGTCGTCCTGCTGACCTGGGACGACTGGGGCGGTTGGGACGACCACGTCGCGACGCCCGCGGTCGAGTACACGCCGGACAACGTGCAGCTCGCGTACGGGCCGCGCGTGCCGCTGCTCGTGTTCGGCGGGCACGTCAAGCCGGGCATCGACTCGCGCTGGTGCTCGCACGTCTCGATCCCGAAGACGGCGATCCAGCTGCTCGGGCTGCCGCCGCTCGGGGTCGCGCGCGTCGACGACGACCCGGGGCTCGCCGACCTGGTCGACGCGACGGTCTCGAACCCGCCGCCGCCGCCGTTCGGGACGGCGCCGCCGATCCCGCCGCCGCCCTCGCCCCCGCGCGCGCCGAGCCCGCTCCCGCCGCCCCCGGGAGCAGCGAAGCCGACGCCGCCGGTGACGCTGCGCGACGGCACGACGCTGCCGCCGCCGAACGACGCGCCGCTCCCGCAGCAGCCATCCGCGCCCTAGCGGCGACGCCGCAGCCGCCGGACTAGGTACGCCACGATCAGGGCGTTGACGACGATGCCGCCCGCCTTCAGTGCGCTCGGCTTCTTCACGAGCTCCCAGATCTCCGGGATGAAGAGCAGCGACGTCGCCGCCACCGTCAGGTACTCGCCCCAGCGCCGGCGGCGCCACAGCCCCCACGCCTCCGCCCCTTCCAGCACCGCGTAGCCGATCGCAACCGCGCCGTAGACCTCCACCCGGCGGGGGCTGAGCCGATGGGCGTCGATGATCAGGCGGTGGATGCCGTTGCTCGCCGGGTCGAGGCCGAGGCTCCGGGCGACGTGGGCGACGACGTGGCCCCAGTTGGCCTGCGCGTGGGTGATCAGCACGATCCCGAGCGCGAGCAGCAGCAGCGCGCGGACCGCGCGCTCCGCGGCGATCCACGGCAGCAGGCCGGCGCCGCGGCCGGTGTCGACGCCCTCGGGCATCCGGGGATTGTGCTCGTCCGAGCGCTTGGAGACACACGCGCGCCGCTGTAGGCTCCGCCGACCCGACCGCCCAGGAGGACTCATGGCCGCCGCCGACGTGTACCACGAGCAGACCACCGCGCTCGCGCTCGCCGAGAAGCGCAAGCTGATCAAGTCGCTGCGCCGCTTCGACATGTGGTTCTTCACCGTCTGCGCGTTCGTCGGCCTCGACACGCTCGGCACGGTCGCGAAGAACGGGCCCGAGGGCTTCGTCTGGCTGCTCGTCACCGCGCTGCTCTTCGTCGCGCCGTACATGTTCCTGATGGCCGAGGTCGGCAGCGCCTTCACGATGGAGGGCGGCCCGTACGAGTGGACGAAGCTCGCCTTCGGCCGCCTGCACGGCGGCATCGCCGCGATCCTCTACTGGGTGACGAACCCGCTCTGGGTCGGCGGCTCGCTCGCGTTCACGAGCGTCGCGGCGTGGTCGGACAACGTCTCGAAGATCGGCAACGGGTCTGTCGGCGACTACGTGTTCTGCCTCGTCTTCATCTGGCTCTCGATCGGCGTCGCGATCGTCTCGCTGCGCTACGGCAAGTGGATCCCGAACTTCGGCGCCGTCCTGCGCGCGATCGTGCTCGGGCTCTTCTCGATCACGATGATCGTCTACGGCGCGAAGCACGGGTTCTCGAGCTTCCAGGGGCATTTCTCGCCCACGCGCGCGGTCTTCTTCGGGCTCGTGCCGGTGCTGCTCTTCAACTACGTCGGCTTCGAGCTGCAGAACGGCGCCGCGGAGGAGATGGAGGACCCGCAGCGCGACGTGCCGCTCTCGATCCTGCGCAGCGGCATCACCGGCGTGCTGATGTACGTCGTGCCGGTCTTCTGCATCCTGCTGGTGCTGCCCGCGAGCAAGGTGACGTCGATCGGCGGCTTCATCGCCGCGGTCACCGTTGCGTTCCAGGGCGTCTACGGCGGCGCGGCGCACGCGCTGCTCGTGCTGATGACGCTGTCGTTCGTCGGCGCGCTCGTCACCTCGGGCGCCGTGTGGATGATCGGCTCGGACCGCATCCAGGCCGTCGCCTCGTACGACGGCGCGTTCTTCCCGTTCTTCGGCGTCTTCAACAGGAAGCTCGGCACGCCGGTGCGCGTCAACGTGATGTCGGGGATCGTCTCGAGCGCGTTCTGCCTCGCCGCGCTCGCCCTCTTCCACGGCGGTCAGGACGCGAAGTTCATCGTCGTCCTCGACATCGCGATCTCGACGACGCTGATCTCGTACCTCTGGATCTTCCCCGCAGCCCTGAAGCTCCGCTACACGCACCCGGACGTGCCGCGCCCGTACGTCCACCCGTTCGGGAAGCCCGGGATCTGGCTGTCGACGATCCTCGTCACCGTCTGGATCGCGCTCGGGTCGTTCGAGGCCGTGTTCCCGGACGTGCTCGAGAAGCTGTTCGGCGTCGGCTACGGCTTCAAGGGCACGTGGAACGTCACCCGGACGACGTTCGAGGTGCTGACGCTCGGAACGCTCGCGGTGATCGTCGCCTTCGGCCTCGTCGGCTACGTGGCCGGGGCCTCGGTGCGGCGCGAGGCCGCGCCGGAGGCGGAGGAGGCGGCGCTGCCGATCGGGTAAGCCCCCTCCGCGGTTCCTGCGGATGCCCGCGGCCACGGCCCGCGGGATGCTCGCCGCGACCACCAAGGAGGTGCAGCATGCGCCTGATCGCGGCAGTCCTGGTCGCCGCGACGGCCGTCGGAGCGGCCGCCGCCGCCCAGCGTTCCGGCACGACCTTCGTCCCCGCCGTGAACGGCGTCCTCACCGGCGGCGGGAGCTACTCGTACATCGCCAGGACCTTCGACCGGGCCGCGAAGAACGGCTACCCGAACCGCTCCCGCTTCCTCGGCGAGGCCTACCTCGGCGACGGCGGCGCGACGGTCACGTACACGATCAAGCGGCTCGCCGCGAAGCCTCAGCGGTTCTGGCTCTGGATCAACGTCACCGACGACGGCCTGCACCGAAACGGCGAGCGGGCGGTGGCCGTCTCGATCCCGAAGCTGCGCTGGTCGACGACCTGGATCAACGGCAGCGAGGACACGCAGGGCTGGAAGGCGGTGCGGATCGGCGCCGTCAGAACCGCCGGCGGCTTCGCGATCAGCTTCCGGAAGCTCAAGACGACCCAAGCCGCCTTCGTCCTCAACGCCTTCGCGTTCACGACCTCGGCGCAGGCGCCCTCGTTTGCCCCGGCGGCACAGTGACCTAGAATCCGCGGCATGAGGTGGGGGCTCGCGGCCCTGCTCGCGACGGTCGCGCTGGCCGCGGTGTCCGCTGCGGTCGCGAAGGACTTCCCGCCCGGCTCGGTCCGCGTCTGCGGTCACCGCTGCGCGCCGCTGACGGACGTGCGCGCGCTGGACGCCCTCTCCGCCTTCTACTACGGCCCGCACGCGCCCAGCGCTGCGACGGCCCCCGCGCGCGGCGGGCCGTACGTCGAGCTCCGCTTTCCGGACGGCTACGTCACCGGCGTCGCGGCCGGCCCCCGCTTCGACCGCTTCCTCAGCTTCGGCGTCAACCTGAACCAGTTCACGGCGCGCCGCTGGTACCGCATCCCGCCCGCGGCGGCGGCCGCGATCAGGCGGCTGGCCGCGCGGGTCGCACCGAAGCCGCTGCCGGCGACCATTCTCCGGCACTCGCACTGACCGGCCGCCGCGCCGTCGCGAGGCCGGCCTCGTTCTCGAGCAGCTCGACCTCGATCTGCTCGAAGTGACGGTCGCGGAGCATCCGCTCCCACGCCTCGGGCGGGGACGGATGCTCCCAGCGGCCGGCCGCGACCCGGCCGGCGTTGCGCGCGATGCGCAGCAGCCCCGCCGGGCCGCGGCGCGCGATCGCCGCCAGCTTGTGCCAGAGCAGCGCGCGGTCGCGTGCCTCGAGCGACAGCGAGAACATCATGTCGCAGACGACGAGCCGCCCACCGGGCGCGAGCACGCGACGCGCCTCGGTCAGCGCCAGCTCCTTGTCCGCGTCCACCAGGTGGTGGAACGCGTAGTTCGAGACGACGAGCGTCGCGGCGCCGTCGTCGAGCGGCAGGGAGCGCAGGTCGGCGACCAGCGGGCGCACGTTGTCGATCCCGTCCGCCGCGGCGCGGGCGTCGAGCCGGTCGAGCATGCGCTCGGAGATGTCGACCGCCGTCACCTCGGCGACTTGCGGCGCCAGCTCCAGGGCGAGCAGGCCCGTGCCCGCGCCGAGGTCGACGACGCGGTCGTCGTGCGACGGCTGCGCAGCCGCGCAGACACGGTCGCGCAGCGCGAGGAACGCGTCCGAGGACGCGACCTCCTCCCAGGCCTCGACGCGGCCGTCCCAGTCGTATGGATCGTCCATGCGCTTTCGGGGCAACGCCGGCGCCTCGGCCCGGGATACCCCGCCGGCGGCCGCTTAACGCGACTCTCACCCCGGTCTCACCCGTACCCTGCCCGAGTGCGCCGCGCCCTGCCCGTCCTCTGCGTGCTGCTCGCGCTGGCCTGGCCGGCACAGGCGGCGCCCGGCGGCTCCGGCCGGATCGTGCTGCGCTTCGTCGACCGGACGCGGGTTGCCCACTTCGCGAACGGCACCAGCGGGCTGCGCACCCTCGTCACGTACGTCCGGATCCCGAGCGGCGGCCACCGGCCGTACCCGCTGCTCGTCTTCGCCCACGGGTTCGACACGATCCCGCGCACGTATGCGCACCTGCTCGACGCCTGGGCGCGGGCGGGCTTCGTGGTCGCGGCCCCGGTCTTCCCGGTCGAGAGCTCGACCGCGCCCGGCGGCGCCGACGAGCGCGACCTCGGCAACCAGCCGGGCGACATCAGCTTCGCGATCGGCCGGCTGCTCGCGGCGCCGGCGCTCCACGGGCTCGTCGACCCCGCGCGGGTCGCGGTCGCCGGCCAGTCGGACGGCGCGGAGACCGCGTTCGCAGTCGCCTACCAGCGCGGCTACCGCGACGCGCGCGTGCGCGCCGCGGTCGTCCTCTCGGGCTCGGAGCTGCCGCCGGGCGCGCCGCTCGACCTGGGCGCCGCGACGCCGCCGCTGCTCGCGGTGCAGGGGACGCGCGACCGGATCAACCCGCCTGTGCTGACCGCGCAGCTCTTCCGCGACACGCCGCGGCCGAAGTTCCTGCTCGAGCTGATCGGCGCCGGCCACCTGCCGCCGTACACGAGCGACGCGCGCGAGCTCGGCGTCGTCGAGCGCGCGACGGTCGCGTTCCTCGACCACGTCCTCCGCGGCGCGCCGCTACGCCCGGTGCTCACGGCGGGCAACGTGGCGGGCGTGGCGCGGCTCACGGCCGAACCCTGAGCAGCCTGTCCTCCGCCTCGTAGTCGAGGTACGGCGCGAAGAACGCCTCGTCGCGCACGCCGCCCTCGGCGACGAGCCACTCGACCTCCTCGGCGACGGTGGACGCGTAGTCGCCGGCCGGTTCGTAGCCCAGCGCGAGCGCGGCGCTCGTGTCGAGGACGACGGGCGGCACCGAGTCCCACGGCGTCGCGCCCGGCTCCGGCCCGTCGACGAGCACCTCCTCCCACTCGTGCCCGAGCAGGCGAGCGATCGTCCGCGCGATCTCGAGCGCGCTCGGCGCGTCGGGGTCGGCGCTGTTCAGGATCCGCGCTCCGGGCTTCCCGGCGACCGTCTCGATCAGCGCGGCGACGTTCGCGGCCGCGGTCGTGTGGTCGACGCCGCGGCCGCGGTGCGCGAGCACGACGGCGGGACGACGGTCGAGCACGCGCTTCACGAACACCCACTCGCGCGGCCTCTCCGCCCCCACGCCATGCACCTTCGACGGCCGCAGCACGGTCACCGGCGCGCCGCTCTCGAGCAGCGCCCGCTCCGCCGCGACCTTGTTCGCGCCGTAGCCCTCGCGCGTGCGGTAGTCGCCGTCCCCCGGCGGGAGCGTCGGCTGCGACTCC
>CAZBYA010000075.1:1641-3205 GCA_964496175.1 uncultured Gaiellales bacterium | reverse complement strand
GTCCCGCCGATCACGAGCGCGCGCGGCACCTCCGTACGCTATGCGACACTCGGGACGTGAAGCTCGCGCTCGCCACGCTCGCCGCGGTCCTCGCCGCCGCAACGGCCGCCTCGACCGCCGGCAGCGCGAGCAGGGCGGCGTGGTGCACGGGTGCCCAGCTCTCGGGCCGCTTCGCGCTGATCCCCGGCAGCCCTGGGGCGGGCAACGTCAGCTACCGGCTGACGCTCCAGAACGTCTCGACCCGCGCGTGCGCGCTGACCGGGCTGCCGCGCGGCCGCCTGCTCGGCAAGACCGGCAAGCCGCTGCCGACGAGCATCGTCGCCTCCTTCCCGGGCGCTCTCACCGCAGTCCTGGTGACGCTCGCGCCGCGCGCCTCGGCGCACGCCGACGCGCGCTTCTCACCCGACGTCCCCGGCCCGGGCGAGGGCCACCCCGGCCCGTGCGAGCCGGTCGCCTACCGCTTCCGCGTCACGCCGAACGGCGGCGGCACGACGACCGCCGCGGTGAGGCCGCCGACCTCGGTCTGCGAGCACGGCAGCCTGCACTTCACCGCGTACGGCCGGTAAGCCCGCTCAGCGTGCGACGTGGTCGGCCTCGCGGCGAGACCGCGTGAGCAGGAAGCGCCGCCGCCGGCGCAGCTTGCGGTCGTGCTCGACGCCGGCGTGGATGCCCGGGTGCGCAAGCAGCCAGACGATCGCCACGACGACGATCACAGCGAGCATGACCCAGACGATGCCCATCGTCGCATGTGTCATGTCTTCACAACGCCGCGCGGCGCCCCGCGGTTACGCCGCAACGACACGCGAGGCGGCGAGCGGGCGGCGGTGCGCGTCGAGCGCCGTCGCCTGGACGTAGCGCGCGCCCGCCTGGAGCGCGACCTGCGTCTCGAAGCCCGCCGTGGGCACCGTGTGTACAGGCACGAGCGCCGCCGGCGCCGGCCCGGCCGAGATGCGCCAGTACGCCGTCTCGGTGCTGCCGTTCCAGCTCGCGTACGCAACGATGCCGCCGGCGTGGTGCGCGAGCGCCAGCGCCGGCCGGCGCGCCGGACGGCCCACCCACGGGCTGAGGTAGGCGCGGTAGTTCCACGCGCCGCCGGTGAAGCTCGCGTCGAAGCGGACATCCCCGTCCGGCCCGAACTCCGTCATGTACGGCTGCGTCCCCCAGCCGACGAACACCGCGTCCCCCGGGAGCACCTGCATGTTCCCCATCGCCGTCACGTCGAGCGGCGTCGGATGCAGGTACTCCTGGAGCAGGTCGGCGCGCATCCCGCCGAGGTCGAGGCCGAGCCGGATGCCGCGCGCCTGCCGCGACGAGGCAGAGGGTCCGTCGTCGAAGATCGTGATCGTCCCGTCACTGTGCAGGCGCGCGTCGTGCTGGTACATGAAGAACGCCCGCGGCCCGAGCTCGAAGTCGCTGCTGCGGCCGCCGAGCCGCCACTGCACCGCGCCGGTCGTGCGGTCGAGCTTGTAGACGGCGGAGGTGTTGCGCGCCGACACCACCAGGCTGCCGTCGGGGGCGACGTCGATCGAGTTGACGTGGAAGTAGTCGAACGGGTCGAGCACCG
>CAZBYA010000075.1:0-1541 GCA_964496175.1 uncultured Gaiellales bacterium | reverse complement strand
TGCACCGGGTTGAAGGCGGTGATCAGCGCGGTGCCGGCCGGCGTCAGCAGGAGCTCGTGGACGTCGGCGTGGAGGCCGTTGCCCGCCCGCACGCGCGCGACCGTGGCGTAGGTCGGGTCGACGATCACCCCTTCCCCCTGGCCGGTGCCGATCTTCGAGATCTGCCCCTCCCACCACGTCAGCACGGGCGTGCTCTCGAAGACCTGCGTCCGGAAGTTGATCGCGACCGTGTCGGTCGCGACCGGGCGGAACCAGACGACGCGCCCCGTGCGGTCGATGATCAGCGGCCCCCGCTGCCCGGGGCCGTTCAGCGACGCGACGAAGATGTGGCCGGGCGAGGCGCCGGTCGAGGTCGTCACGTTCACGGCCGGCGGCTTCAGGGCCGGCTCGCTGACGAACGACCACGCGTCGCGCGCCGCCGCCGCGCCGTGCGCGGCCACCACCCGGCGGACGCGGGACCAGGCGGCGCCGGGCAGCGCGAGCGCGAGCACCGCCACCCCCGACCCCACGAGGAACTCCCGCCGCGTCCGCAGTCCCGCCATCGACCCGGGACGACAGTACCTTCCACGGCGGCCGGCCGACAAGGGCCCGGCAGCCATCCGGAATTCCACTGATGGCGCCGTCTCGGCGCGGCGGGATGCTCGGCCCATGCGGATCGCGCTCGCGGCGCTCGTCGCCGCTGCCGTCGCGGCCACCGCCTCGGCGGCGCCCACCGTCGACACGCTCCTGAAGGTCGGGGACGCCGTCGACGTCCTCCACACCGGCGTCGCCTGCTTCGCCATCCACTCGAACGGCAAGGACGGCATGGTCTGCGTGCTCTGGCAGGGCAGCAAGCCGAAGGCCGGCACCTACGGCGTCGGGCTCGCCGCCGACGGCACCGCCGTCCTCAACCGGATCAAGGCGGACGGCTCGTCGCAGCGGATCTTCAAGCGGAGGCTCCAGGCGGCGACCAAGGTCGTGCGCGCCAACGTCGGCGACGGGTTCGGGCTCGCACTCCCGAACGGCGTCGACCTCGGCTGCCGCGTGATCGACATCACCGACACGACGACGCCGGTGCGCTACCGCGGCATCAAGGTGAGCTGCTGGCGCTCGAAGGGCCAGAGCCCCGTCCCCACCTCCTACGGCGTGACGATCTCCGACAAGATCGCCGGCGTCTTCCGCTTCGACGCGCAGGGGAAGGCGATGGCGTCGGGCCAGCTCGAGCGGCGCCAGCCCTAAACCGCAACCCGGATACCGGCGCTCCCCGATGGCCCGCCCCGGGAGGCGTGGCGACGCTTCGGCCGTGACGCTCCGCGTCGACAACACCGTCGAGCTGCTCCGGCACTGCGTCGGCTACATCGTCGACGGCGAGGATGACGACCACCTCGGCTACGTCGTCGACGTGCAGGACGGAGCGGACGGCGGCGTCGACCTCGTCGTGCAGGGCGAGCGCGAGACCTTCCTCGTCGGCTCGGAGGAGGTCCACTACGTCGACCCGCACGAGGAGCGGATCGCGGTCACGCCCGAGTGGGCCCGCTGGACCGAGCCCGACGAGCTCTAGC
>CAZBYA010000074.1:0-12993 GCA_964496175.1 uncultured Gaiellales bacterium | reverse complement strand
TACTTCTCGAAGCACTCGACGCGCACGCGCGTCTCGTTCTCCGTCGCGATCGCGCAGCTCGGCGGCGTCGCCGTGCCGCTCACGCCCGAAGAGCTCCAGCTCTCCCGCGGCGAGTCGCTGCCGGACACGGCGCGCGCGCTCTCGCGCTACCTGGACGTGCTCGCCGTGCGCACGCACGGGCACGACGAGCTCGAGGAGTGGGCGCGCTGGGCGGGCATCCCGGTGCTGAACGCGCTGACCGCGGACGAGCACCCGTGCCAGGCGCTCGCGGACGCGCTGACGATCAGGGAGCGGCTCGGCACGCTCGACGGCGTCCGCGTCGCGTGGGTCGGCGACGGCTCCAACGTGCTCGTCTCGCTCGCCGCGCTCGGCCGCCTGCTCGGGTACGAGGTCGTCGCCGCCTCGCCGCCGGGCTACGAGGCACCGGGCGTCCACACCGTCGCCGACCCGGTCGAGGCGGTCTCGGGCGCCGACGTCGTCGTCACCGACACGTGGATCTCGATGGGGCAGGAGCACGAGCGCGAGCGGCGCCTGCGCGACCTCGAGCCGTACCGCGTCGACGAGCGGCTGCTCGCGCACGCCGCCCCGGACGCGTTCGTCATGCACTGCCTGCCCGCGCATCCGGGGGAGGAGATCGTGGCCGACCTCCTCTACGGCGAGCGCTCGGCGATCTGGGACGAGGCCGAGAACCGCCTGCACGTGCAGAAGGCCCTGCTCGCACTCGTGCTCGGCGTCGAGTAAAGCTCGCCTCCCCGCGCGCCGATACCCGGGGCGTGGAAGCAGCCGCCGCCGTCCCGACCCCGACGCCCACCCCCGCGCTGCGGCTCGGCGAGCTGCTCGTGCGCTCGGGGCAGGCGACCCAGGAGCACGTCGACCAGGCGCTCGAGCTCCAGCCCGTGCTCCGGCGGCGCCTCGGCGAGATCCTGGTCGAGAAGGGCTGGTCGACGCCGCGCGCCGTCGCCGAGGCGCTGGCCGCCCAGTACGGCCTCGAGTTCGTCGACCTGACGCAGGTCGCCGTCGACGAGGCGGCGGCGTCGCTGCTTCGCGAGGGCTTCGCGAACGAGCACCAGGCGCTGCCCATCCGCTTCCTCGACTCCGACCTCGTCCAGGTTGCGGTCGCCGACCCGAGCAACCTGCGCACGACCGACGAGCTGCGGCTCGCGCTCGGCGTCAACTGCGTCCTCGCCGTCGCGGACTCCGTCGCGCTCGCCTCGACGATCGCGCGCAACCGGCGCTCGACGCTGGCGGTGAGCGCGCTCGCACCGGACGAGCCCGCCGACGGCGTCCCCGACGGCGACGAGTCCGCCGCCGAGGGCGTGACCGACCTCGTCAACGCGCTGATCGGCCGCGCGGTCAACGAGCGCGCGTCCGACGTGCACCTGAACCCGCAACAGCGCGAGGTGCTCGTGCGGTTCCGCGTCGACGGCGTCATGCGCGACGAGCCCCCGGTCGAGAAGCGCCTGCAGAGCGCGCTCGTGGCGCGCGTGAAGGTGATGGCGCAGCTCGACATCGCGGAGAAGCGCGTGCCGCAGGACGGCTCGTTCGTCGTCTACAGCGGGGGGCATCCCGTCGACGTGCGGGTCGCCGTCCTGCCGACCAAGCACGGCGAGCAGGTCGTGCTCCGCCTGCTGCGGCGCGAGGTCAACCTCGAGCTGCCCGAGCTCGGCATGAGCGGCGAGATGGAGGGCGTCTTCCTGCGCGCGATCGGGCAGCCCTACGGCGCGGTGCTGACGTGCGGCCCGACCGGCTCCGGGAAGACGACGACGCTGTACGCGGCCCTCGAGCGCCTGAACGACGGCCTGCGGTCGATCGCGACGATCGAGGACCCCGTCGAGTACCAGCTCCCCGGCGTGATGCAGACCGAGGTGTCGAGCCGCATCGGCGTCACGTTCGCGCGCGGGCTGCGCACGATCCTGCGGGCGGACCCCGACGTGATCCTCGTCGGCGAGATCCGCGACGAGGAGACGGCGCAGATCGCGATCCAGGCCGCGATGACGGGCCATCTCGTCCTGACGACGCTGCACACGAACGACGCCGCGAGCGCGATCGCGCGCATGCGCACGCTGGGCGTGGACGCCGATGTGCTGGCGACGTCGCTCAACTGCATCCTCGCGCAGCGGCTCGCGCGCCGCCTGTGCGTGCACTGCCGCGAGCCGTACGAGCCGACGGCGGAGGAGATCACCTCGATGAACCTGATCTCGGCCGGGACCGCCCCGACGCTGTACCGCGCCCGCGGCTGCCTGCAGTGCGGCGGGACGGGCTACGCCGGCCGCGTCGCGCTCTACGAGCTGATGCCCGTGCACGGCCTGGGCCGCGTGCTGCGCGACGGCTCGACCGACGAGATCTTCGACGCGGCCGTCGCGGCGGGCATGCGCACGCTCCGCGAGGACGGCGTCCGGCTGTCGCTCGCCGGCGTGACGACGCTCGAGGAAGTCCGCCGCGTCACGGGCGACCGCCGTCTGGTCTAGCCGGGACGAAGCATCGGATACCGGTATTGTTCCGCGGTGCGCGACGTCCCGCGGATCGAGGCGCGCCTGCCGGGCGACAGCGTCGGCGGCGCCGACGAGCGCCCGCGGCCCGGCACCGAGCGGACGCTCGCGGACTTCACGACCACGCGCGACGCGCTGCGGCTCGTCGCGCTCGCGCTCGTGGTCGGCGGTCTCTCGGCGGGAGTCGCGCTCGCGCTCCTCCAGCTGATCGGGCTGGTCACGCACCTGGCGTACTTCGGCGAGGCGAGGAGCTCGCTCGTCCAGCCGTCGCTCCACCGCCTCGGCGCGTGGACGGTCCTGATCCCCGTCGCGGGCGGCCTCGTCGTCGGGCTGATGGCCCGCTTCGGCTCCGAGCGCATCCGCGGGCACGGGATCCCGGAGGCGATGGAGACGATCCTGATCGGCGGCAGCAAGGTGGAGCCGCGCCTGGCGGTGCTGAAGCCGATCTCGAGCGCGATCAGCATCGGCTCCGGCGGGCCGTTCGGCGCCGAGGGGCCGATCATCCTCACCGGCGGCGCGGTCGGCTCCGTGTTCGCGCAGTTCCTGCACCTGACCGCGATCGAGCGCCGCACGCTGCTCGTCGCCGGCGCGTGCGGCGGGATGGCGGCCGTGTTCGGCACGCCGGTGGCGGCGGTGCTGTTCGGGATCGAGCTGCTGGTGTTCGAGTGGCGCCCGCGGTCGCTGGTCCCGATCGCCGCGGCGGTTGCGGTCGCGGCCACGACCCGCGAGGTGTTCGTCCGCCACGGCCTCGTGCGGGCTGCGCCGCTCTTCCCCGTGACCGCCCACGCCTCGGCCGCGCCGCTCGCCGTCGGGGAGGCCGTCCTGGTCGGCGTCGTCGGCGGCGTGCTCGCGTGGCTGCTGACGGCCGCCGTCTACGGGGCAGAGGACGCGTTCAAGCACCTCCCGATCCACTGGAGCTGGTGGCCGGCCGTCGGCGGCCTCGTCGTCGGCGCCGGCGGGCTCCTCGACCCGCGCGCGCTCGGGGTCGGGTACGCGACGATCGCCGACGAGCTCGCGGGGCGGCTCGCGCTGTCGGCGCTGCTCGTGCTGCTCGTCGTCAAGCTCGCGATCTGGTCGACCGCGCTCGGCTCGGGGACGAGCGGCGGCATCCTCGCCCCCCTGCTGATCATGGGCGCGGCCGCGGGCGGGCTGATCGGCCACGGCTTCGGCGGCGCGCCGGCGGTCTGGGCGGCGCTCGGGATGGCGGCGACGCTCGCGGGGGTGACGCGCTCCCCGTTCACGTCGATCGTCTTCACGGTGGAGCTGACGCACGCGCAGAGCCTGCTGCTGCCCCTGCTTGCCACGTGTGCGGCGGCCCACCTGGTCAGCGTCCTCGGCCTGAAGCGCTCGATCCTGACCGAGAAGGTCGCCCGCCGCGGCTTCCACGTGATGCGCGAGTACGCCGTCGACCCGCTCGAGGCCCTGTTCGTGCGCGAGGTGATGCGCACGCGACCGCGGACGGTCGCCCCCGGGACGCGCGCCGCAGAGGTTCGCGCCGCGCTCGAGCGGGACCAGGACAGCCGCCGCCAGCGCCTGTACCCCGTGGTCGACGGCGACGCGCTGGTCGGCGTCGTCGGTTGGTCGCACCTCGCCGGCGCGGACGACGACGAGGAGGTCGGAGTGCTCGCCGAGCGCAACCCGATCGTCGCGTACCCCGACGAGGTCCTCCGGCCGGTCGCGACGCGCATGGCCGCGCACGAGGTCGGCGCGCTGCCGGTCGTCGCGCGCGAGGACCCCCGTGCCGTCGTCGGCATCGTCACCGAGTTCGAGCTGCTCGGCGGGCGGCGGCGCCAGCTCGAGGAGGAGCGGCTGCGCGAGCGTCCGCTGACGCTGCTGCCGCGGCGAGAGCCCGGCCGGCGCGGCCCTCGCCTTTCGCGGCGAACCCGTATAGGTTAGGCCGGAGGAGGGGCGGGGTGGAGCGCGACCGGGTCGACCTGATCCTGAACCAGACGCTCGTCGGCGAGGCGTGGCTGAACGCCGACGTGCCGATGCTCGTCGTCGACGAGGCGGCGCACTACGTCGCCACGAACAGGGCGGCGTGGGACCTCACCGGCTACAGCCACGCGGAGCTGACGCGGCTGCGCGCCGGGCACGATCTCGCCGGCGACGAGGCGTCGACGCAGATCTACGTAGCGCTCGCGCGGGGCCGGCGCATGCAGGGGAAGAAGCTCGTGCGGCGGAAGGATGGTCGGCTCGTCCGCTGCCGTTACTGGGGCATCCGCACGACCGTCTCTCGCCTGCCGTACTACGTGCTGCTGCTCTGGGCGACCGAGCCGGCCTGACGCCGGCCCACCAGCGCGGTCGTGGCGCACAGGGCGGCGACGACGGCGAAGCCGACCCTGCCGCCGCCCGGCAGCGAGAAGGTGAGGCCGACGAGCGGCGTGCCGACGAGGATCGTCAGCGCCGCGGCCATGTTGACGAGGCCGACCGCGGCGCCGGGGGCGTCCGGGCGCAGGCGCTGCGCGCCCGCGAAGGAGGGCGCGAACGGGACGCCCGTGACGAGGCCGACCAGCGCGGCCGCGCCGATCGCGAGCGGGAGCGGCCGCGCCACCGCGAGCAGCGCGATCCCGGCGCCGGAGACGACGAAGCTCGCGCGCACGAGCGCCGGCCGGTCGATCAGCCTGCCGCCGAGCGGGCGCGAGACCACCCCGAGCAGCAGCACGAGGCCGCCGGCCGGCCCGGCGAGGCGGTGCGAGGCGCCGCCGTAGCGGTGCAGGAGCGTCACCACCCAGTTGCCGACGATCACCGACAGGCCGAACGACGCCGCATGCCAGGCCGCCAGCGGCGCGAGGCGCCGGTCGAGCACCGACGGCAGCTCCGAGCCCGCGGCGACGCGGCGCGTCCCCTCCGGGGCGAGCAGCACCGGCACCAGCCCGACGGCGGCGACGATCGCGGCGCTGCCGAACGGCGCCTGCCACGTCCCCCACAGCGGCACGAGCGCGAGCGCGAGGCCGCCGGCCGCCATGCTGACCGCGCCGTAGAGCCCCTGGGCGACGGGTGAGCCGATCGTCGAGCGGACGTAGTCGCTGCCGCCGACGAACGACGCGGCGGTGCCGAAGCCGGCGAGGGCGCGCATGCCGATCGCGAACGCGGCCTCGCGCCACGACAGCGCGGCGGCGGACGCGAGCGCGACCGTGAGCAGCCCCGCGGCGCCGACGAGGCGCGCGCCGGCGCGGTCGCACAGCCGGCCCATCGGCACCTGCATCGCGGCGTGCGTGACGAACAGCCCCGTCGTGAAGAGGCCGATCACGGCGAGCCCGACGCCGTAGGCATGCGACGCCGTGTCGGCGACGGCGCCGACGTTCGCGATGTTGAAGCCCGGCGTGAACGCGAGCGCGAGCCCGCCGAGTGCCGCCCGAACGCGCACCGGGCGACCCTACTTCGTCGGCCGGGTGACCTTCCGCCGGCGCCGGTACGCGCGCGTCTTCGTCCGGTTGCCGCAGAGCTGCATCGAGCACCACGTCGCCGACCGGTTCGGCGAGTAGTCGTAGAACGACCAGCGGCAGTTGCGGCACGCCTTCAGGCGCGACCAGCTCCCGTCGAGCATCGCGCCGAGCGCGACCGCGACCACGTCGTCGAGCGCGTCACCGTCGCTCACCACCTCGAGGGCGCGCCCGCCGTCCACGCGCAGCGAGACGCGCCGCGCCGCCTCGTTGACGACGCCGAGCGCCGCCGGGTCGGGCCGAAGCCCGTTGTTCGCGAGCACGAGCGCGCGGAGCGCCTCCCGGAGCGCGAGCGCCCGCGCCTCCTCGCCCTGCAGGCCGTGCTCCGCGAGCCACTCCGGCAGCCACTCGACCTCGTTGTGCACGTCGATGCTGTTCAGGTAGAGCTGGACACGGCGCAGCGGCTCGGGCGCCGCCTTCGGGACGTCGTAACGCGGGCTCACGGTTGGCGCGCAGTCTACGACACCAGTAGAGTCCCGCCACTGGTGTCTTCGCTGCTGCGCCGGACCGCCTACCCGCTCCGCCTCGTGCGCGCCCGCCTCGCCGCCGGCGGGCAGCGGGCGGCGCTGGTCGCCGTCGGCGTCGTCGCCGGCGCCGCAGTGCTGGCGGCGGTGCTCGCGGGCCGGCTGGTGATGCAGGACCGCGCACTCGCCCACGCGCAGGCGGGGCTGGCTCCCGGCGACCGGGTCGTCGCCGTCGCCTGGAGCGGCGCCGCGAACAGCTTCCCCGAGCTGAACCGCTACGTGGCGCCCCGCATCGCCGCGACGATGGGCCGCGCGCCGGTGGCCGCGATGCTCTTCCGCGAGGCGTCGATCCAGGGACGGCTCGTCAACCTGCGCGCCGCCGACGACCTCGGGCGCTGGGTGCGCCTCGTCTCCGGCCGCCTGCCGCGGCGGTGCGTGCCCGCGCACTGCGAGGTGCTCCGGCTCCAGGGTGCAGGCCCGATCCCGTCGACGCCCGCGCTGCGCCTGATCGAGGTCGGCCGCGCCGCCCTGGCGCCCGACGCGCCGTTCGCGCCGTTCGTCCTCCCCGCGCCGCAGACGGAGGAGGTCGCGCAGGCGGTCCGGTACCACACGCCGCAGCCGTCGCCGATCGTGATCGCGAACGGCGTCGCCGGCCTCTCGCAGACCACGGAGCTGGAGACCTTCTACCGCTCGTACGCGTGGTTCGTGCCCGTCCGCCCCGGCGACGTCCATCCGTGGGCGCTCGGGGCGTTCGCGACCCGCGTGCAGCGGCTCTCCGCCGTGGTCGGCGCCGCCTCCGACCAGTTCCAGGTGACGGCGCCGACCGACCGCCTGTCGGCGGCCGCCGCCGACTCTCGCACGGCCGCCAGCCGGCTGCTCCTGCTCGGCGGCGAGGGCGGCGCGCTCCTGCTCGCGTTCACGATCCTCGCGGCGGCGGCGCTGCGGCGCGACGTGACCGAGGCGCGGCGGCGACTCGTCTTCTTCGGCGCGCGCCGCTGGCAGGTGGAGCTGCACACGCTCGCCGAGGCGGCGGCGCTGGCCGCCGTCGGCACCGCCGTCGGGTGGGTCGCCGGGGGCGCCGTCGGCGCGATCGTCGCGCGGCGCGCGGGGTCGCCCGCGGGCGCCGTGCTCGAGCACGCGCTGCTCGTCCCCGGCGCGCTCGCGGCGGCGGTCGCCGTCGCCGCGGTCGCGGCGCTGCTGCTCTACGCGACCGTGCGCGCGCCCGCGCTCCAGCTCGGCCGGCTGGCGGTGACGCCGCTCGACATGGCCGCGCTCGGCGCGGTGACGGTGGTCGTCGTCGGCTGGGCCCGCGGCTCCGTCGACGCGCGCCAGCTCGCCGGCGGGGGCGGGACGAGCGCCTTCCTGCTGCTCGTGCCGGCGCTCGTCGTCTTCGCGGCCGCGGTCGCGGCCGTGCGCGTGCTCGCGCCCGCGCTGCGCGGGCTCGGCCGGGCCGGGCGGCGCGGCCCGCTCTCGCTCCGGCTCGCCGCAGCCTCGCTCGCCCGCAACCCCGGGCACGCGGCGATCGCCGCGACGTTCCTCGTCGCGAGCCTCGGGCTCGCGCTGTTCGCCGTCGCCTACCGCTCGACGCTCACCCGTGGCCAGCACGACGAGGCCGCGTACGCCGTGCCGGCGTCGTTCGTCCTGACGGAGGACCTGTCGCAGCTCGTGCCCGTCCTGCACGGCGCACCGCTGACCGCGTACCCGGCGCCGCCGACGCAGGTCGTCCGCCTCTCCGGCAACGTCCCCTCCGGCGCGACGTTCTGGTTCCTGGCGCTGCCGGCGCGGCGTTTGGCCGCGGTCGGCGGCTGGCGCGGCGACTTCGCAGCGCGGACGCCGGCGCAGCTCGGCGCGCTGATCGCCCCGTCCCGCGACATGTCGTTACGGACGACCGCGCTGCCGGCCGGACGCCGCTTCACGCTCCCGGTGCGCGCGAGCGGCGACGACGTCGCCGTGCGCGCGATCTTCCGCTCGCCGCTCGACGACTACGAGAGCGTGGCGCTCGGCCAGACGCACGGTCGCCGGCTCGTCGTCCTGCACGCCCGCATCCCCTTCCTGCACGCGACGCTCGCGCAGCTCGAGCTCGACCTGCTGAACGGCGGGCGCTACGCCGCGAACGGTGGCCTCGGCATCCAGCCGAGCGCGAAGGGAGCTCTCATCCTGGGCGTTCCGCGCGTCGACGGGCGGCCCGTCGGGCAGGCGTTCACGGGCTGGCTGGGCACCGGCGGCGTCAGCGGCGCCGGCACGCGAGTCGGGTACGTCCTCACCTCGGACCAGACGGGGCGGTACCGCCCGGCCCAGCCCACCGACGGGCTCGCGCTGCCGGTGCTGGCGACGCCGCAGGTTGCCGCGGAGGCGGGGCCCAACGGGATCATCCCGCTCGCGATCGAGGGTGAGCAGGTCGCCGGCCGCGTCGTCGGCGTCGTCCGCCGCTTCCCCTCGATCGTCGGCGATGCCGTCGTCGCCGACCGGCAGACGGCCTCGACGCTCCTCGACGCGCGGTCGCCTGGCCTCGGCACGACCGACGAGCTGTGGGTGAACGCGCCGCCGGCCGACGAGGCGATGCTGCAGCGCGCGCCGTTCACCGCGCTCGCGCTCGCGTCCCGCGCCGACACGCTCGCGCAGCTCCGCGCCGACCCGCTTGCGCAGGGCGCGCTGCTGACGCTCGCCGGCACCGCGGCGGTGGCGCTGGTGCTCGCGCTGCTCGGCCTGCTGCTCGCCGTCGTCGGCGACGTCCGCGACGACCGCGGCGAGCTGTTCGACCTCGAGGCGCAGGGGGCCGCGCCGGCGACGATCCGCGGTCACCTGCGGCTGCGCGCGCTGCTCGTCGCCGCGTTCGGGACGCTCGGCGGCGTCGGGCTCGGCGCGATCCTCTCGACGCTGGTGATCGCGCTCGTGTCGGTCACGGCCGCGGCGGCCGAGCCGCAGCCGCCGCTCCTGCTGAGCCTCGACTGGCCGCTGCTCGCGGCGGCCGCGGCCGGCTACGTCGTCGCAGCTGCGCTGCTCGTGCTCGCGGCGACGCGGCTACGCGGGCGCGCGCCCGCGCGCGCGGCGGAGACGGCGGCGTGAGCGTGACGGCGATCGAGCTGCGCGACGTCTTCCGCGTGCACTCGACGCCGGAGGGGGACGCGGCCGCGCTCCAGGGGCTGTCGCTGCGCGTCGCCGACGGCGAGGTCGTGACGGTGCTCGGCCCGAGCGGCTCCGGCAAGTCGACGCTGCTGCGCATCCTGGCCGGCCTGGAGCGGCCGTCGGCGGGCGTCGTCCGCGTGTACGGCGAGGACGTCGCGAAGCTGCCCTCGCGCCGCCTCGCCCGCTACCGCTCGACCCTGCTCGGCTACGCCGACCAGCACTACGCGCGGGCGCTCGCACCGGAGCTGCCGGCGCGCGAGCTCGTGGCGCTCCAGCTGGGGCTGCACGGGGCGCCGCGCCGCGACCGCCTGCGCCGCGCCGACGAGCTGCTCGAGCGGGTCGGCCTCGGCGCGAAGGGCGGCCGCCGCGCGACGGAGCTGTCAGGCGGCGAGCAGCAGCGCGTCGCGCTCTGCGCCGCGCTCGCCCACCGGCCGAGGCTCTTCCTCGCCGACGAGCCGACGGGCGAGCTCGACGCCGCGACCGCCGACCAGGTGTACGCGATGCTCGCAGAGCTCGTGCACGAGCACCGCTGCACGACGATCGTCGTCAGCCACGATCCGGAGTCGGCGCGCATCGCCGACCGGATCGTGCGCATCCGCGACGGCCGCGTCTCGGAGGAGTGGGCGCGCGCCGGCGCGGGCGACGAGACGATCGTCGTCGGCCGCGGCGGCTGGCTGCGCCTGCCCGAGGAGCTGCTGCTGCGGGCCGGCATCGGGACGAAGGCGACGGCGCGCTTCGAGGACGGGAGCGTCGTCGTCTCACCGGCGGCGGGCGCGCAGATCGAGCCGCAGGTACCAGGTGCCGAACCGGTCCCGGGTACCGGGGCGGGCCCCCTCGTCGCGGAGGCCCGCGGGCTCGGCAAGCGCTACGGCGAGACGACGGTGCTCGACGGGCTCGACGCAGCCTTCCACGCCGGGCTGCTGCACGCCGTCACGGGGCCGTCGGGCTCCGGCAAGACGACGCTGCTGCACCTGCTCGCAGGGCTCGAGCTGCCCGACGCGGGCACGGTGTCGGTCGTCGGCGCCGACCTGACCGCGCTCGACCGGGCGGGCCGCGCGGCCGTGCGGCGCGCCAGTGTCGCCTACGTCGGGCAGCAGGCGGGGCTCGTGCCGCACCTCTCCGCGCTCGAGAACGTCGAGCTCGCGCTCGCGCTGCGCGGCGTCGCCGACGGGCGGCCCGCCGCGCTCGGCGCGCTCGAGTCGGTGGGGCTGGCGGAGCGCGCGACGCAGCGGGTCGCACGGCTTTCGCAGGGGGAGCGCGCGCGCGTCGCGATCGCCCGCGCGGTCGCCGCCCGGCCCCGGCTGCTGCTCGCCGACGAGCCGACCTCCCGCCTCGACGGCGCGAACGCGATCGCGATCGCGATTCTGCTCGCCCGGCTCGCGCGGGAGACGGGCGCCGCGGTCGTCTGCGCCACGCACGACCAGCTCGTGATCGAGCAGGCCGACCGCCGCCTCTCGCTCGCGTGACTCCCCCTTCCGGGGGAGAACAGGATCCCCACGGAAGCCGATGCATCGGCAGGGAGCTGCGGTGGCGACACTCGACCTGCGACAGTCGACGATCTTCTCGCGCCTACGGGGCCTGCTCGAGGTGACCCGTCTGGTGCGGACCGGCGAGGAGCTGCCGGAGCTGCTGTCCGCGATCGCGCGGACCGTCTCCGACTCGCTCGCGTTCGAGACCGTGGTGATCAACCTCTACCGCCGCGAGTGGGACGACTTCGTCGTCTCGACCGTCTACGGCAGCGACGAGGCGCGCGAGGCGCTGCTGGGCCAGGTTCGGCAGGTGTCCGACTGGGAGCCGCTGCTCGACCAGCGCTTCCTCCAGCGCGGCGCCTACCTGGTGCCGCACGGCGAGTTCGACTGGGAGGCCCATACCGGCACCGTCTTCACGCCCGACCTGCCGGTCAGCGACGACCCGAACGCATGGCACCCCGCCGACGCGCTCTTCGCGCCGATGCGCGCGAGTGACGGCAGCCTGCTCGGCATCCTCTCCGTCGACGAGCCGATCTCCGGCCGCAAGCCGAGCGGCGACGAGATCGACGTGCTCGTCGCCGTCTCCGAGCACGCGGCGCTCGCGGTGGAGTCGGCGCAGGAGGCCACGCGCGCGAAGGCCAACCGCGACGCGCTCGAGCGCCTGCTCGCCGTCTCGACGAGGCTGAACGAGGCGTCGGAGCCGCGCGAGCTGCTCGGGCTCGTCTGCGACGCGATCTCGGAGGCGCTCGGCTTCGGGAAGGTCGCGGTGCAACTGCTCCGGCACGACGACGGCCTCCACCACACCTTCGCCGCCGTCGGCTTCGACCTCGACCAGAACAACGGCGCGCCGCTCAACCCGGACGATCTCGAGCGCCTGCTCCAGCCCGACTTCGAGGTCGCCGGCTGCTTCCTGATCCCGCACGACGCCGCTCGCGCGCTGCTGCCCGAGCGGCCGGCCGGCTACCGCTCCCAGCGCGACGGCCGCGGCCCGTGGGCGTGGCAGAACCACTGGCTGTTCGTGCCGCTGCACGACCGCCGCGGCCGCCGGATCGGCTACATCTGGGCCGACGACCCGCTCGACCGGCTTCGCCCCGAACCCGAGCGGCTCCAGATCCTGCGGGCCTTCGCCAACCAGGCGACGACCGCGCTCGAGCAGGCGGCGCAGTTCGAGGAGATCCAGAACGCGTACGAGCACCACCGGGCGCTGATCGACGCGTCGCCGGTCGCGATCGTCGACTTCGACCTCGACGGGCGCGTTCGCTCCTGGAACGCGGGTGCCGTCTCGATCTTCGGCTGGACGAGCGACGAGGTGATCGGCCGCCTCAACCCGACCGTGCCCGACGAGGAGCTGGACTTCTTCCGCAGCAAGCTCGCGCTGATCCGGACGGGCGAGACCGTCCGCGACCTCGACGTGCGGCGCCTGCACCGGGACGGCAGCCTGATCGACGTCAGCATCTCGGCGGGGCCGATCCGCGACGCCCACGGCGCGGTGGTCGGCGTGATCGCGCTGATGCAGGACGTCTCGGCGCGCAAGCGCTCGGAGCGCGCGCTCGCCGCCAGCGAGGGTCGCAAGGACGCGATCCTGCGCGCCGCGCTCGACTGCGTCGTGATCGTCGACCACGAGGGCCTGGTCACCGAGGTCAACCCGGCGACGGAGGAGACCTTCGGCTGGACGCGGGCAGACGCCCTCGGCAAGCGCTTCCTCGACCTGATGGTGGCGGAGCAGCACCGCGACGAGCTCGCGGGCGTGTTCGCCGCCAATTCGGGCCCCCTGCTCGGCGCGCGGCTCGAGATCGCGGCGCTCCGCTCGGACCTCCGCACGTTCCCGGCGGAGGTCGCGATCACGCGCGTCGACGTCCCGGGCCCGCTGCTGTTCGCCGTCTCGCTGCGGGACGTGACGAAGCGGCGGGAGCGCGACGAGCGTATTCGCGAAGCCGAGGCGAGGTTCCGCACGCTCGTCGAGCAGATCCCGCTCGCGACGTACATCAACGAGACCGGCCTG
>CAZBYA010000073.1:6070-13275 GCA_964496175.1 uncultured Gaiellales bacterium | reverse complement strand
GCGCTGCCGCGAGCTCGACGTGCAGGCGCTGCACGGCACGCACACCACCCCCGCCGGCGCGGCGTTCGCAGCGCGCCTGGGCGCCGTGGACGGCCAGCGGGTCGTCAGGTCGCTGCTCGACCTCCGGAGCGCGCAGCTGCCCGATCCCGACGTGCCCGAGGGCTGGACGCTGGTCACCTGGCTCGAGCGGGTCCCCGACGAGCACCTCGCTGCGTACGTCGTCGCGCGCGCCGCGATGGACGATGCTCCGGCACCCGAGTCGATGGACTTCCCGACGTGGACGGCCGAGAGCGTGCGCGCGTCCGAAGAGTCGCTCGTGCAGCGCGACCGCGAGATGCGGGTGACCGTCGCGATCGACGAGGTCGGACGGATCGCGGCGTTCTCGGAGCTGCGCGTCTCGCGCGGCTCGACGCTCGGCTTCACCGACGACACCGGCACCGTTGCCGCCCATCGCGGCAAAGGCTTCGCCAGGGCGGTCAAGCTGGAGTCGCTGCGCCGGCTGCGCGCCGACCATCCCGAGGTGGAGGTGGTCGTCACGTCGAACGCCGAGGAGAACACGGTCATGCGCCACATCAACGAATCGGTCGGGTTCCGCGCGACGCTGGTCGAGACGCTCGCGACGCTCGCGCCGTGATCGAGACCCCGCGCCTGACGCTTCGCCGCTTCCGCGACGAGGACCGCGACACCGTCGCCCGCTGGAACGCCGATCCCGACTTCACCCGCCACCTCGCCGGCGTCCAGACGCGCGCGCAGAGCGACGAGGCGTTCGACCGCTGGCAGCGGCACTGGGACGAGCACGGCTTCGGGCTGCTGGCGATCGAGTGGCGTGAGACGGGCGAGCTGGTGGGCCGCGTCGGCCCGCAGTACCACCGCTCCTGGCCGGCGGATCCCGAGCTCGGCTGGGCGCTCGACCCCGCCTGGTGGGGTCTCGGCATCGCCACGGAGGCGGGCGCCGCCTGCCTCGAGTGGGCGCTCGGCCCGCTCGACTTCGAGCGGATCGTCTCGATCACCACCGAAGGGAACACGGCCTCCAGGAACGTGATGGCGAAGCTCGGCTTCGCCCTGCTCGCGACGATCCCGAGCGAATGGGGGCCACTGTGGGTGCACGTTCGGGACCGCGGCTAGACTGACCCGGTCTGTGCCTCGCAACCGGACCGTCCGCCTCGCGGTCCTGGGCTCGTCCGTCCAGCGCACCGCCGCCTCCGGCTACCCCTCGAGACGCTCGAGCGCTCTCAGGCGCAGGATCGTCGTGGGCTGCCTGGTGCTGCTCTCGCTCGTCCTGATCACGCTCAGCTTCCGCTCGACGGCGCTCGACAGCGTGCAGGGCACCGGCGCGAGCGTGCTGCGCCCGTTCGAGCTCGGCGCGGAGCGCGTCGCGCGGCCGTTCCGCGACGCGATCGGCTGGTTCCACGGGCTTGTCGACGCGCGTGCCGAGGTGAAGCGCCTCCGCGCGCAGAACGAGGCGCTGCGCCAGCAGTTGATCCTCGACGAGGGCGCGATCCAGGAGAACGTCTACCTGCGCCAGCAGCTCGGCTACCACGCGCCGCCGTCGATCGCCGCGTTCGAGCGTGTGAGCGCGGCGGTGCTGACGAACCCGCAGAGCGCACTCGACCAGAGCCTGACGATCGCGGCGGGGACGTCGAGCGGCATCGCCGCCGGCGACGCCGTGATCACGCCCGCCGGCCTCGTCGGCACCGTCGACAAGGCGTGGGGCAGCGTCTCGCGCGTCACCCTGCTGACGGACGCGCAGAGCGCGGCGACGGCGACCGACCTGACCGACCCCGCCGCGGTCGGCGTCGTGCGGCGCGGCGGCGGCGACGTGCTGATCTTCGACGAGGTGCCCAAGCAGACGACCGTCAATGTCGGCGACACGGTGATCACGGCGGGCAGCCTCGGCAAGTCCGCGCTGCCGTCGATGTTCCCGCGGGGGATCGTGGTCGGCACCGTCTCGAGCCAGAGCGAGAGCGACGTGGACGTCTACCAGAGCATCCAGATCCAGCCCGCGGTCGACTTCTCGTCGCTGCAGGCGGTGCAGGTGCTGGTGCCGAACCGCGTGCCGCCGGGTCATTGATGGACGCGCTGAAGGCCGCAGTCGTCCTGTTCGTCGTCGCGCTGCTCCAGCTCGCCGTGCTGACCGACTACCGCCCGTTCCGCACCGCGAGCGTCGTCCTCGTCGCGCTGCTCGCGATCGCGCTGCTGCGCGGCTCGATCTTCGGCGCCGTCGCCGGGTTCTGCGCCGGCCTGCTGCTCGACACGGCCACGCTCGGCACGCTCGGCGTCACGTCGCTGCTGCTGACGGTCGCCGGCTTCTGGATCGGGCGCTACGGCGAGACGACCGCGCGCGACCGGCTGCACGCGCCGTTCCTCTCCGTCGCGGTCGTGACGGTGCTCTACGCGTTCGGTCAGCTGGTGCTCCAGTTCGTGCTCGGCCAGCCGGCGCCGGCGGGCCTGGTCGCGAGCGGCGTCCCGCTCGCGCTGCTCCTCAACCTGCTGCTGACGCTGCCGGTGTACGCGCTGATCCGCCGCCTGTTCCCGCCGTTCGAGCTCGGCGACCGCATCCGCGAGGTCCGCCTCCTTGGCTAGCCGCGCCGGTGCACCCGGGCGGCGCTTCCTGCCGCCCGACCCGCGTGTCGAGGAGCCGTACCGCCTCACGCCGCAGCTCGCGTTCCGCGTCGCGATCCTCGGCTTCCTCACCCTCGCCGTCTTCGCCGTGCTCTTCCTGCGCCTCTGGGCGCTCCAGGTGCTCGCCGGCGACAAGTACGTGGCGCTCGCGAACGACAACCGCGTGCGCACGATCCGCGTCGAGGCGCCGCGCGGGCCGATCGTCGACCGCAACGGCCACGTGCTCGTCGCGAACGTCGCCGGGGTCCGCCTGGAGCTCTGGCCGGCGGACTTGCCGAAGACGTGGTCAGCCGAGCTGAGAGAGCTGCGCGCGCTGTCGGTGGTGACCGGCGTGCCGGTGCGGACGATGGTCGCGGGGCTCCGGCAGCACTTCGGCGACCCGCTCACCCCGGTCGTCGTGCAGAACGGCCTGCACCGCGACCAGATCTTCTACCTCCAGGAGCACGCCGCCGACTTCCCGGGCGTGCAGCTGCCGCAGACGTACCTGCGCTCGTACCCGTACCAGTCGCTCGCCGCGCAGGTGCTCGGGTACGTCGGCCAGATCGACGCGCAGGAGTACAAGCAGCTGCACAGCCAGGGCTACGCGCCGACCGACTCGATCGGGCAGGCGGGGATCGAGAGCACGTACGACACCTACCTGCGCGGCCGGGCCGGCCAGGCGCAGCTGACGGTCGACTCGCTCGGCCGCCCGAAGGGAGACGCGACCGTGCAGGTCCAGCCGCGCGCTGGGGAGACGCTGCGGCTGACGCTCGACATCGGCCTCCAGCGCGCGGCCGAGCGCGCGCTGCAGTACGGGATCAACCTCGCCCACGCGACGCAGGTCGGCCCGTTCGCCGACGGCGGCGCGATCGTCGCCATGAACCCGAACGACGGCTCGATCCTCGCGATGGCGTCGAACCCGACCTACGAGCCCGCCGCCTTCTCGACGCAGAAGAACCCGCAGAAGCTCGCGCCGCTGCTCGACCAGGCGACCGCGACGAGGGACAACTTCCCGGCGCTGAACCGCGCGATGCAGGTCGGCTACCCGCCGGGCTCGACGTTCAAGCCGGTGACCGCGCTCGCCGCGATGCAGGAGCGCCTGCTGTCGCCGACGACTCCGCTGCACTGCACGCCGTCCTTCACGGCGTACGGCCAGACGTTCAACAACTGGACGCCGCTGATCGACCAGTGGATCGACCTGCCGACGGCGCTCGCGATGTCGTGCGACACCTACTTCTACCAACTGGGCGAGCGCTTCTACCAGCTGCCGTCGAACGCCGGCCATCCGCTCCAGGGGTGGGCGAACCGGTTCGGCCTCGGCGAGCCGACCGGGGTCGACATCCCGGGCGAGACGACGGGCCTGATGCCGACGCCGGAGTGGCGGCGGAAGCTCTTCTCGCCGCCGGCCTGCAAGACGTGCACCGAGCTCGACTGGACCTGGAAGCCGGGCTACTCGATCCAGCTCGCGATCGGTCAGGGCGACGTGCTCGTGACGCCGCTGCAGATGGCGCGCTTCTACGCGATGATCGCGAACGGCGGCAACCTCGTCACGCCGCACATCGCCGAGGACGTCGAGGCGGGAAACGGCGGCCAGGTGCTCCGCCGCTTCGGGGCGGCCGCGCCCGAGCCGACCGGGGTCGACCCGACCGCGCTCTCGTACGTGCGGCAGGGCTTGGAGATGGCGACGCACTCGCCGATCGGCACCGGCTACGGCGTCTTCGGCACCTTCGCCGTCAACATCGCCGGCAAGACCGGCTCGGCGGAGAAGCTCGTCACCCTGCCGGGCTACCCGCACCCGCTGAAGCTGACGCAGTCGTGGTGGTGCGGCTACGGCCCGTACGGCGGCCCGCAGCTCGTCGTCTGCGCGACGATCGAGAACGGCGGCGAGGGCGGCTCCGCGGCGGCGCCCGCCGCGCTCCGGGTGTTCGAGCAGTACTTCGGCAAGAACGGCCAGATCACGTCCCATGCGAGCGACTGAGGTGAGTGCCACGTGAGCATCGAGGCCGTCGACACCCGGGCGCGCGGGCTGCGGCCCCGCCCCGAGCGCGAGGCGCTCGGCACCCTCCAGCTCCTGCGCCGGCTCGACTGGCTGCTCCTGCTCGCGCTGGTCGCGGTCTCCGCGTACGGGCTGTGGGCGATCGCCGGCATCACGCAGCGCGACGCCGGCGGCAGCGCGCTCAAGCACCAGGCGGTGTACGCGCTGCTCGGCGCGTTCGTGTTCGTCGGCGCGCTGCTCGTCGACCCCGCGACGTACCGGCGCCTCTGGCGGCCGATCTACTTCGGCACGCTCGGCGTGATGGTGCTCGTCCTCGCCGCGGGCGCGGCGACGCGCGGGTCACGGCGCTGGATCGGCGTCGGCGGCTTCACGTTCCAGCCGTCGGAGTTCGGCAAGGTGCTGTTCGTGCTCGCGCTCGCGGGGCTGCTCGCCGAGCGCTCGCGCGAGGTGACGAGCCCGCGCACGCCGCTCACCGCGATCGGCTACGGAGCGGCCGCGATCGTGCTCGTCTTCGTCCAGCCCGATTTCGGCACGGCGCTCGTCTACGGCTCCGCGCTCGCCGGAGTCCTCTTCGTCGCCGGGCTGCGCTGGCTGCACCTGGGCATCCTCCTGACCGTCACCGTCGTCGGCGCGCTGCTGATCCTCTGGCTGCTGCCGTCGGCGGGCATCCAGGTGCTGAAGCCGTACCAGACGCAGCGCCTGACGGGCTTCACGCACCCGTCGAACGACCCGCGCGGCGCGACGTACAACCTCCGCCAGTCGATCATCGCGGTCGGCGCCGGCGGCGTCCGCGGCCGCGGCGTGCTCGGCGCGACGCAGACCGGTCTCGACTACCTGCCTGCGCACTCGACGGACTTCGCGTTCGCGTCGCTCGCCGAGGAGCGCGGGTTCTTCGGTGCGTCGATCCTCCTGCTGCTGTACCTGCTGATCGTGTGGCGATCGCTGAAGGTGGTGACGGTCGCGCGCGACCTCTTCGGTGCGATCGTCGCGGGCGGGATCGCGTTCATGTTCCTGTTCCAGGTGTTCGTGAACGCCGCGATGACGATGGGGATCGCACCGATCACCGGCATCCCGTTGCCGTTCGTCTCGGTCGGCGGGTCGTCGATGATCACGAACTTCCTCGCGCTCGGGATCCTGCAGGCGATCCACATGCGCCGGCCCGTGCGGCGACGCGGGTGAGCCGGCGGCGCACGAAGCTCGGCCCGCTCTCGCTGCTCGCGGTCGTGCGCGAGCTGCGCCGCGGGGCGGGCGACCGGCGTCCGCTCGCCGTCTCGGGTGCGCGCGAGCTGGTGCCGCTGCTCGCAGGCGAGTTGCGGGCAGGCGGTGACCCGTCCGCGGTGGTCGAGGGGGCGCTCGAGGACGTCGCGGTCCTGGTCTGGGTCGGCGCGGCGGACGAGGCGGCACTGCGCTCCGCGAGGCGCGCCGGGGTCCCGATCGTCGCCGTCAGCGACGAGGAGACGCTGCCCTACGTGCTCGCCACCGACATCGTGCGCGTCGAGCCGGGCCACGGCTTCCCGGTCGAGCGGATCGCCGCGGCGATCGCGCGCCGGCTGGGGGAGAACGGCACCGCGCTCGCGGCGCGGCTGCCCGTGTTGCGCCCGGCGGTTTGCGAGCAGCTGATCCGCAGCGCATCGAGGCAGAACGCGATGGTCGCGGCAGCGGTGTTCGTCCCCGGGGTCGACCTGCCGGTGCTGACGCTGAACCAGGTCCGGCTGGTGCTGCGGATCGCGCTCGCGCACGGCCAGGAGCTCGACGGCGCGCGCGCCGCGGAGCTGATCGGCGTCCTCGGCGCCGGCTACGGGTTCCGGGCGGTCGCGCGCGAACTGCTCGACTTCGTGCCGGTCGCGGGCTGGGCGGTGAAGGGCGCCGTCGCCTACGGGGGCACGCGCGCGCTCGGCGAGGCGGCCGTCCGCTACTTCGAGGCGCGCGCGTAGCTCTGTCGTCCGGCACGGGTCCTACGCTCTCCAGATCGACGGGAGGTGACCCTTGGCTCTGACCGGCAACGAGGAAGCGTTCGAGCTGCTGCTGATCGAGGAAGCCGATGCGTGGTTCGAGTACCTCGAGACGACACGCGGTCAATCGCACGTCCGCTACGGCGAGGTCGAGCCCTGGGCCTGGGCGCGCCTCTCCCAGCGGCTGCGCGCGATCCGGGTCCGCCGCTCCAAGCTGCGTCCGGCGACCGAGGTCGCCTGACGGGCACCGGCGGGCGTCGCTGATACCCTGCGGGCAGGCCTATGCCAAGGCTTTTCCCGCACATCCGCGACGCGCGCCCGCCGAAGGCGTGGCTGCGCGCGCGCTCACCACGACAGGAGACCACGTTTGCCACTGCCCTGGTTCCGGCGCAGGAAGCCGGAGGACGCGGCGCAGCCCGAGGGCGCGCCGGAGACGCTCGACCGTGAACCGCTGACCGCCGAGGTGCCCGTCTCGGACGGCGACCTCGACGGAGAATCGAGCAGCACCACCCCGAAGAAGCGCCGCCGCGGCACGCGCGGTGGCCGCGGCCGGAAGAAGAAGACGGCGACCGCCGCGGGGCCGGCCGACGCTGCCGCGACGGCTGCGCAGCCGAAGGCGCGCAAGGAGCCGAAGGAGCCGAAGGAGCCGAAGGAGC
>CAZBYA010000073.1:0-5970 GCA_964496175.1 uncultured Gaiellales bacterium | reverse complement strand
AAGGAGCCGAAGGAGCCGAAGGAGCCGAAGGAGCGCAAGGCGCCGGAGCGCAAGCCGCGTGAGCGCTCGCAGGCGTCGTCGCGCCGCCGCACGCCGCCGCGCCGCGCGCCGCTGCCGAAGGCGAAGCGCGAGCTGCTCGTGTCCGTCGACGCGGGCGAGAAGCGCGTCGCCGTGCTCGAGGACGGCCAGGTCGCCGAGGTCTACCTCGAGCGGCCCGAGCGGCGGTCGATCGCCGGCAACATCTACCTCGGCATCGTCGACAACGTCCTGCCCGGCATGGAAGCCGCGTTCGTCGAGATCGGCCTCGAGAAGAACGGCTTCCTCTACGTCGACGAGATCGTCGGCCCCGAGCTCGAGGGCCGCAAGGGCGCGCGGAAGATCCAGGACCTGATCCAGCGCGGCGAGAAGATCCTCGTGCAGGCGGTCAAGGACCCGATGAAGACCAAGGGCGCACGTCTGACGACCGAGATCTCGCTGCCCGGGCGGTTCGTCGTCTACGTCCCGCACGGCGAGGGCCTCGGCGTCTCGCGGCGGCTCGACGACGACGAGCGCAACCGTCTGAAGGCGATCCTCAAGGAGCATGCGCCGAAGAAGGGCGGCGTGATCGTCCGCACCGCCGCCGAAGGCGCGTCCGCCGACGACATCGAGCGCGACCTCGACTTCCTGCAGCGGCTCTGGAAGTCGATCGAGGCGAAGGCGAAGGACGCGAAGGCGCCGAGCCTCGTCTACCAGGAGGCGGAGCTGCCGCTGCGCGTCGTGCGCGATCTGTTCACCGGCGACTTCGAGCGGCTGCTCGTCGACCACGACCGCACGCACAAGCGCATCGTCGGCTACCTCAAGAAGACGTCGCCGCACATGGCCGAGCGCGTGACGCGCTACAAGGACCGCGAGCCGCTGATGGAGGCGTTCGGAGTCGAGCAGGAGATCCGCTCGACGCTGAACCGCCGCGTCGACCTGCCGTCCGGCGGCTACCTGATCTTCGACTACGCCGAGGCGTTCACGGTGATCGACGTCAACACCGGTCGCTTCGTGGGCTCGCGCTCGAAGAAGTCGGGTGCCCGGCTCGAGGACACGATCACGAAGAACAACCTCGAGGCGGTGAAGGAGGTCGTCCGCCAGCTGAGGCTGCGCGACATCGGCGGGATCATCGTCATCGACTTCATCGACATGGCGAACCCGAAGAACCGCGCCGCGGTCGAGGAGGCGCTGCGCACCGAGCTGGAGCGCGACCGCACCAAGACCTACGTCGTCGAGATCTCGCCGCTCGGCCTCGTCGAGATGACGCGCCAGAACGTCACCGACGGGCCGCGCGAGGTGATGACCAAGAAGTGCCCGACGTGCGGCGGCGACGGCATCGTCGTCTCCGAGCCGACGGCTGCGGTCGACGTCGAGCGCCGCCTGCGCGCGCTCGTCACGCCGGGCTCTCGTGCGAAGGCCTTCAAGGTCGAGGTCTCGGCGAAGGTCGCGTGGCTCCTCGCCGGCCCCGGCGGCGAACGGCTGCGCGAGCTGGAGGAGACGACGAAGCGGCGGTTCTTCCTCGTCGGCAAGGAGGGCGAGCATCTCGACCACTTCCGCGTGCTCGAGCAGGGGACGCTCGCGAAGGTCGCGCCGAAGCTGCCGGTCGACGTCGGCCAGGAGCTGGAGCTGAAGCTCGGCGAGGTCGGCCTGCACGACTCGCACGCCGGCGTCGGCAAGGTCGACGGGTTCGACGTGGCGGTCGGGAACGCGGCGAAGCTCGTCGGCAAGAAGGTGACGGCGCGCGTCACGGCGGTCGGCGAGGGCATCGCGTGGGCGGAGCTGCTCGCGCCGCTCGAGTCCGCCGACGCGCCGCTGACGGCCGAGGCCGAGGCCGAGCGCCCGACGCGCGCGAAGCGACCGACCGCGAAGAAGGCCGAGGTCGAGGCCGCGACTGCGGACGAGCCGGAGGTCGAGGTCGAGGCCGAGGAGCCCGAGGAGGTCGAGGACGCGGTCGAGGAGCCCGCGGAGGAGACGCCGGCGGCCGACGGCGCGGCGAAGAAGAAGACGCGGCGCGGCACCCGCGGCGGCCGCGGCCGCAAGAAGAAGACGGCGACCGTCGCCGCCGCCGCGGAGCCGGCGCCGGACGCCGAGGAGGTGCCCGACACCCCGGTCGAGGAGGAGGAGCCCGCGCGCGAGCCGGTGATTCACGTCCCCGACCGGGAGCTCGGCTCGGAGGAGGGCGAGACGCCGGCCGCGCCGCGGAAGCGCACGCGCCGGGGCTCCCGCGGCGGCCGCGGGCGCAAGAAGAAGACCGCCACCGCCACCGCGACGGCGGTCGTCGCCGACGAGCCGGCGGAGCCCGAGGCGGCGTCGGACGGGGGCGGCGGCTGGGGCTACACGCCGATGAGCGAGTGGGGCCTGGACGACCCCGAGGAGTAGTCGCTACACTGGCGACCGCTTTCGCGGGCCCCCGTCCGCGATTTCTCACGCTATGGACTACGCGATCATCCGTCTGGGCGGCAAGCAGTACCGCGTCCGCGAGGGCGAGACCCTCGTCGTCGACCGCGTCAAGGCCGACGAGGGCAAGACGTTCTCGCCGGACATCCTGCTCGGCGCGAGCGGCGTCACCGTCACCGCGAAGGTGATCGCGCACGAGCGCGGGCCGAAGATCCGCGTGGGCAAGTACAAGAAGCGCACCGGCTACAAGCGGCACACCGGCTTCCGCGCGGCCACCTCGCGCCTGGAGATCTCGCTCGGCGGCGCCAAGAAGGCGGCGCCGGGGAAGAAGGCCGCTGCGCCGAAGGCCGAGACGCCGAAGGCGGAGACGCCGAAGCCGGCGGCCGAGGAGCACGTCAAGGGGATGCCCGCCGGCTACGAGGGCATGACGGTGGCGCAGGTCGCGGAGGGCGCGAAGACGTGGAACCGGCCGATGCTCGAGGCGGCGCTCGCCTACGAGCAGGCGCACGCCGCGCGCAAGGGCGCGCTGGCCGCGCTCGAGTCGGCGCTGAAGGCGAAGGAGGAGGGAGCGTAAATGGCGCACAAGAAGGGCCTGGGCTCCTCGAAGAACGGTCGCGACTCGAACCCGAAGTACCTCGGGGTGAAGATCTTCGACGGCCAGGTCGTGCAGCCCGGCAACATCATCGTCCGCCAGCGCGGCACGAAGTTCCGGCCCGGCCCCGGCACCGAGATCGGGCGCGACGACACGATCTTCGCGGTGCGCGCGGGCACCGTCTCGTTCCGGACGAGCGGCGAGCGCCGCACCGTCTCGGTGCTCGAGACCGCGTAGCCGCGATGTTCAGCGACCGGGCCCGGCTGCACGTGCAGGCCGGGAAGGGCGGCGACGGGGGCCTCAGCTTCCGGCGCGAGAAGTTCGTGCCGAAGGGCGGCCCGGACGGCGGCGACGGCGGCCGGGGCGGCGACGTCGTGCTGGTCGCCGACGCGTCCCTGCGCGACCTCTCGGCGCTCCAGCGGCGACGCTGGATCAAGGCCGGCCGCGGCGAGAACGGCCGCGGCGCCCGCAAGCACGGCGCCGACGGCGCCGACGTCGAGCTGCACGTGCCGGTGGGCACCCAGGTGCTCGCGGACGACGGCGGGCTGATCGCCGACCTTGCGCATCCCGGCGCGCGCGTCGTGCTCGCACGTGGCGGCCACGGCGGCCGCGGGAACGCGCGCTTCGTCTCGTCGACGCGGCAGGTCCCGCGCTTCGCCGAGGTCGGGCCTCCCGGCGAGGAACGGGACGTCGGCCTGCACCTGAAGCTGCTCGCGGACGCCGCGCTCGTCGGGCTGCCCAACGCCGGCAAGTCGTCGCTGCTGCGCCGGCTGTCGAACGCGCGGCCGAAGGTGGCCGACTACCCGTTCACGACACTCCAGCCGGTGCTCGGCACCGTCGAGGCCCCGGACGGGCGCCAGCTCGTCGTCGCCGACGTCCCCGGGCTGATCGAGGGCGCGAGCGAGGGCGTCGGCCTCGGCCACGAGTTCCTCGCGCACCTCGAGCGCGCGCGCACGCTCGTGCACGTGATCGACGCGTCGCTGCCGGCGGAGGAGCAGTGGCGCACGATCGATGCCGAGCTCGGGGCGTACGGCGCCGGCCTCGACCGGCTCGCGCAGATCGTCGTCCTGAACAAGATCGACATCGCCCCGGACCCGACCTTCGACGTCGACGACCCGCGCGTGGTCGCGGTGTTCCCGCTGTCCTGCGCGACCGGCGAGGGCCTCGACGCCTTCCGCCGCCGCCTCTTCGAGCTCGTGCCCGAGCCGCAGGCGGAGCGGCGCGGCGAGGACGAGCTCGCGGACTACCTCGTCTACCGCCCCCAGCCGAAGGCGCGGCCGTGGCGCCTGCTCCGCACCGAGAGCGGCTTTCGCGTGCTCGGGACGCCCCCGTCCCAGGATGAGCTCGAACGCGCGCTGCGCGCTGCCGGCGCGAAGCACGGCGCCACCGTGGAGGTCGGCGACGAGGAGTTCGAGCTCGCATGACGCTCGGCCTCTACGGCGGCTCGTTCGACCCGCCGCACCGGGGCCACGTCGAGCTCGCGCGCCGCGCGAGCGAGGAGCTCAGCCTCGACCGGCTCGTCGTTCTCGTCTCCGCAGCGCCGGGGCACAAGCGCGTCGACACGCCCGCGGAGACGCGCCTGCGGCTCGCGCGGGCTGCGTTCCCCGGCGACGAGGTCGTGCTCGACGAGCACGCCCGCACCGTCGACACGCTGCGCGCGCACCCCGAGTGGCAGGACGCGTTCTTCCTGATCGGCGCCGACGAGTTCTGCGACTTCCTCGGGTGGAAGGAGCCCGACGAGGTGCTGCGGCTCGTGCGGCTCGCGGTCGCGACGCGGCCGGGCTTCCCGCGCGACCGCCTCGAGCGCGTCCTGCAGCGGCTCGAGCAGCCGGACCGGGTGGGCTTCTTCGAGATGGAGCCCACCCCCGTCGCCTCGCGGGAGCTGCGCCGGCGGCTCGAGGCCGGCGAGGACGCCGCCGGCGACGTGCCGTCCGCCGTGGCCGAGATCATCCGTTCGGAGAGGCTTTATGGGGTCTGACCCGGGGTACACTCGAAGCGCTTGAGCCCACTCGAACAGGCACGCCGGATCGCGGCGCTCGTCCAGGACAAGCTGGCCCGCGACGTCCTCATCCTCGACATGCGGCCGGTGTGCACGTACACCGACTACTTCGTCGTGTGCACCGGCAACAACGCGCGGCAGACGAAGGCGATCTGGGACGAGGTGCACGTGCGGCTGAAGCAGGACAACCGCCTGCTGCCGCGCTCGGTCGACGGCGAGACGGAGGCGACGTGGATCGTCGCCGACTACGTCGACGTCGTCCTGCACGTCTTCACCCCCGAGGCGCGCGCGTTCTACCGCCTCGAGGACCTGTGGGACGACGTCCCGCACGAGGCCGTCGAAGCCACGGCCTGAACGGACGTGTCTTCTGGTCGGACAACAGTCCGTCCGGCGCGGCGGCTACGGTGTTGTCCATGTTGACGACGAACCAGAAGGGGGCGATTGCCGAGGCGCGGATCGCAGCGGCCGCGATCGAGTGCGAAATCGAGGTGTATAGGCCGGTGATCGAGGGAGGTCGCTACGACATGATCTTCGCGATCGGCGATCACTTGTTGCGCGTGCAGTGCAAGTGGGCGCCACTCTACAACGGTGTTGTCCTCATCCGCGGTTACTCGACTCGTCGCAACGCAGACGGTTGCCTGAGGCGTACGTACACCGCAGACGAGATCGACGCCTTCGCGGCGTACTGCGCCGAGCTCGATAGGTGCTACTTCATCCCGATGAACATCGTCGCGAGTAGTCCTCAGCTGTCACTCCGCGTCGGGCCGACCCGCAACAACCAGCAGCAGCGCGTCCGGTGGGCGGGAGATTACGAGTTCGCGGCTACAATCCCTCTCGTACGGCACGGGCCCATAGCTCAGCTGGGAGAGCGCCTGCATGGCATGCAGGAGGCCGGCGGTTCGAGCCCGCCTGGGTCCACCTGAAGAAGCCGCCGCGAGGCGGCTTCGCCGTATTCCGGACTGCC
>CAZBYA010000072.1:11604-13354 GCA_964496175.1 uncultured Gaiellales bacterium | reverse complement strand
CTAGACGAACGCGTTCTCGCCGGTCAGGGCGCGGCCGAGCAGCAGCTTCTGCACCTGGCTCGTGCCCTCGTAGAGCGTCGTCACGCGCGCGTCGCGCAGGTACTTGCCGACCGGGTACTCGTCGACGTAGCCGTACCCGCCGTGGGCCTGCACCGCCGCGTTCGCAGCGCGGACGGCGACCTCGCTCGCGAAGTACTTCGCCATGGACGCCTCGACCGTGTGCCGCTCGCCGCGGTCGGCGGTCGCGGCCGCGCGCCACACGAGCAGGCGGGCCGCCTCGGTCTCGACGGCGATGTCCGCGAGCAGCTCCTGCACGAGCTGGAAGCTCGCCACCGGCCGGCCGAACTGCTCGCGCTGCTTGGTGTAGGCGACCGACGCGTCGAGGCAGCCCTGCGCGATCCCGACGCAGCCGGCGCCGAGCGAGATGCGCCCGTGGTCGAGCGCCGACATCGCGACCTTGAAGCCGCCGCCGAGGTCGCCGAGCACGTTGTCCGCGGGGACGCGGACGCCGTCGAGGAAGAGCTCCGCGGTGTCCTGCGCGCGGAGGCCGAGCTTGCCCTTGATCGGCCGCGCCTCGAAGCCGGCCGAGTCGGTCGGCACGACGAGGCACGTGATCCCGCGCGGCCCCGCCTCGCCGGTGCGCGCGAAGACGAGCGCGTACGAGGCCCAGCTGCCGAGGGTGATGAAGATCTTCTGGCCGGAGAGCACCCACTCGTCGCCGTCGCGCACGGCCTTCGTCGCGAGGCTGCCGGGGTCGGAGCCGGCGCCCGGCTCGGTCAGCGCGTAGCAGCCGAGCGCCTCGCCGCTCGCGAGCGCGGGCAGGAGCTGCGCCTTCTGCTCCTCGGTGCCCCACGTGGCGACCGTCTTGCCGTAGAGCCCGTTCGAGACCGAGACGATGCCGCGGACGTTCGAGTCGGCGCGGCCGATCTCCTCGACGACGATGGCGTAGTCGACCATGGGGAGGCCCATGCCGCCGTGCTCCTCCGGCAGCGCCGCGGCGAGGAAGCCGAGCTCGGCGAGCTTCGCGACGATGCCGCGGTCGATCGTCTCCGTGCGGTCCCACTCGGCCGCGTGCGGCGCGATCTCGGCGTCGCAGAACGCGCGCGCGGTGTCGCGGATCAGCTGCTGCTCGTCGCTGAGCGTGAAGTCCACGCGCGCGATTGGACCACAAAAAATCCCGCCGAGCCGGTGGCGCTTTCGTCCACCCAACCGACTGGCCGTCTCGGGCTTGCGCCTCTGACAGTCACTCGGCGGGGCTTCAACCTACTCGCGCTCCGCACTCGACGGGAGGCACAACGTACGACGTGCGCGCGCCCCGCGCAAGGGGGCGCGCGCACGAAATTCGCGCTCATTCCGATATTTCGCCGACGACCTCGCCGGTGCGCGAGCTGTCGGCGTGCCGCGCCACGTCCGCCTGGGCGACGATCCCGACCAGCCGGCCGTCCTCCTCGACCACCGGCAGCCGGCGCACCTGGTGGGACGCCATCAGGCGCAGCGCCTCGTCCAGGTCCTGCTGCGGGTCGATCGTGACGAGGTGCTCGGAGGCGATCTCGTCGACCGTGGTCGAGGTGACGTCCTTGCCCTCGGCGACGACGCGGATCGCGATGTCGCGGTCGGTGACGACGCCGACGAGCCGGTCGCCGTCGACGATCGGGACGACCCCCGCGTCCTCGGAGCGCATCACCTTCGCCGCCTCGACCACCGACTCGCCCTTGCCGACGGTCCGCGGGTTCTCGGTCATCACGTCGCG
>CAZBYA010000072.1:2943-11504 GCA_964496175.1 uncultured Gaiellales bacterium | reverse complement strand
GCGACGGACGCCGACGTGGAGCTGCTCGTCGGATGGCACGCCGACCCGGACGTGTCGCGCTACTGGGACGACGAGACGTTCACGGTCGAGGAGGTGCGGGCCCGCCTGCTGCGGCGCGACGTCGACGCGTGGATCGTGGAGGAGGACGGCGAGCCGGTCGGCTACCTCCAGTCGTGGTGGGAGCCCGACCCGCCGAAGCGGGGCGGCATCGACGGCTTCCTCGTCCCGACGGCGCGCGGGCGGGGGCTGATGCCGGACGCGGGGCAGGCGCTCGCGGAGCACCTGCTCGCGGAGGGCTGGACGGAGGTGACCGTCGACCCGTACGCGTGGAACGAGCGGGCGGTGCGCGGCTGGGCGAAGGCGGGCTTCGTCGAGGTCTCGCGCCACCCCGCCGACGACGAGCACACGGCCGAGTGGGTGCTGATGCGCTTCGAACGGTGTCAGACACCTTGAAGGTGTCTGACACCGGTAACCTTCCGCACATGAACGCGAACCGGACGACAACGCGCGGCCACGCGCGGACAGCTGTCGCCGGCCCGCGCGTGGCCTGACCTTCAGTCGGCCTCGGGATCGTCCTCCGCGGAGGACTGCTCCTCGGGGTCGGGCGCCGGCGACTCCTCCAGCTCGTCGTTCCTGTCGTCCTCGCGGGGGTGATTACTCTTGACGTCGTCCATGCACGTCGTCCTTCCCGACAATTCCCAGCTCGAACTCCCGGCCGGCGCCACCGGTCTCGACGCCGCACGCGCGATCGGCGCGAAGCTCGCGGAGCAGGCCGTCCTCATCCGCGCCAACGGCTCGGTCCAGGACCTGCGACTGCCGCTCGCAGACGGCGAGCGGATCCAGATCCTGACCACCCGCGACACCGAGGACCCCGACGCGCTCTACGTGCTCCGCCACTCGTCGGCGCACCTGCTCGCCGAGGCGGTCCGCCGCCTCTACCCCGGTGTGAAGATCGCGATCGGGCCGCCGATCGAGAACGGCTTCTACTACGACTTCGAGTTCCCGGAGCCGATCGCGGAGGCGGACCTGGGACGCATCGAAGAAGAGGTCCGCAGGGAGCTCGACGAGGGACGCGCCTGGAGCCGCGAGGAGATCTCGCGCGACGAGGCGAAGCAGCGGTTCGAGCAGGAGGGTGAGCCGTACAAGGTCGAGCTCGTCGACACCGCCGAGGGCGACATCTCCCTCTACACCCAGGGCGACTTCACCGACCTCTGCCGCGGCCCGCACCTGCAGAACTCGAAGCCGATCAAGGCGTTCAAGCTGACCGGCCTCGCCGGCGCCTACTGGCGCGGCGACGAGCGCAACACGCAGCTCACCCGCATCTACGGCACCGCCTTCTACTCGCAGGCCGACCTCGACGCGTACCTCGAGCGCCTCGAGGAGGCGCGGCGCCGCGACCACCGCAGGCTCGGTGTCCAGCTCGACCTCTTCCACTTCGACGAGCACTCGCCGGGCTCGCCGTTCTGGCACCCGAAGGGGATGGTCGTCTGGAACATCCTCGAGGACCTGCGCCGGCGCGAGAACGCGCGCCGCGGCTACGTCGAGGTGAAGACGCCGCTGATCTACGACAAGGCGCTCTGGGTCACCTCGGGCCACTGGGAGAAGTTCCGCGAGAACATGTTCCAGATCCCGATGGAGAACGACCAGGTCTACGGGATCAAGCCGATGAACTGCCCGGGGCACATGCTGCTCTTCGGCAGCGCGCTCCGCAGCTACCGCGAGCTGCCGCTGCGCTTCGCCGAGGCCGCGCCGCTCCATCGCAACGAGCTCGCCGGCGCGCTGCACGGTCTCACCCGCGTGCGCTACGTGACCCAGGACGACGCGCACATCTTCTGCACCCGGGACCAGATCAGCGACGAGCTCGACGCGTGCATGGACTACGCGCGCTACCTCTACGGCCTGTTCGGGCTCGAGCCGCGCGCCGAGTTCTCGACCCGACCCGAGAACAAGCTCGGCACCGACGAGGAATGGGACTTCTCGGAGGGCGAGCTCCAGCAGGCGCTCGAGCGCTACGGCATCCCGTACGTCGTCGGCGAGGGCGAGGGCTCGTTCTACGGGCCGAAGATCGACATGCACACCACCGATGCTCTCGGCCGCTCGTGGCAGCTCGGGACGATCCAGCTCGACCGGCAGATGCCGGCGCGCTTCGGGCTCACCTACATGGGCGCGGACAACGTCGAGCACCCGGTGTTCGTGATCCACCGCGCGCTGTACGGCTCGTTCGAGCGGCTCCTCGGCGTGCTGCTCGAGCACTGGGCGGGCGCCTTCCCGTTCTGGCTCGCGCCGGTCCAGATCCGCGTCCTGCCGGTCGGGGACGGCCATCGCGACGCGGCCCGCTCGCTGGCGGAGCGGCTCGAGCCCTACCGGGTCGAGGTGGACGAGGCCGACGACACCGTCGGGAAGCGGATCCGCAACGCGGAGGTCGACAAGATCCCGTTCACCGTCGTCTACGGCGACCGGGAATCCGACGAGGCGCTCGCGATTCGGGAGCGCGGCGGCGGGCAGACCACCAGGAGCCTTGCGGAATTCCGCACGTTCCTTGCTACTCTTGAGCCCTGGCAAGCAGGGGCGGAACCGTCTCTCACCTCCTAGCGTGAGCTTCGGAGGTTCAACCGAGCAGGTTGACGGGACCCTCTGCCGCTGCGTGCCAGCGGCTTTTTCATTGGCAGAGGAGGATCAGACGAGCTTGGTGAACAGAATTTGAGGCCGCGGGGCAGGCGTTCGCTCGAGCCGCCGCGCCGGCCCGAGCCGCAGACGCGCATCAACGACGCGATCCGCGTCCCGCGCGTCCGGCTGATCGGGGCGGAGGGCGAGCAGCTCGGCATCAAGACCGCGGACGAGGCCCGCGAGTACGCCTACTCGCGCAACCTCGATCTCGTGGAGGTCGCGGCCCAGGCGGATCCGCCCGTGTGCCGGGTCATGGATTACGGCAAGTACCGGTACGAGCTGGAGCAGAAGGCGAAGCTCGCCCGCAAGCACCAGACGCAGATCCACGTCAAGGAGATCAAGCTCAGACCGAAGATCGGCCAGCACGACTACGACACGAAAAAGGGCCACGTCGAGCGCTTCCTCAACCAGCGCGCGAAGGTGAAGGTCACGATCATGTTCCGGGGCCGCGAGCGCGAGCATCCGGACCGGGGGCGCGACCTGCTGATGCGCCTCGCGGAGGACGTGAAGGACATCGGCCTGATCGAGACCCAGCCGCTCCTCGAAGGGCGGAACATGACGATGGTGCTCGGCCCAACGAAGAACGCAGGAGTCAAGACACATGCCGAAGCAGAAGACACACTCGGGAGCGAAGAAGAAGTTCAAGGTGACGGGCTCGGGCAAGCTGACCCGCCGGTCGGCGAACCAGAGCCACAACCTGGAGCACAAGTCGCCGAAGCAAAAGCGCGCGTTCAGTAAGGCGCACCCCGTCGCGGGCGACAACGAGCGCACCGTCAACCGGATGCTGGGGAGGGGGTAGCGGATGCCTCGCGTCAAGCGTGCGGTCCACGCGCAGAAGAAGCGGCGCAAGGTCCTCGAGGAGGCCAAGGGCTACTGGGGGCTCAAGAAGTCGAACTACACGTACGCGAAGGAGCAGGTCGAGCGCTCGCTCGTGTACGCGTACCGCGACCGCAAGGTCCGCAAGCGCGAGTTCCGCCGGCTCTGGATCATGCGCATCAACGCCGGCGCGCGCGCGAACGGCCTCTCCTACAACCAGTTCATCGCCGGCCTGAAGGCCGCGAACGTGGAGCTCGACCGGAAGGTGCTGGCCGACCTCGCCGTCAGCGACCCGGCGACGTTCGGCGAGATCGCGGAGCAGGCGAAGGCCGCGCTCGCGAGATAGCCGCGGCGGACCGTCAGGCGGAGATCTTCACGCGGCAGGCGTCGTACTGCGCCGGCCGCTCTCCGCTCTACCACGAGCTCTGCCTGGAGCTCGCCGCCGAGCCGCTCGTCGACGACATCGCGCCGGACCTGGCGTGGGACCTGCCGCTGCGTCTGCTCGGCGGCCTGCACTACCTCGTGCTCGGCGGCGACGCGTCGTGGGACGACGTCCGCGGCGCGCTCGAGCGGCACGGCGCGTTCCTCGCGCGCTGGTGCGCGGAGCAGGACGTGCAGACGAACGAGGTGCAGCGCGCGTGGGCGCTGCTGCCCGCGTTCCTCGCGATCGTCGACGGGCAGCCGTTCGACGTGCTCGAGCTCGGCCCGTCCGCGGGGCTGAACCTGCTCTGGGACCGCTACCGCTACCGCTACTCGACGGGCGTGTGGGGGGAGGGCGCGCTCGAGCTGGCGGGCGACGACCGTCGCCCGCCGCCGGCGGAGCTGTTCTCGCGGCGCGTCTCGGTCGTGCGGCGGCGCGGCATCGACCTGAACCCGATCGACGTGACGACGGACGACGGGGCGCGCGTGCTCCGGTCGTTCGTCTGGCCCGACCAGGAGGAGCGGCTCGAGCGGCTCGGTCGCGCGATCGACGTCGTTCGCACCGACCCGCCCGAGCTGACCCGGGGCGACTACGTCGAGCGGCTGCCGGCGCTGCTCGCCGACCGCGTCGAGGGCGCGCAGCTCCTCGTCTTCCAGACCGCGTCGACGGTCTACGTCGACCGGCCCGGACGAGAGGCCCTGCGCGAGGCGATGCACCACGCCGGGCAGGACGAGCCGTTCGTCTTCGTGACGACCGGGCGTTCCCCCGAGGACGACGGCTACGCGCTCGAGGTGGTGCGCTGGCCGACCGGCGAGAGCACGCGCGTGGCCGTCTTGGACTTCCACGGCGCCTGGCTGGACTGGGGCCGTTGACGAGTCAGCTCTCGAGCAGCGACCGCAGGTAGTCCTCCAGCTTGTCGAAGCTGTCCTCCTGGCCGTCGGACTTCGTCATGTGCGCGCGGCCGGCCGCGTCGCGGAACGCCATCCGCATCGTCAGCGTCGTCACGCCGTTCTCCTCGTGCAGCTCGACCGTCTCGTCGGCCCACGCATCCGGCCACCCTTCGAAGAGCCAGGTGTCGACGATCCGGGTCGGCCGCTCGATCTCCAGGTAGGTGCCGCGAAACGACATCTCCCTGCCCTCCGGCGTCACGAAGACGATGTGGTAGTCGCCGCCGACGCGCAGGTCGATCGAGCATTCCGTCACCCGATCGTCGAAGGGAGCGAACCAGTGGCGCACATGCTCCGGCTTCGTCAGGGCGTCGAAGACGAGCTCGATCGGAGCGTCGAACTTGCGGATCGTGACGATCTCGAGCTCGCTCGGGAACTCGATCACCGCCGAGCCGTGCCGGTTGGGTGTCACTGCGTTTCTCCTTGTCGTTGCAGCTCTGTCAGGTAGTCGTCCAGCCGATCCAGCCGCTCGTCCAGCGCCTGCTCGTAGCCGGCCAGCCACTCGTGCAGGGGCCGCAGGCGCGCGGGCTCGAGGCTGTACAGCCGGCGACGCCCGTCCGCGCGGGATCGCACGAGCCCGACCTCGCTGAGCACGCGAAGGTGCTTCGAGACCTGGGGCTGCGAGAGCGAGAGGTCGGTCACGATCGCCCCGACGGCCTTCTCGCCCGCGATCAGCGTGTCCAGGATCTCGCGCCGGTGCGGCTCGGCGATCGCGGTGAAGACGTCCGCTGTCGCGGCGGCGCGGGCCATCGCATGACATATTCCTGTATCGGCATGTGTCTGTCAATACAGTGCCGCCGTGATCGTCTCCAGGGACAACGAGCGGCTGAAGCTGGTGCGCAAGCTGCACGAGCGGCGTTGGCGGGACAAGCTCGGGCTGTTCGTCGTCGAGGGCGAGGACGCGGTCGAGGCGGCGACCGCCTCGCCGGTCGACCTGCTGCGCGCGGGCGAGGACGTCGAGCCGAGGCTGCTCGCCGAGGTCTCGACGGCGGCGCACCCGCCGCGGGTGATGGCGGTCTACCGGCGCGACGACCTGCCGGAGTGGGAGCAGCGGCCGGCGACGCTGGCGCTCTGGCGGCTCGGCGATCCCGGCAACGTCGGCACCTTGATCCGTACCGCTGACGCGTTCGGCGCAGCGGTCGCGCTCTCCGACGGCTGCGCCGACGCGACGTCGCCCAAGGCGCTGCGGGCGAGCGCGGGCTCGATCTGGCGCGTGCCGCTCGGGACGTGGGCGGACGTGCGGGGGACGCGGGTCGCGCTCGACGCGCACAGGGGCGAGCCGCTCGCTGCGCTCGAGCTGGCCGCTCCGGTCGCCTTCCTGCTCGGGGCGGAGCGGGAGGGGCTCCCGGCCGAGGTCGAGCGGGACGCCGAGGCGCGCATCCCGATCGCGGGCGCCGAGTCGCTGAACGTCGCCGCCGCGGGCGCGATCGCGCTCTACGAGCTCGCGCGCCGTCCTTAACTGTGCGAACATACGTTCGTGTCGGCGGAGGCGACGATCCTCCACGCGGACGCGGATGCCTTCTTCGCGTCGGTCGAGCAGCGCGACGACCCGAGCCTGCGCGGACGGCCGGTGATCGTCGGTGGCGGGGTCGTCCTCGCCGCGAGCTACGAGGCGAAGGCGTGCGGCGTCCGTACCGCGATGAGCGGCCGGCGCGCGCTCGCGCTCTGCCCGGGCGCGGTCGTCGTGCGGCCGCGGATGCGCGCGTACGCCGACGCGAGCAAGGCGCTGTACGCGCTCTTCGAGGAGACGACGCCGCTCGTCGAGGGGCTCTCGATCGACGAGGCGTTCCTCGACGTGCGCGGGATGGGGCGGAGCGTCGGCTCGCCGCTCGAGATCGCGACGCGGCTGCGGCGCGCGGCGCGCGAACGCGTCGGCCTGCCGGTCACCGTCGGCATCGCGCGCACGAAGCACCTCGCCAAGATCGCGAGCGCGGTCGCCAAGCCGGACGGGCTGCTGCTCGTCCCGCCGGAGCGCGAGCTCGCGTGGCTGCATCCGTTGCCGGTCGAGCGGATCTGGGGCGTCGGCCCGGCGACCGCGACCACGTTGCACGGCCGCGGGGTCCACACCGTCGGCGAGCTCGCGCGCGTGCCCGAGGGCGCGCTCGCCGCGATGCTCGGCGGCGCTGCGGGCCGGCACCTGCACGCGCTCGCCAACGGGCACGACCCGCGCCACGTGCGCACGCGGCCGCGGCGCCGCTCGATCGGCTCGCAGCACGCGCTCGGCCGCGCGCGCCACTCGTCCGCCGAGCTCGACGCCGATCTGCTCGCGCTCGTCGACCGCGTCACGCGGCGCCTGCGCGCGGCGCACCGCGTCGGACGCACCGTGGTGCTCCGGCTGCGCTTCGGCGACTTCACGCGCGCGACGCGCTCGCACACGCTCGCGCACCCGACCGCGCAGACCGCGACCGTGCTCGCCGCCGCGCGCGGGCTCCTCGCGTCGTCGCAGCCGCTGATCGACCACCGCGGGCTGACGCTGGTCGGCGTCGCGGTCGCGAACCTCGCCGACGACCTGCCGTGCCAGCTGCGGCTGCCGCTCGACCCGGCCGACAGCGCGGCGCTCGACGCCGCGGTCGACGAGGTCCGCGCGCGCTTCGGCACGGCCGCCGTCACGCGGGCCGTCCTGCTCGACCGCGCGCGCCACCTCGAGATGCCGCTGCTCGACGACTAGGTCCGCGCGCGGCGCCGGCAGACCCAGATCGAGTCCTCGCCGCCGCGCCACGGCTGCTCGTCGAACCAGCCGTAGAGCTTCTCGACGACGAAGCCCTCCTCACGCAGTACCACCTTCCACTCCGCGACCGACAGCCACGCGAGCGACATCTCGCTCTCACCGTCCTCACCGCGCACCCGCAGGATCAGCGTCCGCGTCCGCTCGTTCCAGTCCGCGCGCTCCCAGATGCCCGGCTCGCGCTCGAGCCAGCGCTCGTGCGTCTCGGCGATGTCCTCGTCGCTCGGCGTGAAGACGTCGAAGACGAAGCGGCCGCCGTCCCGCGCCGTGCGCGCGTGCGCCGCGCGCAGGGCCGCTCGGCGGTCGGCGTCCGTCTCCATGTGCAGGAGCGACCGGAACGGCGCGAGCACGAGCGGGAACTCATCGTCGACGGGCGGGTCGCGCATGTCGCCGTGGCGCAGGTCGACGAGGTCCGCGACCCCGGCGAGCTCGGCGCGCTCGCGCGCCACCGCGAGCATCCCGGCCGAGAGGTCGACACCGACGACCGGGATGCCGGCCGCCGCGATCGGCACCGCGATTCGCCCGGTGCCGACGCCCAGCTCCAGCACCGGCCCACCGAAGCGCTCGGCGAGCTCGAGGTAGAACGGCACGTCCTCGACGACCGTGCGCGACCACGGGTCGTAGAGGCGGGCGATCTTGTCGTACGCGGACATCGCTCGGATAGTCTCGCCGCGTGGACTGGACGGCGTACGAGAGCGAGGCGCAGGCGGCGATCGCGGCCGCGGCGACCGCCGGCGCCCTCGACGAGGCGCGCGTGCGCTACCTCGGCCGCAAGTCCGAGCTGGCGCAATCGCTGCGCGCCGTCCGCGACCGCGAGACGGGCATGCTCCTGAACGGCATCCGCTCGCGGCTCGAGGAGGCGGTCGCGGAGCGCGAGCGGCGCCTCGCAGACGAGGAGCTCGACCGCCGCCTGCGCGAGGAGGTGGTCGACGTGACGCTGCCGGGCGAGCCGCTGCCGCTCGGCCACCTGCACCCGATCACGCAG
>CAZBYA010000072.1:0-2843 GCA_964496175.1 uncultured Gaiellales bacterium | reverse complement strand
GCCGACCGCCTCCAGCTGACGAAGGTCGACCTCGGCGAGGGCGAGGCGCGCTCGATCGTCTGCGGCGCGTGGAACTTCGGCGTCGGCGCGACCGTCGCCGTCGCGCTGCCCGGCGCGGTGCTCCCGAACGGGCTCAGGCTCGAGCGGCGCAAGGTGCGCGGCGAGCTCTCCGACGGGATGATCCTCGCCGAGGACGAGGTCGACCTCGGCACCGACCACGCCGGGATCATGCTGCTCGACGACGGCCTCGAGCCGGGCACGCCCCTCGCGGACGTGCTGCCGCTCGCGGAGGACGTGTTGCTCGTCGAGTCGACGGGGAACCGCCCGGACCTGCTGTCCGTCTACGGCCTGGCCCGCGAGGTCGCGGCCATCTTCGACCTCCCCCTTGCGGGCCATGTCCACGCTCTGAGCCCGGACATGGCTCCGAAGGACAGCGTCAGCGTCGAGCTCGCCGACCCGGAGGGCTGCCCCCGCTACATCGGCCGCCTGTTCGAGGACGTGACGATCGCGCCGTCGCCGGTCTGGCTGAAGGCGCGGCTGCTCGCGGCCGGCATGCGCCCGATCTCGAACGTGGTCGACGTCACCAACTACGTGATGCTCGGCCTCGGCAACCCGCTGCACGCGTTCGACTTCACGACGCTGCACGGCGGCCGGATCGTCGTCCGCCGCGCCGTCCCCGGCGAGCAGCTCCGGACGCTCGACGGCGTCGACCGCCACCTGACGCCCGACGACCTGCTGATCGCCGACGCCGACCGCGCGGTCGCGCTCGCCGGGATCATGGGCGGCGAGGAGACCGAGATCGGCGACGAGACGCGCACGGTGCTGCTCGAGGCGGCGAACTTCGAGCCGTACGGCATCTTCCGCTCGAGCGAGCGCCTGCGCCTCCGCACCGAGGGCTCGAACCGCTGGGAGAAGGGCGTCGACCCGTACCTCGCCGCGCCGGCGGCCGAGCTCGCGACGGCGCTGCTCCTCGAGCTCACCGGCGCGCGCTGGACCGCGCACACCGACGCCATCGGGACGCTCCCCGAGCGGCCGGTGGTGCGCTTCCGGCCGGAGCGGACGGACGCGGTGATCGGCGTCGGGACGGCGGCGGCCGAGCAGCACGCGCTGCTCATCCGGCTCGGCTTCGACGTCCGCGACGGCGAGGTCGTCGTGCCGACGTGGCGCGCGCGCGACGTCACGCGCGAGATCGACGTCGTCGAGGAGGTGGCGCGCTTCCGGCTCGACGCCGTCCCGTTCACGCTGCCGCTCCGCCGCGCGATGACGGGCACGCTGACCCGCGAGCAGGCGCTGCGCCGGCGCGTCGAGGACGCGCTCGTCGGTCTCGGCTTCGCCGAGGTCTACACACCGAGCCTGCGGCCCGACGACGAGACGCCGTGGAAGCTGCCCGAGCCGATCTCGGTCGAGCTGACGGCGCTGCGGACGAGCCTGCTGCCGAGCCTCGTCGAGGCGGCGCAGCGGAACGTCGACGCCGGCGCCGGCTCGATCGCCGTCTTCGAGATCGCGCGCGTCTACCTGGCGGGCGGCGACCTCCCGGAGGAGCGCCTCCGCGTCGCTGCCCTCGCCGAGGGCGACTTCTTCCACGGGAAGGGCGCGGTCGAGGCGCTGTACGCGGCCCTGAAGGCGGAGCCGGACTTCGTGCGCGCCGAGCACCCGCTGCTGCACCCGGGCAAGACGGCCCGGACCGGCGCCGGCGTCGTCGGCGAGCTGCACCCGCGGCTGCTCGAGGGGACGTGGTGCGGCTTCGAGCTCGACCTGGCCGACCTGTTCGCGGCGAGCCGCGAGCCCGTCGCCTACCGCGACGTCAGCACGTACCCCGCGGTCCGGCAGGACATCGCGGTGGTCGTCCCCGAGGAGGTCGAGGCGGGGGCGATCGTCGCCGCGGCGCGGGAGGCGGCAGGCCCCGAGCTGGCGGAGATCCGCGTCTTCGATGTCTACCGGGGCGAGCAGGTCGGGCCCGGCCGCAAGTCGGTCGCGTTCTCCGTCGCCTTCCAGTCGCCGGAACGGACGCTCTCCGACGAGGACGCCGTGCGGCTCCGCGGGGCGATCGTCGGGGCCCTCGCCGAGCGCTTCGGCGGCGAGCTGCGCGCGTAGCGCCGCGTATCCCAACTTCAAAGTCCTGCGTTTATCGGCCGTAAGCGGCAAACAACCCCTGCCCGGGGTTCCCGACAAGGAGTCCACATGAGAGCGCGCTTTACGGCAACGCTGTACGCGGTGATCGCGTTGGCCTTCGCCGTGTTCGCGGTGCCCGCGTTCGCGGGTGACCACGGCGGAGGGGGCTGGGGGCACGATCACCAGCAGGCTGCGCAGCAGCAGCCCTCGGACCAGCAGCAGCAGTCCTCGGACCAGCACGGCGGCTGGAAGCACGACCAGGGCGGCTCGCAGTCGAGCTCGAGCCAGCAGCAGTCGGGCTCGAGCACCGACAACTCGACGGGCGTGAAGCCGTCGAACTCGACGCAGCACGACACACACGCCGCTGCGTCGTCGAACCAGACCAAGCAGTACGGCAACGGCAAGACCGCGGGCCAGATCGCGACGCAGGCCGGGTACGGCGACGCGACGCTGCACGGCCCCGGCAACAGCCAGCCGCACAAGACGAGCTGCGGCGGCCACGAGGTCGACGTGCACGCGCTGAAGGCGCACGGCGGCGACTGCGGCCAGGCCCAGCAGCAGCAGGCCGAGCAGACCCAGGGCTGCGGCTGCCAGTCTCAGTCCGAGCAGTCCTCGCAGGCCAAGGCGGCCGAGGAGGAGCAGCAGCAGGACGAGCAGGAGCAGAAGCAGGTCGAGCAGACGCAGAGCTGCGGCTGCCAGTCCCAGACCGAGCAGAGCTCGCAGGTCAAGGC
>CAZBYA010000071.1:0-14097 GCA_964496175.1 uncultured Gaiellales bacterium | reverse complement strand
AGCTGCGCGACGAGGATCTTCGCGAAGATCGCGAGCGGGTAGACGGTGGCGTAGCCGACGCTGACGTCCGGGTCGTCGTCCGTCTGCTCGGCGGCGTACATGAGCACCGCGGGCTGCGTGTGCGAGCCCGAGAGGACGCCCGCGAGCGTCGCGGGCGGGAGACGGAGCAGCCTGCGCCCGACGAGGACGACGACTGCGACCGGCAGCGCCGTCACGACCGCCGCGGCGCCGAGCAGCTTCAGCGAGCTCGGCGATGCGAGCGTCGAGGAGACGGTGCCGCCGGCGACGGTGCCGATGCCGGCGAGGAAGAACACCGTGCCGAGCTGGCGCAGCGTTGCGTTGGCCGTGTGCGGCATCTGCCAGACGAGCGGGCCGGTCCTGACCAGCCCGCCGAGCACGAGCCCGGCGACGAGCGGCCCGCCGGCGATCCCGAGCGAGAAGTGGTTGCCGCCCGGGAACGGGACGCTGATCGTCCCGAGCGCGAGCCCGAGCGCCATGCCGAGCGAGAAGGTCAGCGCGTCGATCTCGCCGAGCGCGCGGAGCGAGTCGCCGAAGAACGCGCCGACGTCGCGCATCCGCCACTGCGGCGCGACGATCCGGATCTGGTCGCCGAGCTCGATCGTCATCGACGGCTGGGCGACGACGTCGACGTCGCCGCGGCGCACGCGGGTCGCGGTCGCGCCGAAGCGACGGTCGAGCTCGAGGTCGCCCAGCCGCCGGCCGGCGAGCGACCGGTCGGAGACGGTGATGCGCCGGAAGTCCACCTCGTGCCGGTCGAGGTCCGCTTCCTCCTCGCTCTCGACGCCCACGGCGGAGATGACTGCGGCGACGCTCTTGGGCTCGCCGACGATCGTCAGCAGGTCGCCCTCGTGCGGCCGCAGGTCGGGTGTCGCGGGGACGGGGTGCCCGTCCCGGACGAGCCGCCCGAACGTGACGGCGTCGCCGCTCTCGTGCATCAGCTGGCCGAGCGGCGGCAGGTCGTCGAGCTCGATCTCGGCGGTACGTGCGACGAGCCGGTGCTCGGGCCTCGCGTGCCGGCGGAGGACGAGCCAGGCGGCGAGCAGCGGCAGCAGCACGCCGAGCGGGTACGCGAGCGCGTACCCGACGACCGGCTGCGCCGCCAGGTCGCGGAAGCGCGCGTCGCCGGCGACGCTCTGGAGGGAGTCGAGCGCGGCGGCCAGGGCCGGCGTGTTCGTCAGCCCGCCGGCGAAGATGCCGGCCGCGGTGCCGGCGGAGAGCGACACGAGCTTCGCGGCGGCGACGGCCACGCCCGCGCCGAGCAGGACCGCCGCGAGCACGAGCGCATTCTGCGCGGCGCCGCGGCGGCGGAGGGCGGCGAGGAAGCCGGGGCCGCTGGCGACGCCGATCGAGTAGACGAGCATGGCGAGCCCGAGGCTCCAGACGGCGTCGGCGACCCGCAGCGACGGCTCGGCCGCGCCCACCGCGAGCCCGGCGAAGAGGACGGCGGCGACGCCGAGGCTGAAGCCGGCGACGCGCACGCGGGCGAGCAGGTAGCCGCAGGCGATGACGACGAAGAGGAGGAGTGTCGGGTTGGACGCGAGCGTGTGCGTCACGCCGCGAGGGTGCCGGCCGCGCCGCGCGGCCGCATCGGTGCGCGCGTGGAGGCGCGCTGCGGGGGACTACCGCCGGGGCGGCAGCTCGACGTCGTCGAGGAAGTCGGCGCCCTCTTGCACGGGCGGCGCGCCGTAGATGTAGAGGAGGAGCTCCTCGTCCGACTCGTTGCGCACCTGGAGCGGCGTCATGGGCCCGACGGCGACGACCCCGCCCGGGCCGACGTCGACGCGCTCGGCCGGGTCGCCGAGCAGCATCGTCAGCGTGCCGCGTAGGACGACGAAGACCTCCTCCTGGGCGTGGTCGGCGTGGCGGCGTCCGCTCGAGTGGGGCGGGTAGCGCCAGAGCCGCGCGCGCGACTGCGTGAGTGCGAGGGCGCTCGTCAGGTCGGCGGCGCTGCGCGGCTGCTCGCCCTCGCGCGGCGGGCGCTCCTCCCACGCAGCCGCGTCTGCGTCGATCCAGTGGTAGCCCACGGGGCGATCCTAGCTTCGGGACGTGTCCCGGCTCTGAGCCCGGACATGTCCCGAAGGGACGCGGCCCGGTACGGAGCGGAGCCGGTCTGGGCGACGGGGCATGGCCGCTCTGGACCTGGCCGGGGTCTGACCCCGGCCCGCCCGGGTGGACGCGTCCCGGCTCAGAGCGTGGACACGTCCCGAACCGACACCCGCTCGGTCAGCCGGTCAGGAGCTCGAACTGCGCGTCCAGGCCCGTCACCTGCAGCAGCCGCCGCACGGGCCAGCCGGTGCGGTCGCCGAGCAGCAGGGCGAAGCGCAGCCCGCGCTGCTCCGCCTCGCGCCGCGCGCCGAGCAGCGTCCCGACCACGGTCGAGTCGACGAACTCGGTCTCGCGCAGGTCGACGCACACCGGCACCCCCTCGTCGAGCAGCCCGCGGAGGCTGCGCGCGAGCTTGTCCGCCGTGTAGGCCTCGTGCTCGCCGCGGAGGGTGACGACGGCGGCGTCGTTCGAGACGGTGACGGAGATCTCGTGTGGGGACATGGCTGGTTTCCGGTGCTCCCCCGGCTCCGTCTCCCACGGCTTGAACGGGCGGCGCCCGCCTCGGGATACGGTGCGCCCGTGATCCTGGTCGTCGCCGCCACCGAGCGCGAGCTCGCCGCTCTCGACGCCGACGAGACGCTGTGCTGCGGGATCGGGCCGGTCGAGGCGGCGCTGCACACGGCGCGGGCGCTCGCGGAGCGCCGGCCGGACGCGGTGCTGCACGTCGGGATCGCCGGCGCGCTGTCGATCGAGCCGCCGGCGGTGGTGATCGGCTCGGAGGCGCGGTACTGCGACATCGTCGACGAGCGGTCGACGATCACGCGCGTGGAGTCCGTCCGAGCGGACGAGGGTCTCGTCGCCGCGGCCCGCCGCGCGCTGCCGGACGCACCGGTGCTGCCGATCGCGACCTGCGGGCGCGTCGGCGGCGGCCGGCTCTGCGACGTGGAGGCGATGGAGGGCTTCGCCGTGCTGCGCGCCGCCGAGCTCGCCGGGGTGCCCGCGGTCGAGGTGCGGGCGATCTCGAACCTCGTCGACCACGGCGACCGCGGCCTCTGGCGCATCGACGACGCGCTCGACGCCCTCGCGTCGGCGGTGCCGCGCCTGCTCGAGGAGCTCGCGCGTGCCTGAGCTGCCGCCGCCGCTGCCGCCCGAGGACCGCACCGTCGGGCAGCTCGTCGCCGAGGCGATGCGCGCCTACGGCCACCGCTTCTTCCGGGCGCTCCCGCTCGGGCTGCCGCTCGCCTTCGCCGACCAGCTGAGCGTGGGGACGACCGCCGTCGCGCAGATCGCGATCTTCGTCGTCGCGACACCGCTCTTCGCCGCCGGCTACCTCTGGGCGTGCGCGCTCGTGCTCGAGCGGCGGCCGACCTGGACGGCGGCGCTGCTCGCGGTGCTGATCTGGCTGCCGTTCCCGCTGCTGCGCGCCTTCTACATCATCCCCGGGATCGCGTGGCTGGCGTTCGTCGGCCTCGCCGTCCCCGCCGCGATGGTCGAGGGGCTGGACTTCCGCGACGCGCTCGTCCGCGGCCGCCGGCTCGGCACCGCCGACTACGTGCACGCGCTCGGCTCGCTCGCCGCACTCGTGCTCGTCGTCGGCATCGCCGCGAACACGCTGAGCGCGCTCCTCCACTCGCAGGGGGACAGCGGCCAGCGGGCGGCCATCTTCCTCGCCGACCTCGTGCTCAGCCCGCTGCTCTTCGTCGGCGGCGCGCTGCTGTATCTCGACCAGGCGCCCAGGGTAGGCTCACCGCGATCCGACCGAAGGAGCCGCCGCGATGCCGATCTTCATCCTCCTCTCGACGCTGACGCAGCAGGGCGTCCAGACGCTCAAGTCCAACCCTGAGCGGCTGCGCCAGGTGAATCGCGACGTCGAGGAGCTGGGCTGCCGAGTGCTGCACCAGTGGGCGACGCTCGGCGAGTTCGACTTCGTGAACGTCGTCGAGGCGCCGGACGTGGCCGCGGTCGCCAAGGTGTCGGTGGCGCTGGGGGCGCGGGGCTCGACGCGGATCGAGACGCTGCCCGCGCTCGACGTCGAGGAGTTCCTCCGCACCCTCGAATAGCCCGAACGGACGATGGCGGCCGCGCCCGCGGAGGGCTAAGGACCAGACGTGCGCGATCCGCGGATCGACGAGTATGCGCGCCTCCTCGTCGGCCGGTCGGTGGGCGTCCGCGAGGGCTGGCAGGTGCTGGTGCGCTCGACGCCGCTCGCCCGGCCGCTCGTCGAGGCCGTCCTGGAGGAGATCGCGCGCCGCGGCGCCTACCCGCTCCTCCAGCTCGCCTTCGAGCAGATCAGCGGCCCGTTCGCGCGCGAGGCGCCGCTCGACGTGCTGCGTGAGCCCGCGCCGCTCCAGCGGCGGATCTGGGAGGAGGTCGACGCCTTCATCTCGATCTGGGCGCCGGAGAACACGCGCGAGGGGAGCGAGCTCTCCCAGGAGCGGCAGGCGGCGCTGAAGCAGATGGCGGCGCCGATGCGTGAGCGGACGATGGCGATGGCGGCGCCGTGGGTGATTGCGGAGTACCCGGTGCAGTCGGGGGCGCAGGAGGCGGGGATGACGCTGCGCGCCTACGAGGACTTCATCTTCGCCTCGGTGCTGCGCGACTGGGACAAGGAGGCCGAGCGGCTGCGCCGGATCGCGGATGTCTTCGACGCCGCCGACGAGGTGCGAATCGTCGGCGCCGGCACCGACCTGACGCTGTCGGTCGCCGGCCGAGTGGGCGCGGTCGACGACGGCCACGTGAACATGCCGGGTGGCGAGGTCTTCTACTCGCCCGTCGAGGACTCTGCGAACGGGGTCATCGAGTTCTCCGAGTTCCCCGCGGTGTACTTCGGCAACGAGGTGGAGGGCGTGCGGCTGCGCTTCGAGGGCGGCCGCGTCGTCGACGCGTCGGCGCACGCCGGCGAGGAGTTCCTGCTCCACACGCTCGACACGGACGCGGGCGCGCGCCGCCTCGGCGAGCTCGGGCTGGGCTGCAACCCCGGCATCCAGCGCTTCATGAAGAACGTCGCCTTCGACGAGAAGATCGACGGGACGATCCACCTGGCGCTCGGCAACTCGTACACGTTCAACGGCGGCCGCAACGCGAGCGCCGTGCACTGGGACATCGTCAAGGACCTCCGCCGCGACGGATCGCTCTACGCCGACGGCCGCCTCGTGCAGCAGCACGGGGCGTGGATCTAGGCCGCCGCGGCGATCTCGCCGGCGAGCCGCGCGTTGCCGACGACGAGGTCGCGGTTCGCGCGCTGCGTGCGCCCGCCGCTCGCGTCGTGCAGGTACGACAGCACGAACGGCGTCACCGCCTGGCCGTGCACGCCCTCCGCCTCCGCGCGGCGGAGCGCCTCCTCGATCAGCGGCTCGACGTCGTCGAGGCTGTCGTCCGGCGGCCGGCCGAGCAGCAGCCCGCCGCCGCCGAGCTCCCAGTGCGCGGCTGCGATCGTCGCCGCCTCGGCCGCGGACTCGACGCGCGCCGACACGCTCGGGCCGCCGCGCGCCGCGTAGAAGAGCGGCAGCTCGTCCGTCCGCCAGCCGAGCACCGGGACGCCGAGCGTCTCGAGCAGCTCCGCGGTGGCCGGCACGTCGAGCAGCGACTTGACGCCGGAGGAGACGACGAGCGCCCGGGTCTCCGCGAGTGCCCGCAGGTCGGCCGAGACGTCGGGCGGCGTCGGCCAGCCGCGATGGACGCCGCCGAGGCCGCCCGTCGCCATGAACCCGATGCCGGCCGCGCCGCACGCCGCGAGCGTGCCGCCGACCGTCGTCGCGCCCGTCGCGCGCTGGACGATCGCCGCCGCGAGGTCGCGCGGCCCGACCTTGCGCGCAGAGGCGTCGAAGCGCGCGAGCTCGCCTGCGGTCAGCCCGACGACGAGCTCGCCGTCGATGACCCCGATCGTCGCCGGGACTGCGCCGCCCTCGCGCACCGCGGCCTCCGACGCGAGACCGACCTCGACGCCCTCGCCCGGCGGGAAGCCGTGCGCGACCAGCGTCGTCTCGAGCGCGACGACGCCGCGTCCCTCGCGCCGCGCGTCGAGCACCTCGTCGGCGACGCGGATCACGGCATCGCCCCGAGCTGTGCGCAGCAGCGCGCGGCGGCGTCGAGGCCGAGCTCGACGCCGCCGACGAGGAAGCCGGCCGCGAGCGCGTCGCCCGCGCCGGTCGTGTCGACGACGTCCGTCGCGCGGGCCGCATGCAGGGCGCCGTCGACGGCGACGCCGTGGGCGCCGCGCTTGACGACCCAGACGGCGTCGACCTCGCCGAGCGCGTCGCGCTCGCGCTCGGTCGCGAAGACGACGTCCGGCGCGAGCGCGCGTACGCGCGCGCGGAACGCGTCGTCGACGAGCGTGAAGGTGGAGACGTCGACGGAGACGCGGGCGCCGGCCGTGCGTGCGAGGCGCGCGCCCTCCGCTGCGGCGCCGGCGATCGGCTCGGTCAGCAGCGCGTAGCCGGAGACGTGCAGCACGTCGCAATCGAACCACGAGGCGTCGAGCTCGTGCGCGGCGAGCTCGGGTGCGGCGCCGCGGTCGGACGCCATCGTGCGGTCGCCCGCGGCGGCGATCGAGACGACGACGCCCGTGCGCCCGCCGACCGGCCCGACGACCTCGACGCCGCGGGCGCGCAGCTCGCGGAGGAGGAGCTCGCCCGCCGCATCGTCGCCGCGCTTGCCGACGAGCCGCGCGTCGGCGCCGAGCGCGGCCGCCCAGGCTGCGACGTTCGCCGCCTGCCCGCCCGGCCAGGTGCGCGTGGTCGCCGGCTGGTCGTCGTCGCGCTCGAGCGGCCGGTCGAGCCGGACGATCACGTCGAGGAGCAGGTCGCCGAGCGTGGTCACCCGCACGCTTAGGATGCTCGCATGGACGGCGGCGGCACGCGCTCCCGGTTGCGCTCGTTCGCGATCGGCGGCCTCGTCGGCGCCGCGGGCGGGCTCGCGACCGCCCGGCGCCTCGGCCGGCGCTCGCGCCGGCCGCGCGACGCGCCCTCCGGCCTCGCCGCGTTCGAGGACGCGCCGTGCTTCCTCGAGATCGTCGGCGAGGAGGCGCAGCGCTACCGCGAGGGCGGCGAGACGGCCGCGGGCACGTCGAACCCGACGTAGCGGTCGAGCATGAAGTGCGCCGCCGCCGTCATCCGCAGGCGGCTCGGCCGGCGGCCCACGAGGGTCAGCCGGAACCAGGCGGGGATGCTGCGGTCGAGGAACGTCAGCACACCGGGGGCGACGAGGTGGACGTTCGTCGCTCCCTGCCAGTACGGCTGCGTCACGTCGAGCGGCGTCTGCGACGACTCGACCCAAGGCGCGGCAGGCGCGTCCCGGTCCCAGCGGCGCGCGCCGATCACGACCGCCGCGGGGCCGCCGCGCGTCGCGTACGAGAGGCGATCCGGCGCGACGATCGTGAAGCGCGTCAGCTCCGCGTGCGCCGGCGACGAGGCGAGCCGCTCGTCGAAGACGATCGTGTGCGCGCCGCGGTACGCGCTGGTGACGCGGGCGAGCAGCGCATCGGCGTCGGGCGCGCGTGCCGGGAGGTCGAACGTGACGGCGACGCCGTCGACCTGCACGCGCAGCGGCCCGGACGGCACCGCGGCGGCGCGGTAGCAACCGGAGCCGCACGGCACGGCGCGCTCGCCGTCGACGGCGACCGAGCGTCCGCTCGCGCCGTCGCCGTCCTGCCCGAGCACCGTCACGATCGCGTTCCCACGCGTCCGGGCGACCGCGACGGCGAGCGTCCCGAGCTCCCGGGCGTCGACGACCGCGTCGCGCGGCGGCAGCGCCGCCGGCTGCGGCGCCGCGAGAGGCGCGGGCGCGCGGGCGACGTCGACGCCCGGCCGGAGCTGGGTGAGGACGGCGACGGCGACCGCGACGCCCGCGACGAGCGCGGCCTCGAGCAGCGCCGTCCGGCGCAGGCGCGCGAACGTCCCGAGCAGGAACGCGCGGCTCAGCCACCCGAGCGCGAGGAGCGCCGCGAAGCCCGCCGACTTGACGAGTAGCAGCCGGCCGTACGAGGTCGACCAGAGCTGGCCGATGCCGCGCAGCTCGGTCGCGGCGCGGCCGGCGCCGGTGGCGGCGAGGAGCAGCACCGCGACGAGCGCGGCCGCGGAGAAGCGGCGGACGGCGGCGTCGCGCACCGCGTCCGCCGCCCCCGGCAGCACGAACGCGAGCGACAGCAGCCCGCCGAGCCAGAAGGCGGCCGCGCCGGCGTGCACGACGTCCGCGAGCGGCGTCACGACCGCCGGCTGGTTCGGGTCGAGCGCGTGGCCGGACAGCGTCGGCGCGGCGAGCAGGGCGAGCGAGCACGCCGCGGCGACCGGGCCGAGCCGCGGCACGGCGGGCGCGAGCGCGGCCGCCGCCGCCCCGGCCAGCGCGACGGCCACCGACGCGACGAGCACGTGCTGGAAGCGCGTGCCGGGCGGGGCGGTGCCGAGGATGCCGCTGCCGCCGACGAAGGCGGCGAGCAGCGCGAGGAAGAGGAGCTGCGCGAGCTGGCGCCGGAGCGCGGACGGCAGCAGCCGGCGCGTGAGCAGGGCGAAGCCCGTCACGCCCGCGCCGGCGAGCAGGCCGAGGTAGTAGAGCGTCCGCAGGGCGACCGCGCTCCACGACAACGGCGACTCGGCGGCGAGGACGGAGTGGGGCGAGGTGCGCCCGGCGCCGACGGCGAACGCCAGCACGCCCTCCTCGCGGTGACCGTCGTCGGAGACGATGCTCCAGCGGACGCTGTAGTCGCCGTCCGGGAGGTTGCGGCGGAGCGGCAGCGTCAGCACGCGGCCGCGCGCCGCCGCGGGCGCGGCGAGCACCGACCGCCCGGTCAGGTTGTCGACGACCGCGTTGCCGCCGGCGACGCGCACCACGTCGTCGAACTCGACGCGGACGGCCGCCGGCGCTCCCGCCAGCACCGCGCCGTCGCGGGGAACGGTGCGGAGGAGCGTGGCGTGCGCGGCCGCGGCCGCCGGCAGGAGCAGCGCGGCCAGGGCGACGGCGGCGAGCGACCGCTTCAAGGGGCACCGAGGGTACCCGCTGCTAGCCTTGCCGCTCCCGTGCCCATCTACGAGTACCGCTGCCCGAACGGCCACCTGTTCGAGGCCTTCCACGGCATGACGGAGCCGGGCCCGGAGGCGTGCGAGGTGTGCGGCGCCGCGCCGCTCCAGCGCGTGTTGCACCCGGTCGCGGTGCATTACAAGGGGTCGGGCTTCTACTCGACCGACTACGGCCGCAAGTCGCGGCAGCCGTCGAAGGAGGGCGCCTCCGAGTCCTCCTCGTCGTCGGACTCGTCCGGCGCCTCGGACGCGAAGCCGGCCGAGAAGCCCGCCAAGGCCGCCGAAGGCTAGTCGCGCCGAGTCCCCCATCCGGGGGGATAGGACTCCCTCGCCGCGGCCGATGAGGGACTGACCACAGGCAGTCCCGCCATCTTTGGAAGGAGAACGGCAGCAATGGAGACGTTCCGCAAGCGGCTCGCGGGTGACGAGGGCTTCACGCTCATCGAGATGCTCGTCGTCATCATCATCCTCGGCATCCTGCTCGCGATTGCGATCCCGTCCTACCTCGGGTTCCGCGACCGCGCGAACAAGGCGGCCGCCCGCGCCAACGTCGTCGCGGCGGTGCCCGGCATGGAGGCCTACAACGCCGACCACGGCACCTACACCGGCGCCACCTCGGCGATCCTGCAGGCGTCCTACGACGCAGGCATCAAGCACATCTTCGTCAAGACGGCCAACTCGACGACGTACTGCATCCAGTCGACGGTCGGCAGCTACACCTTCATGAAGGCGGGCCCGTCCGCCGACACGGTCCAGGGCACCTGCCCGTAGCCGCGAAGCGCCTCGACTGCGAGGACCTGTGTGCACCGGAGAGGCCGCTCGAGCGGCCTCTCCTCATTTCGCGGCGCGAGGAGGTGCGGCCGCCGCCGCGAACTGGTCGAGGCTACGGGTCGTCGAGCAAGGAGGGCTTCGGTGGTGACGCGCGTGTCGCAGCGCTACGGGATCGCGGCGGTGGCGTTCGCGATCGCCGTCGTCTGGACGGGGATCGGCCTGACGAGCGGCTTCGAGTGCCTGCTCGTCTTCACGCTCGCGTACGGCGGCGCGGCCGTCGTGCAGCAGCGGCGCGAGGCGGTCCGCCGCCAGGCGGAGCGCGGGCGGCGCAGCCGTCGCGCCCCGGCCGCGCGCGACCGGCGGCCCGACCCGGTCGTCTGGGACGACGAGCCCGAGGAGCTCACGGAAAGCCGCGACTGGCCGAGCCTCGCCGGCGGCTGGTAGGCCTCTACCAGGGGCGGCGGAAGCGCCGCCGGCCCTGCAGCGCCTCGAGCGCGACCAGCAGCACGACCGCGCCGATCACCGCGAGCAGGAAGGGGCCGAGGTGCCAGCCGAAGCGCACCTTGTGCCCGAGCACGACGTCGCCGATCAGGCCGCCGAGCAGCGCGCCGACGATGCCGACGGCGAGCGTCGCCAGGCACCCGATCGCCTGCCGGCCCGGCGTGACGAGCCGCGCGACGGCGCCCGCGACGAGCCCGAAGACGAGGAACGAGACGATGCCCACGCGGGCGACCCTACTGCAGCGTGCGGCCGACGGCGCAGCCCGGGTCGAACGGGCCCGTCGGCAGCTGCGGCGCCGACTTGCCCAGGAACATCGCGATCGTCGCCGCGTTGTTCTCGCTCGGCTGGCCCGTGCCGCCGAGGCCGAGGTCGCCGCCGAGCCGGCAGTGCAGCGTCGACGAGGCGGAGGAGCGGAACTTGACCCAGCCCAGCTCCAGGAGCTGCGCGGCCGAGAGGTCGGTGGAGAGGGGCTTGGCGAGCGACGACCCGTCGAAGGGCAGCCCCAGCAGCAGGCCGAGCGACGTGAACTTCGCCGTCACCGCGTTCATCACCGCCTGCTGCCGCGCCGACCGCGTGATGTCGTTCTCCGCCGGGTTCAGCACGTTCTCGCGGATGCGCGAGTAGATGAGCGCGCGCTGTCCGCTCATGTGCTGCACGCCCTTCCGGAAGCGCCAGCCCGGCCACCGGTCGCACTGCGTCTGCGTCGCGAACGGGCAGTCGAAGCGGTTCGAGCGGATCGGTCGCGGCACGTTGACGTCGATGCCCCCGAGCGCGTCGATCAGGTCCTTGAACGCGGCGAAGTTGACGACGACGACATGGTCGATCGGGATGCCGGTGAACTGGCGGATCGTCTTGATCGCGAGCGCGGGGCCGCCGATCTGGAACGCGGCGTTGATCTTCTGCGTCGACGCCCCCGGGATCGGCACGACCAGGTCGCGCGGGATCGAGAGGTACGCGAGCCTGCTGTGGCCCGGGTCGGTGTGCAGCAGCATGATCGAGTCCGAGTGCTGGTCGCCCGTCCGGCCCGGGATCGGCGCGTTGTCGGTGCCGAGCAGCAGGATCGTCGTGGCATGCGAGATCAGCAGCCCGCCCTCGTGGTCGAGCGCGGCCTTCGCGGCGGGATCGAGGCGCTTGTTCGCGTCGGAGACCCCGCTCGAGAACTGGAGCCAGCTCGCGACGCCCCAGACCAGGATCAGCACGACGAGGACGGCGACGCCGAGCGCGATCCGCCGTCCCCAGCGCGGCCGCTTCGTCGTGCGGGCGCCGGGGCCGCGGTACTCCGCCGCCGCCTTCGCCCCGCCGGAGGATGCGCCGCCGCCGCCGCCGGCGTCACGGAGCAGGCGTCCCGGGCGCGGCGTCGCCGTCGGGACCTTCCCCTTGGCGCGGCCGCCCCGGTAGACGCGATAGGGCTTCTCTTCCCGCGCCATCCGGCGGGTTACGTTACCCGCGGGCGATGAGCGCGAACCGTGTGATCGGCGTCGACCTCGGCGGCACCAAGATCCTCGCGGGCGTGATCGGCGCGGACGGCACGATCCTCGACCGGATCGAGCGGCCGACGCCGACGACGTCGCAGGACGCGCTGCTCGACGCGCTCGCCGAGACGGTGCGGGAGCTCCCGCAGGATGTCGACGCCGTCGGCTTCGGCATCCCGTCGCGCATTGACCACGAGCACGGCATCGCGCTCGGCGCCGTCAACATCCCGCTGCGCGACGTGCCGTTCATCGTCGAGATGGAGCGGCGGCTCGGCCTGAAGGTGGCGATGGAGAACGACGGCTCGTGCGCCGCGCTCGCAGAGCACGTGCACGGCGCCGGCCGCGGCGTCTCGAACTTCGTGATGCTGACGCTCGGCACCGGCGTGGGCGGCGGCGTCATCTTCGAGGGGCGCCTCTTCCACGCGTGGACGGAGCTCGGGCACATGGTGATCGTCGAGGACGGCGATCCGTGCTTCGGCGCCTGCTCGGGGCGCGGCCACGTCGAGTCGTACTGCTCCGGCTCGGCGGCGAACCGGCTCGCGCGGCAGGTCCTCGGCCCAGGCGCCGGCGCCCACGACCTGGTCGCGCAGCGGCACCCGGCGCTCGAGCACGTCGGCCACCACCTCGGGGTCGCGATCGGGTCGATCGTCAACATCTTCGGAGCGCAGCGCGTCGGCATCGGCGGCGGCTTCGGCGTGGCCGCGTTCGACCAGCTCGTGCCGGCCGCGCGGCTCGCCCTGCTGCGCGAGGCGCTCGCGCCCGCCGGCCAGAGCGTCGAGATCGAGTGCGCGGAGCTCGGCGAGGAGGCGGGCCTGATCGGCGCGGGCCTGATCGGCTTCGCCGCCGTCTCGAGCTGATGCCGCTCGCCGTCTGCGCGACCCCGATCGGCAATCTCGACGACGTCACGCTGCGCGTGCTCGAGGAGCTCCGGCACGCGGATGTCGTGCTCGCGGAGGACACGCGGCACACGCGCGGCCTGCTCGAGCGGCACGGCATCCGCGCGCGCCTGCTCTCCTACCACGAGCACAACGAGGCGGCGCGCGTGGCGGAGGTGCTGCCGCGGCTCGAGGCGGGGGAGCGGGTCGCGCTGGTCTCCGACGCGGGCATGCCCGGGATCTCCGACCCGGGCGCGCGGCTCGTGCGCGCGGCGCTCGACGCGGGGGTCGACGTGACCGTGCTGCCGGGCCCGTCCGCCGTCGAGACCGCGCTCGTCGCCGGCGGGCACGCGGGCGCCGGCTACGCCTTCGTCGGCTTCCTGCCGCGGAAGTCGGGCGAGCTCGACGCGCTCTGGCGGGAGATCGCCGTCTGGGGGCGGCCGGTCGTCGCCTTCGAGTCGCCGCAGCGGCTGCCGGCGACGCTGCGGTCGCTCGCCGCTGTGGCACCGGCGTGGGAGGTGGCGGTGTGCCGGGAGCTGACCAAGCGCTTCGAGGAGGTCGCGCGCGGCACGGCGGCGGAGCTCGCCGAGCGCTTCCGCGAGGCGCCGAAGGGCGAGGTGACCCTGGTGGTCGCGCCCGTGGCCGGCGGCGCCGGGGCGGAGGTGGCGGCGGCGGCGCGGGACGCCGTCGCCGAGCTCGTCGCCGCCGGCGCGCCCCGCCGGACGGCGGCGGAGGTGGTCTCGCGCCTCACCGGCGTCCCGCGCAACGCGCTCTACCGCGGCACTCTGTGACAACTGTGTAATCTCGTTTGACAACAGCGGCGCCGCAGCCCTACCGTGTCGTCGAGCGTTCTCTCTCAAGACAACAGAGGTGGTGGTGGGGTATGCGACGCTCCCTGCTCGCGGCCGCCGTGGCCGCGCTCGTGCTCGCGCCCGGAGCGGGCGCCTGGACCTGGCCGACCGCGGGCGCGGTCCTCCAGCCGTTCTCCTTCGACCCGGCCCATCCGTACGCGGCCGGCCAGCACCGCGGCGTCGACCTCGCGGGCGATCCGGGGGCGCCGGTCGTGGCGCCCGCCGCCGGCACGGTCACGTTCGCGGGCAGCGTCCCATCCTCTGGCAGGACGCTGACGGTCGAGACGGCCGACGGCTACGTCGTCACGCTCACGCACCTGGGCTCGACCGCCGTCGCCAAGGGCGCGGTGGTCGCCGAGGGCGCCGTGGTCGCCACGATCGGGCCGAGCGGCGAGCCGGAGGTGAGCGACCCCTACGTGCACCTGGGCATCCGCCTGGCGGCGTCGGCGCAGGGCTACGTCGACCCGCTGACCCTGCTGCCGGCGCGCGCCGCGCCCGAGCCGGCGCCGGCGCCCGCTCCCGACCCGGTCGCGCCGCCCGCGCCGCCGCC
>CAZBYA010000070.1:0-14206 GCA_964496175.1 uncultured Gaiellales bacterium | reverse complement strand
TCTAGGTCCTCAGGGCGTCGAGCAGGGCCTGCGCCGCACGGGCGCGGTGCGAGTGCCGCGCCTTCCACGCGTCGCCGAGCTCCGCGACCGTCCGCCGCTCCCCGACCGGCACGAAGACCGGGTCGAAGCCGAAGCCCTCGTGGCCCGCGGGCGCGTCGGCGATCACGCCCTCGAGCACGCCGGTGCCGCGCCGCTCCTCGCGCTCGGGCGAGAGGCAGACGAGCTCGCAGACGTAGCGCGCCCGGCGGTCCTCGACGCCGTCGAGCGCCGCGAGGAGCTTCTCGACGTGCCGGCCCTCGGCCCAGGGCTGCGTCTGCACGCCCGGCCCCTGACCGAGCGCGGCCACCTCGAGGCCCGAGTCGTCCGCGAGCATCCAGCGGTCGGGCGGCCCGACGATGCGGCCGTAGCGCGCCTTGATGCGCGCGTTGTCGAAGTACGTGACGCCGTCCTCCGGCGGGTAGTCGGCGGGGCCGAGCAGCTCGAGCTCCCAGCCGGGGAACAGCTCGTGGAGCTCCTCGAGCTTGTGCGGGTTCGCGGAGCAGATCGTCGCCTTCACTTCTTCCGCCACCGCAGGCCGATCACGTCGTCGCGGTCGGCGAGCTGCGCCGCGAGCCGGTCGTCGAGCGCGTCGAGCTCGAGCTGCACGACGCGGCGGTCGAGCTCGTCGGAGACCTCGACGTGGCGGACGCCGGCGCCGGTGAGCGAGCCGAGCAGCGGCGCGATCGGCTGGCCCTCCTTCAGCTCGACGGTCAGGCGGTGCTCCTCCGGCCTGATCCGCTCGATCACGCGGTAGGCGAGCAGGCGGAGCGGCCAGAGCGCCAGCAGCGTCAGCACCGTCGCGGCGGCGGCCGGCCAGTAGTAGCCGGCGCCGGACGCCATCCCGATCGCGGCCGCAACCCACAGCGTCGCCGCGGTCGTCAGCCCGCGCACCGACAGGCCCTCGCGGATGATCGCGCCGGCGCCGAGGAAGCCGATGCCGGTGACGATCTGCGCGGCGATGCGCGTGGGGTCGGTGCGGATCTGCGCGTCGCCGCTCGCCAGGAACGCGTGGAAGCCGTACGCGGAGACGAGCGTGAACAGCGCGGAGCCGAGCGAGACGAGCAGGTGCGTGCGGATGCCCGCCTCGCGGTCGCGGAGCTCGCGCTCGAAGCCGATCGCGGTGCCCAGCGCGCAGGCGACGACCAGCCGCAGCAGCGCGTCCCCGCCGGCGAGCGTGGGCGCGCTACTCGCGAGGAGCTGCAACCGCCTCCTCCTGGTGCACCCGCAGCTCCTCGATCCCGCCCGCGGCGAGGTCGAGCAGCTCGTCGAGCCGCCGCCGGTCGAACGGCACCCGCTCCGCAGTCGACTGCACCTCGACGAAGCGGCCGTCGCCGGTCATGACGACGTTGACGTCGACCTCGGCGTTCGAGTCCTCCGAGTAGTCGAGATCGAGCAGCGCGACGTCGTCGACGACGCCGACGGAGACGGCGGCGACCGAGCCGGTCAGGGCCTTCGAGAGGCCGAAGCGGTCGAGGGCGCGCTGCGCCGCCACGTACGCGCCGGTGATCGCCGCGCAGCGGGTGCCGCCGTCCGCCTGGAGGACGTCGCAGTCGAGGTACACCGTGCGCTCGCCCAGCGCCTGGAAGTCGACGATGCCCCGCAGAGCGCGGCCGATCAGCCGCTGGATCTCGACCGTCCTGCCGCCCTGCTTGCCGCGGGCGGCCTCGCGGTCGGTGCGCTCGCCGGTCGAGGCGGGCAGCAGCGAGTACTCCGCGGTCATCCACCCGCGACCGGAGCGGTACAGCCAGCGCGGCACGCCGTCCTGCACCGACGCCGTGCAGAGGACGCGCGTCTTGCCCTGCGACCAGAGCACCATCCCGTGCGGCTGCTCGAGGAACGTCGCATCTGCGACGACGGGCCGGAGCTCGTCCGCGCGGCGCCCGTCGCCCCTCGTCACGCGACCGCCTCCAGCTCCTCGACCTGCACGGACTCCACGTTCCCGAGCGGCAGCTGCAGGAAGCGCTCGCCGAGCGAACGGAAGAGCTCCGGGTCACCCGTCGTCAGGAAGCGGTACTCGCCCTCGCGCGCGGCGTCGTTCTCGAAGCCCTTCCGCGCGAGCGTCTCGGCCACCTCGCGCGCCGTCTCGTCCGCCGAGAAGACGAGCGTCACGTCACGGCCGAAGGCGCGCTGGAAGACGGGGCGCAGCATCGGGTAGTGCGTGCAGCCGAGGATGACCGTGTCGCAGCCGGCCTCCTTCACCGGCGCCGCGTACTCGCGCACGGCGGAGACGAGCTCGTCGCTGAAGGTGTCGCCCGCCTCGATCAGCGGCACGAGCTTCGGGCACGCGACCGCGGTGAAGCGGACGCCGGCGTCGAGCGCGTGCACGAGCGACGCGTAGCGGCCGCTCGCCACCGTCAGCTCCGTCGCGAGCAGGCCGATGCGGCGGTTGCGGGTCGCCTGCACCGCCGCGTGCGCCTCCGGCACGATCACCGAGACGACCGGCACCGTCAGCTGCTCCTGGAGGTCCGGCAGCGCCACCGACGTCGCCGTGTTGCAGGCGACCACGACCATCTTCACGCCCTGCCGCTCGAGGAAGATCCCGATCTCGTGCGCGAAGCGGCGCACCTCGTCGCGGCTGCGCGGCCCGTAGGGCAGGCGCGCGTGGTCGCCGAGGTAGACGAAGTCCTCGTGCGGCATCGTCACCAGGCACTCGTGCAGGACGGTGAGGCCCCCGACCCCCGAGTCGAAGACGCCGATCGGCCGGGAGTCCATGCGCCGATTCTAGGGAGGTAGTGTGCGCGCCGTGCTGGGGGTCGCCCTCCCCGCGGCCGTCGCGACGGTCGCGCTCGTCGCCGGCGGCCCCGCGCGCGGCCCCGGCCCGGCGCAGGTCGCGCTCGCCGGGGTCGCCGGGATGGCGTCGGTCTCCGTCGACGTCCCCGCCGGCTACGGCGTCGCGACGGCCGCGCCCGGCGAGCGGCTCGGCCCGAACCTGACGGCCGCGCAGCCGACGGCGGCGACGGACGCGCTCGCCCAGGCGTGCGGCGTCTCGCCGGCGCAGACCTGGCAGCTCACGGTGGGCGCGACGACGCTGCCGCTGTTCGTCGCGCCGGCAGCCGGGTTCGCGGCCCGGCTCGTCCTGTGCAGGCCGCCCGACCTGCCGCCGTTCGCCTTCCAGAGCTCGGCGATCGTGCAGCCGGGGGCGCCGGGCAGCTTTCGGTGGACGTCGCTCTGGACGCGTTCCGGCGCCGCGCCGCTCGAGGCGCAGTCGCTCGTGCGGAGGCCGGCGGTCGCGACGCTGCGGCTGACGCGGCGCCGCGTCAGCGCGCCCGGCAGCGTCGCCACGCTCGTCGGCTTCTCGACGGCGTTCCTCGTCCGTGGCACGCCGCCGGCGGATGCGCGCGTCCAGACGCGCGCGGACGGCGTGCTCGTCGGCGGCGCGGCCGGCTCGTTCCTGCTCGCGCGCGGTCGAACGGCCGTCGTCCGTGTGTCGGCCGTGCTCGACGGCGGCTCCGGCACGGTCGCGGGGCTCGCCTACCACGACCTCGGCGCGTGCACGTCGCTGCTCGGCGCGGACTGCGTCGACGCGACGCTCGCGTCGACGGTGGTGACCGCCCAGGCGCGGGTGCGCGGGTACAAGTAGTCCGTGGCCGCCACGATCCGGATCGGGACGTGCTCGTGGGCCGACGACGCGCTCGCCAAGCACTGGTACCCGCCGGGGACGCCGCCGCGCGAGCGGCTCGCCTACTACGCCGAGCGCTTCTCGACGGTCGAGGTCGACTCGACCTACTACCGGGTGCCCGACGAGAGCATGGTGCGGGGCTGGGCCGAGCGCACCCCGCCCGGCTTCGTCATGCACGTGAAGGCGTTCGGGCTGATGACGCGGCACCCGGTGAAGCTCGAGCAGGTCCCTCCCGACCTGCGCGAGGGCCTGCCGGTCGACGAGCGCGGGCGCGTCGACCGTCCGCCGCGCGAGGCGCGCGCCGGTGTCTTCCGCGCGTTCCTCGACGCGCTCGCGCCGCTGCGCGAGCAGGGCAAGCTCGGCGGCATCCTGTTCCAGATGCCGCCGTACGTGACGTGGAAGACGTCGTCGCTCGACTACCTCGAGTGGGCGCGCGACCAGGTCGGCGCGGACGCGTTCCTGTTCGAGCCGCGCCACCGCTCCTGGTACGCCGAGGACGTGCGCGCCGAGCTGCTCGCGTGGCTCGAGCGCAACCGCATGACGTGGGTGGTCGTCGACGCGCCGAAGGTCGATGCCGGCAACGTGCCCGCGACGCTCGTCGCGGTCACGTCGCCCCTGGCGTACGTCCGCTTCCACGGCCGCAACGCGTCGACGTGGAACGTGCGCGGCGGGTCCGCGGCGCAGCGCTTCGACTACCTGTACGGCGAGCCGGAGCTGAGCGAGTGGGTGCCGCCGCTGCGCGAGCTGTCGAACCGGGCCGAGGAGGCGTACGCGTTCTTCAACAACAACAACCAGACGAACGGCGTCGCGCAGGCGCCGGCGGGCGCCTTCCTCCTGCGGAAGCTGCTCGAGGAGGAGCACGTCCCGACCGCGTGATGCGCGTGCTCGCCGTCACCCACGGCCCGCTCGTCGGGCCCGAGCTCTTCGGAGACGTCGTCGCCGCCGAGGGTCACGAGCTGCAGGAGTGGGACATCCGCTCGCAGGGGCGGCCGCCGGACGGGTTCGACGCGGTGCTCGTGTTCGGCGGCAAGCAGAACGTCGGCGAGGAGGCGGAGCATCCGTGGCTGCACGACGAGTACGAGGCGCTGCGGGGGTGGGTCGCCGACGAGACGCCGCTCTTCGGCGTCTGCCTCGGCGCCCAGACGCTCGCGCATGCCCTCGGCGGCCGCGTCGGCCGCGCGGACGCGCCGTTCGCCGGCTTCTACGAGACGGCGCTGACCGAGGACGGCCGGCGTGACCCGGTGCTCGGCGTGCTGCCGGCGCGGTTCGAGGCGCTGAACGCGAACGGCTACCGCTTCGAGCCGCCGCCCGGGGCGACGGAGCTGGCGCGCGGCCCGGTCTCCCAGGCGTTCCGGGCCGGCCGGCGCGCCTGGGGCGTGCAGTTCCACCCGGAGGCGCGCCGCGACCAGGTGCTGCGCTGGCTCGCCGACGACGACCGCGAGCTGCCGCGCCCGCTCGACGAGCTCGCCGCCGACCTCGAGGCGAAGCTGCCGGCGTGGCAGGAGCTGGGCTCGCGCCTCTGCCGCGCCTTCCTGGCCCAGGCGGCCGGTTAACGCTCGATCGGCAGCTCGTCGTGGCGCGACCACTCGTGCCACGAGCCGGCGTAGTTCCGAGCGTGGTAGCCGAGCACGCGCAGGACCTGCGTGGCGATCGCCGAGCGGGAGCCGCCGTGGCAGTAGGCGACGATCTCCGTGCCCTGCTCGAGCCCGAGCTCGGCGTGCACCTCCTCCGGAGCCATCGCCATCAGGCGGTAGACGTCGAGGTTGCGCGCGCCCGGGATGTGGCCCTGGCGCGGGTCGCACGGCTTGCCGCGGCTGCCGTCGAACTCGCCCGGCGTCCGCACGTCCAGCAGCGGCACCTCGCCGAGGCGCGCCGCCAGCTCCTCGATCGCGATCTCGCTCACAGCGAGCGCACGAGCTCGATCTCCGCAGCGACGGACGGCCGCTGCCCCAGCTCCGCGAGCCACGACTCGAGCCGCGCCGGCAGCTCGAGCCCCAGCAGGTCGCGTGCGCGAATCACCCACGGCGCGTAGGCGACGTCGCCGTACAGGCTCTGCCCGACCTCGAGCCGCTCGAGCCGCTCGGCGAGCGCGTTCTCGTCGCCGCGGCGGAAGGCGTAGTAGTCGTCGCCCAGGTTCTCGTCGAACCGGCGCACGAGCAGTCGCGCCTGCGCGCGCGCCCTCGCGTCCTCGGGCAGCAGCGCCGACTCGGGGACGCGCTCCTCGAGGTAGGCCATGATCACGTCGGACTCCGGCAGCACGAACCCGTCGTCGTCGAGCACCGGCACGCGACCGCTCGGGTTGAGCTCGTACAGGAACGCGGGCCGGTTGCGCAGGTCGATCTCGACCGTCTCGGGCTCGATCCCCTTCTCCGCGAGCGCGATCCGCACGCGCGCGCAGTACGGGCACCGGGGAGCATCGAACAGCTTCACGGCTCGACGCCCATCAGCGTCGCGATCTGCTCGTAGAGCTCGCGGGCCGGCGGCAGCTCGGCGGGCGACGCGGCCGTTCGGGCGACGCGGCGCACCTGCTCCTTGTCGGCTCCCGTGAGCCGCGCGACGAGCGTCGGGTTCGCCTCGAGCGCGAGCTCGTCGCCCTTCGAGAGCTCGCCGTAGTAGGTCGGCACCGAGAGGTACTCGTCGACCATGCGCCCGCGCTCGTACAGGCGGAAGCGGACGAGCGGGCCCTCCACCGCGAGCGCGAGCGCCACCGCGCCGAGGCGGTCGGAGAGGTCCGCGGTGAGACGGCCGTGGGCGTCCGGGTCGCGGTCGAGCACTGGGTCCGCGATGCGGATCCAGCTGTCCGTGTTGCGCACCTCCGGCGACTCGAGCCGGGGGATGAACTGCCGGAGCGCGCGCGAGACCGACAGCTCGTCGTCGGTCTGGACGTGCGTGGCCGCGTGCCACTCGCCGTCGTCGACGTCGGCGAGGCGCTGCTCGAGCGCGTCGAGCTGCGCCGCCATCGCGTACGAGTACTCCTCGAAGCCGAGCCGCCGCCAGACGGAGATCGCGCGCTCGTTCGACGTCAGCACCTCGAGGCTGACGACGTGGGCGCCACGCGCCCTCGCGTCGGCGACGCATTCGCGCAGCAGCGCCTTCGCGACGCCCTGCCGGCGTCCCCGCTCGCGCACGTGCACGAGCTGGACGTGCGCGCGGCCGCGATCGGGCGCCTCGATGCGCGCGACGCCGACCGCGCCCTGCTCGTCCTCGGCGAGGAAGACGCCGCCGCCGCGGATGTCGTCGAGGGTGTCCGCCCACTCCTCCTCCCAGGGCTCGCCCTCCGTGAGCGGCTCCGGGACCTCGGCCTCGAACTCCTGCCACAGCTCGCGCAGGACCGCCTCGTCGGCCTCCGTCGCGCGCCTGATCGTCACGCGCCGGCTCCCAGGCGCGCGCCCGTCAGCAGGTAGTGCGCCGAGAGGTTCTGGAACGGATCGAGGCGAGGGCCGAGCTCGTCCACGCCGACACGGTAGAGAAGGAGCGCGGCCTTGCGAAGCGCGAGGTCGCCGGCCGGCCAGGCGCGCGGCCGGGCGAGGTGGCGGGCGAGGAACCACTCGGCGGTCCACGGGCCGAGCCCGCGCAGCGCCATGATGCGCGCCCGCACCTCGTCGTCGTCGAGCGAGGCGAAGGCGCCGAGGTCGAGGTCGCTGCGCGCGAGGCCGACCGCATAGGCGGCCTTGCTGCGCGAGAAGCCGATCGCCACCAGCTCCTCCTCCGACGCAGCGGCGAGGCGCTCGCGCGTCGGGAAGGCGTACGCGACATCGCCGCGCTCGCCGAAGCGCTCGATCAGGCGGCTGCGGATCGCGAAGGCGGAGAAGAGCGAGACCTGCTGCGCGGTGATCGAGGTGACGAGCGCCTCGAACGGGTCGGGAGCGACCGGCGGGCGGAAGCCGCGCAGCCGCGCGGTCAGCTCCCGCATCACCTCGTCGCGCTGCGCCCAGGCGGTGAAGGCGTCGAGGTCGAACTCGGTCCCGAGCAGCTTCAGGACGACCGGGCGGGTCTCGTCGGTCAGGGGCTCGACGTCGACGCCCCCGGGCGCCGCCTCGATCCGCACCTCGCGACCGCCGACGACGCGGTGCAGCCCGCCCTCGTGCCACACGTTCGCGAGGTCGACGCCGAAGGCGCGGAAGCGCTCGGTCGAGACGTCGAAGTCGTACGGCTCGGGAAGCGGCAGGAAGGTCAGAGGTGCGACGTGACGCCGGCGGGGTCGTCGTCGGGCGTGCGCCCGTTCGACGCGGCGGGATCCTCGGCCCACGAGTACATGTACTTGCCGTCGTCGAGGTCGGCCGCGAGCGTCGTCAGCCGCAGCGGATGGAACGTGTCGCACATGACCGCGTACTCGTGCGTCTCCGTCAGGCCGAGCGACTTCTCCGCGAGCCCCGGCTGCGGCCCGTGCGGCAGCCCCGACGGGTGCAGCGTGATCGACCCCACCTCGATCCCCTTGCGCGACGAGAAGTTGCCGTCGACGTAGTAGATCATCTCCTCGCTCTGGAGGTTCGAGTGGTGGTACGGGATCGGGATCGCCTCCGGGTCGAAGTCCAGCTTGCGCGGGCAGAACGAGCAGATGACGAAGTTCGGGCCGGCGAACGTCTGGTGCGACGGGGGCGGCATATGGATCCTGCCGGTGATCGGCTCGAAGTCGTGGATCGAGAACGTCCATGGATAGACGTAGCCGTCCCAGCCGACGACGTCGAACGGGTGGTAGTCGATCACGTAGGTCTGGTAGCCGTCGCGCACGCGCACCTTGACCTCGTACTCGCCCTGCTCGCGGTGCGTGTGCAGCTCGGTCGGCGCGTGGATGTCGCGGTGGTAGAACGGCGCGTGCTCCATCAGCTGCCCGTGCTCGTTGCGGTAGCGCTTCGGGATCGTGATCAGTCCCGGCGTCTCGAAGACGAGGTAGCGCTGCTCTCCCTCCGGGCGGAACCGGTAGGTCGTCCCGCGCGGCACGACCAGGTAGTCGCCTGGCTTGTAGGGCAGGTCGCCGAAGATCGTCTCGAGCACGCCCGAGCCCTCATGGACGAAGATCACCTCGTCGCCCTCGCCGTTGCGGAAGAAGTACGTCATCTCCTCGGCCGGGCGGCACAGCGAGATCTCGACGTCGCCGTTCCACATCAGCAGCTGGCGGCCGCCGATCGGGTCGCCGGCCGCGGGCACGTCCCACGTGCGCAGGTGGCGGTGGGCGTGCGCGTCCGGCACCCACTCCTCGCGGACGATCGGCTCGAACTCGCCGCACTCGATCACGCGGCACGGCGACTGGAGGTGGTAGAGGATCGACTCGAGGCCCGAGAAGCCCTCGAATCCCATCACCTCCTCGGTCAGGAGCGTCCCGTTGTCGCGGTGCACGATGTGCCGCTTCCTGGGCAGATCGCCGAGACGCTGGTAGAACGGCATTCGTGGAGAATATCGCCGGCCGGATCGAGCGCGAGGTGGCGTCGTGGGACGGGGTCAGCGTGCGGCCGCACCGGTTCGGCGGCGTCGAGTTCCGCCTCGGCCGGCGCGAGCTCGGGCACCTGCACGGCGAGCGCTGGGCCGACCTGCCCTTCCACCGCGGCATCCGGGACATGCTGGTCGAGACCGGCCGCGCACAGCCGCACCACGTGCTGCCGGAGACGGGCTGGGTCTCGCGCCAGATCCGCGACGACGAGGACGTGCGCGAGGTGATCGAGCTCTTCCGGCTCAGCTACGAGCGCGCGCGCGTCGCCGCGAACGTGCGCGAGACCCACGCCCGCTAGCGCTAGCGCGCGTTGATGTACTCGTGCAGGTAGCGCAGCTCGAAGCTCTGCTGCTTCGAGACGAACTTGACGAGGTCGCCGATCGACACGAGCCCGGTCACGCGGCCGTGCTCGGCCACCGGCAGGTGGCGGATCCGCCGCTCGGTGACGAGCGCGAGGCACTCCTCGACCGACGTGTCGGGCGTCACGACCACGAGCGGCTTGGTCATGATCTCGCGCACCGCCGTCTCTCGCTCGTCGCGGCCCTCGAGGGTGACGCGGCGGAGGTAGTCGCGCTCGGTGACGATGCCGGTGATCTCGCCGTCCTCGGTGACGAGCAGCGAGCCGACGTTCGCGTCGACCATCGCGCGGACGGCGTCGAGCACGGACGCCTCGGCGTCGATCCGGTACAGCGAGCCGCCCTTCTCGCCGAGGATCTCGGACACGTTGCTCATGCCACGAAGCCTGCCAGATCCGCGAACCGCCGTGCGGAGACGTTCCCGCCGGAGACGACCACTCCGACCCGGCCGCCCTCGACCAGCCCGGCCCGGAGCGCGGCGATCCCGACCGCCCCGCTCGGCTCGACCACCAGGCGCAGGCGCTCGAACGCGAAGAGCATCGCCTCGACGATCTGCTCGTCGGTCACGGTCACGACCTCGTCGACGAGCGGCGACGCGACCTGCCAGGTGAGGCGGCCGGGCGCGTTCGTCTGCAGGCCGTCGGCGATCGTGCGCGGGACGTCGATCGTCACGCGCTCGCCCGCAGCCAGGGAGCGCCGCCAGTCGTCGCCGGCCTCGGGCTCGACGCCCACGACGCGCGCCACGCCCAGCTCCTTCGCGATCGTCGCGGACCCGGAGAGCAGCCCGCCGCCGCCCACCGGCACGACGAGCACGTCGAGCGGGCCGGCGTCCTCGATCAGCTCGAGCGCCGCCGTCCCCTGGCCCGCCATCACCAGCGGGTCGTCGTACGGCCGCACGAGCTCGAGCCCGCGCTCGGCCGCGAGCGCCTCGCCGATCGCCTCGCGGTCCTCGCGGTAGCGGTCGTAGGTGACGATCTCGGCGCCGTAGCCACGGGTCGCCTCGACCTTCGACTCGGGCGCGTCGGTCGGCATCAGGATCGTCGCCCGCGAGCCGAGCAGACGCGCCGCGAGGGCGACGGCCTGCGCATGGTTGCCGGACGAGAACGCGAGCACCGGCGTGCCGCGCGGCAGCGAGTGGATCTTCGTGTAGGCGCCGCGGAACTTGAACGCGCCGGCGCGCTGCAGGCACTCGGGCTTGAGGACGACCCCGTCCCCGAGCGTCCGCGCGGTCAGCGCCGGTGTGCGGTGCGCGACGCCGTCGAGCACGCGCGCGGCGGCACGGACGTCGTCGGGGCCGATCACGCGACGGTGTTCCGCAGGACGCCGATGCCTTCGATCTCGAGCTCGACGACGTCGCCCCGCTCGAGCCAGCGGCCGTCGCCGTGCTCGAGGATGCAGCCGGTGCCGACCGTGCCGGAGCCGATCACGTCGCCGGGCAGCAGCCTCGTGTTCTGCGCCGCCCGCGCGAGCAGCGCGTCCCAGCGGTGGTACATGTCACGCAGGTTGCCGCGCGACCGCTCCTCGCCGTTGACGCGCGCGACCATCTCCCCCGACTCGCCGTCGAACTCGTCGGGCGTCACCAGCACCGGGCCGAGCGACGTCGCGAAGTCCTTGCCCTTGGCGGGGCCGAGCCCGACGCGCGTCTCCTGCCGCTGCACGTCGCGGGCCGACCAGTCGTTCATCACCGTGAAGCCGCCGATCCGTCCGTCGGCGCCGATCACGGCGGCGCACTCGAGCTCGTAGTCGAGCTCCTCCGTCCCCTCGGGGTACGGGATCCGCTCCTCGGGGCCGTAGATCGCGGCCGGATTCGAGAAGTAGAAGACCGGGACCTCGTACCACTCGGGCGGCACCTCGCGTCCCGTCCGCCGGCGCGCGTTCGCGACGTGCTGCTCGAACGCCATGAAGTCGCGCACCGCGGGCGGATGGAGGACCGGGGGGCGCAGGTCGACGTCGGCGAGCGCGTACTCGGCGTGCTCGCGCGCGGAGCCGCCGCCGGTGAAGAACGCCTGCAGCGTCTGCGCGGCGAGCTGGATCACGCGGTCGCCCTCGATGCGCCCGGGCCAGCCGCGGTCGAGCGCGAGCTCCTTCGGCGCGAACATGCAGAGCTTCACGGCGCGACCCTAGCCGTCACGGCTCGGTGTGGACGATCACGTCTGCGACGTCGGGCCGCTCCGCGCGGATGCGCTCCTCGATCTCGCTCGCGCGCGTGTGCGCGTCGCCGAGCGTGCTCTCGCCGTCGAGACCGAGCGTCAGGAACGCGACCAGGCCGCCGTCGGTCCGCAGGAACCGGAGCTCGCGCGGCTCCCGGCCCGTGGCCTCGCGCACGACGCGCGTGACGGCGGCCGCGGCCTCGCTGACCACCTCGCTCGCGGCGCGCGCCTCCGTCAGCGGCTCGAGGTGCGTCTGGACGCCGGCGATCTCCGGCACGGCCGCGCGAATCGCCTGCTCGAGCTCCTCGGCGATCGCGTGCGCCTCGACGAGCGACAGCTCGCCGGGAAGCTTCGCGTGCAGCGAGAGCTCCGTCCGTCCGTCGACCTGCACGAGCGTCAGGTTGTGCACCTCGCGGACGCGCGGAACCGCCACCGCGGCCGCGTGGGCGCGCTCGCGCAGCGTCGCGTCCTCGAGCGGCTCGACGTGGACGACCACGTCGGCGTTCGGCAGCGCCCGCCCGACCGCCGCCTCGACGGCGTCCGCCGCGGCGTGGCCCTGCCCGACCGCGGCCCCGGCGGGGATGCCGATCACCACGTCGGCGAACTGGCGGCCCCCGGCCTGACGCATCCGCAGCCGGCGCAGCTCCACCGCCGGGCGCACCGCGGCGATCGCCGCCCGCGCGGCGGTGGCCGCCGCCTCGGGGACGCGGTCCATCAGCACGTCGACGTTCACCTTCATCAGTCGCGCCGCCGCGAGCAGGACGAGCACGCCGACGAACAGCGCCGCCACCGCGTCCCCCTGCGGGTGGCCCGCCCTGGTGAGGAGGAGCCCGACGAGCACCGCGACCGAGCCGGCGAGGTCGCTGCCGAAGTGGAGGGCGTTCGACGCCAGCGCGGCGCTCGCATAGCGGCGGGCGGTCACCCACGAGAGGACCATGCGGGACGCGTCGATCGCGATCACGATCGCGAGGGCCGCGAACGCGTACCACGTCGCGCTGACGTGCGCGTGGGTCGCGCCGGTCAGCCGCTCGATCGCCCGCACCGAGATGAAGAGGCTCACGAGCGCGAGGAACCCGGCCTCCGCGAGCGCGGAAAGGTGCTCGGCCTTGCCGTGCCCGAACTGGTGCGTGACGTCGGCGGGGCGCGCGGAGACCCGCACGGCGAAGAACGTGAGCAGCGCCGCCACGAGGTCGGTGCCTGAGTGCGCCGCCTCGGAGACGAGGCCCAGCGAGTGCGTCGCGAGGCCGACGCTCAGCTTGAGCACGACCAGCGTCGCTGCGGCGGCGACGGAGACGAGCGCAGAGCGCCGCTGCGGGGTCATCCCCGCGAATCTACCCCGAGGTGGCCCGGACCTCGTGCAGCGGCCAGACCAGCGTGTCCTGGCGCGGCGCGAAGAGCGCGTGCGGCGGCTCGTCCGGAAGCTCGACGGGAGCGACCGTGTTCAGGTCGACCTGCACGTCCGCGTGCTGGAGGTCCCACGGCGCGTGGTGGATCTCCGCCCGGTACACCCTGCCCCCGTCGGCCGTGTACAGGCAGTAGCGCTCGACCAGGAACGCCTCGAGCGACCCGGGCTCCGCCTGGAAGAGCTTCCCCTCGCCGCGGTAGCTGCCGCTGAACGCGGCGCCGTGCACCGCCGACTCGTAATGGACGCGCTCGTCGATGCGCTCGCAGCGCATGCGCGCGTGGCGGTACGGCAGCTTGTAGAAGCGCTTCGCCCCCTCGACCGCGAGCGCGCTGCCCGCGTCGAGCGAGCAGAACCAGATGCCCGGCTTGTCCTCGACCGTGACGTACGTGCGGACGTTCAGCTCGGGGAAGGTCGAGAGCCGGGGCAGCGGCGGGATGCCGCGAGGCCGGAAGCCGGTGACGACGAACGGCGTCACACCGAGCCACGCCGAGCCGTCGAAGGTCTCGAGCTCGAGCTCGCGCGGGACGTGCCGGCGCAGCTCGTCGGCGTCGACCCGCCAGTGCAAGAACGCGAGGTCGACCCAGGTCTGCGCCTGCACCCACGGCTCGTCCGGCGCCGGCCACGGACGGTGGTCGACGTGCTCGAGTGCGGCCGCCTGCCGCGCGACGGTGTCGAGGAAGCCGAGCGCGCTCACGGCCACATCGTGCCCGCCAACGCGTACGGGAATCGCGAGACGTGCGGCTAGAGGTTGCCGCGCAGGGCCTGCTCGCGCTCGATCGCCTCGAACAGCGCCTTGAAGTTGCCGTCGCCGAAGCCGCGGGCGCCGTGCCGCTCGATCACCTCGAAGAAGAGCGTCGGCCGGTCCTGGGCCGTCTTCGTGAAGATCTGGAGCAGGTACCCGTCGTCGTCGCGGTCGGCGAGGATGCGCAGCCGCCGCAGGTCGTCCCAGCTCTCGTCGATCTCGCCCACACGCGACGGCGTCTCCTCGTAGTACGTCTCCGGCGTCGACAGGAAGACGACCCCGCGGCGCTGGAGCGCCTCGACCGTCGCGACGATGTTCGAGGACTGCATCGCGATGTGCTGGGCGCCGGGGCCATGGTTGAACTCGAGGTACTCCTCGATCTGGCTCTTGCGCTTCCCCTCGGCCGGCTCGTTGATCGGGAACTTGACCTTGCCCTGGCCGTCCGTCATCACCTTCGACATCAGGGC
>CAZBYA010000069.1:0-14212 GCA_964496175.1 uncultured Gaiellales bacterium | reverse complement strand
GACGTCGAGTTTGCGCAATGTCAGTAATGGGCGGAACCAGACATTGCGCAAACCAGGTCGTCGTGGCCGCGGAACCGCTGTTCCTTGAGTAGCCACTCGTAGCCAACCAGCGTCGGGTTGGCGTCTAGTGGCTCTCTCCCAGCTTGTCGAGCAGGAAATCGCTGATGGTCCCCATGGTGCGGATCGCCGCTCGCGATTCGGAGGCAGTTACCGTCGAGGCCCACGGTCGTCCATGGCCTGTTCCTTCCTTGTTGCGGAGACCGTTGATCGCGCAGCCGGCCTCGTAGAGGCTGCGCTCGACGCGGCAGGTTCTTGGCTCCCCGGGCTGCGTCGGGTGCGCTGTCGTCATCAGCCCAAGCGCGGTGAACGCCTGACCGAGCAATGTCGGGAAGTCGGCGCGCTCGTCGTACTTCCCCCACTTCTCCGTCACGACGTGTGCGGCGGTCGCCTCAAGCAAGTCTTTGCTCGTACCTACTACGAGCGGATCGTCGTCCGCGCCGCGAGCGGCGCGGCGCGCGTACGCGCGAAGAACCTCTGTCGCCTCGGGACCTGAGAGTCCGTCGAAGCCGAGGGGGAGCAGTACGCCATCCAAAGACAGCTCGAATCCCTCGGTCCGGAAAGCGGCGCGCGCGTTTCCAATCGCATCGGCCCCAACGTAGTTCGTCGATTCCGGTCGGAAACCGCCACATCCTCGGATCTCCGAGAGCAGGAAACCGATGAACCTTCGTCCTGCTGCTTCGTCGCTCTCGTACGCCCAGCTGAGTACTGCGCGAACCCGCTTCTCTTTGCCTTTCGGCTCTGTTGGGTCGCCACCGACCTTTGCTCGTTTGATCTGGCTTGTGATGTCGGAGTGCGTCGGATCGCGAGGACTGTCGTGATCCTCCACGAGTCGAGCGACAGCCGTGATGATCGCGTCTGAGAGCGGAGGCTCGGTGCTCATTACATGAACTTACGGCGCTTGAACGCGGTGATGTCGGCGCGTGTCAGGTCGAACCATTCGCCGTTCTTGCGGCGGCTCGCGAAGCGCTCGTGCCAGTAGCGCTCGATCCCTGCCGGATCATCGGTGCGGATCGCGTGGACTTCTTCCACAGCTTCGGGAAGCTGTATGGCGATGTCGTAGCGACGCCGCCCGACGTCGAATGTGTATCCGATCTTGTAGTGGCGCCCGGACTTGAGCAGGTAGACGAATCCGTCAGGCTGCGTTTCGGCCATGCGGTCATCGGGTTCATCATCGGTCGCCTGCCCGGCCAGGAGAGGGGCGAGGATGGCGAGCATGTCCGGCCGATCTGGGAAGGCCTCGGCAACGCGGCGTGCCCAACCCGCCTTCGGACCGAGCCGATCAAAGACCTTCGGGCTGGGAAAATCGGCATCGACCCGTCGTCGGAGTGCAAGTTCGGCCGACGTCGGCATCTTCCCGAGGCGTACGATCTCGTCGGCGAGGCTCGCGAGAAGCGTTTGCTCCGGGATGGCGGCTTGGTACTCATTCGGCCCGAAACCTGCCTCCGCAAGCGCGTCGCTCCAGCGAGCCCAGTAGCGGCCTCGCCAGTCGGCCTCGCGGATCCCCGTCTCGGCCGCGAATCGGGTCTTCCCGAGAGCTACGCCGCTGTTGGCCACCGCCGTGCGCCGAATCTCCGCGAGGATCTGCTCCTTCTCCATCGCCCGGTCAGCCTAGTTCCGGCTTGAGGCTCAGGCGTTCTTGCACGCGGCGTCAGCCTGATGGGCGTAGGTGTTCGACTGGGCATCGAGGCTTTTCACCGTCCGCAGAGCCGCAGCCCACTTCTTCTTCGCGGTCGTGAGAGCTGCGTTCGCCGCGCTGATCGCCGACTGGACCGCACTCGCGGACGGCATCCCGGCGGGGACGTAGCCGCCAGCCGCGGCTTGATCGGTCGCAAACGCCTGCGCGTTCCTGCGTAGCTGGGTCGTGTCGCCCGTGACCGACTGCTCGTCGTTCGTGATCGAGTACTCGTCCGTGGAGGTGATCTGGTAGTCGTCGGTCGACGTCACCTGGTAGTTGTCGGTGCTCGAGACCTGGTAATCGCCGCCGCTTGAGCACGTGGACCGATGGGCCAGCAGGTGATTCAAGTCCTGCTTCTGGGTGGCGAGATCGGTGCGCATTTGCTGCAGGTCGGTGGGTAGCTGGCCGAGTTCCGTCCTCAGCTGGCTGACATCGTTCTGCAGGCTCGCGATGTCGGAGCTCACCGCGTTCGCATCGCTCGCCACCTGATCCCGCGCTTTCTGCGCGGCTTGCTGCTGGGCCTGCGCTTGCTGCGCAGCGCTGCCTTGCCCGTTCACACCCTGCACGGCGGCGTTGTAATCGGCGACCGTCGCGCTTCGGAACGTGAACGAGCTGATCTGGCCGTTGCTCCCCGGCGGCGCGTTCAACGTGACACTTGAGCCGGTGATCGTCCCGTTCCAATTGTCACCCGAGTCGAGGGTGAGCGTGATGCTCGAGCCGTTGATGACGCCCGTGAACGTGTGCGACTCGTGCGAGACCTGGGCCGGGTTGGAGAGATCCGTGTACGACTCGGCGAGCGTGCCCGTGACCGCGTTTCCCGTACGAGTCCACTGGATGAAGAGGACACCGTTCGATGCGTATGCGAGGTAACCAGGCTGCGTCGCTCCCGGCGTCGCTTTTGTCCCCGTCGTAGCCGCCGGTTGCACCTGCGGCTTCGGCCAGCTCGCGTTGAAGCGAGAACCCCAGGTCGAGCGCATCTGGGCGAGGTAGTCATCGAGAACCGCGGAGCAGACATCCGATTTCGAGGCGGGAAGAGCGCACTCGATCCGCGCTGCGTCATCCGACCACTTCCCGTGCGGGGGCAGGTAGAAGACGAGTCCTTGGACGGGGTTCACGCCGCCCGAGTTTGCACCGTTCCCTTTTACGTTCGCAGGGTCCTCGAATCTGACGACGTTGGGTGCGACGTGCGTGACGATCTCGTCCTTAAGGTTCGACGAGCCCGAGCAGGTGAACGAGTACCCGAGGTTCTTGCCGGCGGCCGGGAAGAACGCGCAGACGAGATCAGCCATGCAGCCCTGGCAAGCAGGCACCTCCTGCACTGTCACACCAGCGGTCGGATGCTGCGGATCACCGCCCGCGGGGACGATCGTGATCCCGGCGCTCCCATCAGCGCCTTCGCTCGAGGCACACTTGCCTCCCGCAGGCCCGAGCACCGTGATCGCGCCCGCGTAGAAGCTCACCTTCCTCGCCACCGCGGAGGCCAGCGTCGCCGGCATCGTCGCTGGCGGAGTCTTCGTCTTCTCGCCCTGAACGCCGAACGTCGTCGGGCAACGGCTCACCGGGACCTGCACGAGCGAGGCGTGCCCCAAGCTTCCGCCGCAGCCGGCGGCGAGGGCTGAAATCGAAGCGAGGACGGCTCCCAGGACGGCACGGCGTGATCGGGCCACGGGGATATTCATCCACGTCCGGCTGACACGGGCAACTGGTCCGCGTCTTCGAGGCTAATCAATCGCGCCGAGGCTCTTGAGATGCGCCATCCAATCGCTGATTTGCGCCTGAACCGGCTCGAGGCTTGCACCGAAGCGGAGTTTGATCGGTTTGGCGCCGGGGAGCTGACTCTGGAGGGCGTCCACGACCGATTGCGAGCCGGGGTCCGTGTCATCCCATGTCGTCGCGCTCGGGAGGACCGTCACGCCGATTCGCGTCTGAGGCTCCACGTTCTCGAGGAGCAGGCGGACGAGTTGCTCGTCGTTGAGCGAATGCCCTATGACGAGGACGCGTTGCGCACGTTGGAGCGCTTGGCCGAACTGACGCCAGAGGGGACCGATCACGTCGTCGGACTCGTACGGCTTTACCGGGTTCGGGAGCATCACGATCGGGATGCCGTATCCAGGGTCGTGCTGGGTCGTCGAGATCGCATATGGGCCGGTGGGGCCATAACCGTCCGTGCGCCGGTACCAGCCGAGCCGGCCGTGCAGATGCAGCACGGGGACATAACGGGAGAGGCGTTCACCGACGAGTCCGTTCACATCGACGACGCGATCACTTCCCTGTCGGACTCGGGGCGGCTCGCCCCAGTCGGCGTGGAACCCGAGCTGCTCGAGTGCGACCTCGCCGAACGAGTCGTAGTTCGTGGTCGCGTACACCCACGGCGTGTCCCGACCGACCCCGAGTAACTGGAGTAACTCGCCGTACGCGGCGGACGCCTTGTTCCAGTCCAACCTGTCCTCGCCAAAGAGGCTGTAGAGAGAGCCGCGGATCACGTCGACCGCCTGTTCAAGATGGCTGTCCACGGTCGACCACCACGTCTCGAGTGCTCCCTCGTGGTTCAGGGCTGCGAACTGGCCGAACGAGAGGTTCTTGCTCTCCGCGGCGATATCGCGCACCTGCGCGAAGGCTGCGCGCTCGTTCAGAAACTTTCCGAGTTGCTGCTCGAACGCGGGGCCATCCATCTCGGGCGAGAGTCCGGTGAGCTGCACAAGGTTCATCGCTGGAGCAGAAGCGAGAGCCCTCACGAGCGCGGTCGACCAGTCGCGCATCAATGGCATCGGCTCGTCACGGCCGAGATCCCGGCTCGCGCCAGCGCCGGTGACGATCACCCACGCGATGTCTCGATCCGGCATCGTGGGAATCACGCTACTACGACGGGTCGTCGCGTCAGTGCCGTGTCAGCGCCGGGGTCGACGGCTGATGACACGATGCCCCGATCGCCGATACGCCTCCGGCTGAGCACTGACACGCCGCCGACACGTCACCGACACAGACCCGGCGCCCGCTCGGATTCTGTAAATCCTGCGCAACTGCCTGTGAGTTTTTGGGGGTCAAAAGCGCCTGTCTATGTAGGGGACGTTTCCGGTGGCCTGTCACTTCGCAGGCGTCGGATGGGCTTCTCTCTAGTGGGAGGGTTCGGGAAAGCCGGACCGGCCCGTAACTCGTCTGACCCTTGGCTCCTCTGCCGGCCCAACGATGATTGGCGAAGAACAACTCGAGAGGTGAGATCAGGTTGCTGCCGCCGCGGCGCGTGCCGCTGTCGGCGGCGCAGTACGACGAGGCGGTATCGCTGCTGGCGGAGCTGCTGCTCGATGTGGCTGCGAAGCGACGGGCCCTCCGTTCCGGCGGCGCTATCGACAGCGCTTCCGGCAGCGGTATCGGCAGCGTCGTCCCCTTGCCCCAGACGCGGCGTAAGGGGCGTGAGGCGGCGTGATCCGGCGCAACGCGGAACTCCGACAAAGAAGGGCAAACGTTCAAGGTGAGTCGAGCTCGGCGCTGTCGCGCGCTCGGCGCATCGGCGCCGACCGCGTGTTCGAGCTGGCGCGGCATCTGACCGAGCGCGACCGGGAGGTCGCGCTCTGCCTGTACGACCAGCAGGTGCTGACGACCGACCAGCTCATCCTGCTGTTCTTCTCGTCGAAGCGTCGTGCGCAGAATCGCTTGCTGTTCCTCTATCGGCAGCGTGTGCTCGACCGCTTCTACCCGCCGTCCCGGTTCGGTACCGGAAAGCCGCCGGCGCACTGGCTGCTCGACGAGGCGGGCGCCCACCTGGTGGCCGCCAGCCTCGGTGTGGACCGCCGCCAGCTCGACTGGCAGCGCCGCGACGACTGGTCCTCACACCCGCAGCTCGCACACCGGCTGGAGGTCAACCGCTTCATCACTGGTCTGATTGCGGGGACGCTCCGTGATCCGAGTCTCGGAGTCGTGGCCTGGTTCGGACCGCGGCAGGCCGCGGCCCGCCTCGGCGAACGGATGCGCGGCACCGTCCGCCCCGACGCGGAACTGATCCTCGCCACGACTCGCTGCGCGGTCGATCTGCTGCTGGAGTGGGACCGCGGAACCGAAACGCTCGACCGGCTCGACGAGAAGCTGCGGCGCTACAGGATGGCCGAGCACAAGCTGCACTACGACGATGACGAGCCGCGCAGCGTCCTCTTCGTCGTCCCGGGACGAAGACGCCTCGACCATCTGCGCGAGCTCTGCCGCGACCTCGACCGTGACGGCAGCTGGCCGATCCTCGCCACCACCGCAAGCGAGCTGCACGTCAACGGTGCGCTGGCACGGATCTGGCATCGCCTCGATGCAGACGAGCCTTCGCGGTTGACCGAGTTGCCGGCCCGTCGTGACGTCGGCCACCTCGATCCCGCGGTCGCGCTCGGCCGCCGTTGGCGGCAGGACGCGCCGGGCTTCTGGGAGCGGCTGTCGCCGCTCGGCCGCGTTCCCGCGGCCGAATCGCCGGTCGACTTGCGTCTGTCCGGGATCGATGGCTTCATGAACGACCCGCAACCCGACGAGGAGGGGGGATGGCGATAACCAGGGTTTGCATCTACACCCGTATCTCGACCGACGAGGAGAACCAGCCGACCTCGCTCCACTCGCAGCGCGAACGCCTGGAAGCGTTCTGCAAGGCGCAGGAAGGCTGGCGCATCGTCGCTCACAAGCAGGACCAGGCCACGGGGACGAAGCTCGACCGCCCGGGTCTGCAAGCCGCGCTCGACCTCGCTCGGTCAGGGTCGATAGACCTGCTGCTCGTCTACCGCGTCGACCGCCTGAGCAGGAAGGTGCGCCAGCTCGCACAGCTGACGGAAGAGCTTGACGCGCTCGATGTCGTCTTGAAGTCGGCGACCGAGCCGTTTGACACCGGTGCCGCCGCTGGGCGGATGATGCTGCAGATGCTGGCCGTGTTCGCCGAGTTCGAGCACGCCACCATCGTCGACCGCATCAGCGCCGGCATCGAGCGGCGTGCGAAGGAAGGCCGCTGGTTCGGCGGCCGCCCACCCTTCGGCTACGCGTTCTCAAGCGAAGAGCGCGTGCTCGTCCCCGACCCGGTGAAGGCGCCGGTCGTCCAGCGCGTCTTCGACATGTATGCACGCAAGCGGCTCGGCACGAGAACGATCGCGCAGCAGCTCCGCGACGAAGGCGCGCCCTCGCCGTCTGCTGGATGGGGGCATCCGGCGGTGCACTGGATCATCAACAACCCCACCTACGTCGGGAAGATCCGCTGGCGCGACAAGGTCTTCGACGGCGTGCACGAGCCGCTCGTCGACGAGTTCACCTTCGCGAAGGCGCAGGCGATCATGCGCGAGCGCGGCGAGCACGCGAAGCGGCGGGGCAACGCCTCCGACTTCATCCTCTCCGGCCTTCTTCGCTGCGGAAAGTGCGGCAAGGCGTACATCGGCATGAGCGCGAACGGCAACGGCGGCCGCTACCACTACTACGCCTGCTCGGGTCGCCAGAAGTACGGCCCGAAAGCCTGCACCGGCGAACGCCTCCCGCGCGAGAAGATCGAAGACGCGGTCATCAACCAGCTCGCCGCGCTCTACCGCGACGAGCAAGTCATCGGTGACGCACTCACGCGTGCGAACGCCGATGCTAAGAAGCGACGGCCGGAGTTCGAGCAGCGGCTCGCGTCCGTCACCGCCGAGATCGCCCGCGCCGAGCAAGCCCTGGAGCGCTACTACGAGGCCTTCGAACAGGGCAAGCTCAGCGCCGAACGCTGCGAAGACCGGCTCGCCCGCCTGCAATCCCGCCTCGACGACCTACGAGCCCAAGAGGCCGAGCTATCGCTCGCCGCGCCGCACGAGGCCGCACACGCAGCCACAGCCGCCGACCTAGCCGAGATCGCCAACGTGCTCGAAGCCGTCAGCGCCGAGGGCGACCCGCGCAAGGCCAAGGCGCTCCTCCAACTGCTTATCGACGAGCTGCGCGTCAACAGTCGAGCCGAGATCCTGCCCACGTACCGGCTCGTCACGCCGGAGGTTTGCGCAATGTCCGAAAAAGTGGGCCGGGCAGGGATCGAACCTGCGACCTTGGGATTAAAAGTCCCCTGCTCTACCGACTGAGCTACCGGCCCGCGGGGCAGTACCCTGCCCGAATGGGGAAAGGGTACGCGGAAGGGTCGGCGGTCGAGGAGCGGCTCGCGGCGCTCGAGCGCGGCGACGACCTCGACGAGCTGCGCAACAGAGGGCGCGCCGCCGTCTACGGCTCGACCGAGGCCGAGCCCGAGCGCCACTTCATCGGCTGGGTCGGCGAGGTCGACCCCGACGAGCTCTTCGCCTCGGGCGAGGCGTGGGGCCTCCAGGTCGTGCACCTAACCCGCGACGAGCGCTGAGCTCGTCAGCGTCGTCACGGCGCCCGGGTTGACGCGCGCGACGAGCCGCACCGTGACCGTGTAGGACGCGCCCGCGGTCAGCTTCGTCGCCGGCAGCGTCACCGTCGCGGCCGGCGCGCCGCCGGTCAGCGAGCCGCGCCGCGCGACGACGGGCCGGCCGCCGCGTTCGAGCGTCGCCAGGTAGAGGCAGTCGCGGTCGCACGTGAGCGAGAGCGACACGGACGACGAGAGCGCCGTCGGGAAGGCGAGCGTCGGCGCCGTCACCTGCGCCTTCAGGCCGGGGCAGACGATCGCGCCGCGCTGGGCGGACGAAGCCACCGCCTGGACGCCGGTCGCCGACGCCTGCGAGAGGTCGTCGAGCACCACGCCGGCGACGCCGGGCGTGCAGGCCGCGCTTGCGATGGTCGTCCCGGCGGCACCGTCGACGAAGAGCGGCTTCTGCACCGTCGAGGCCGCCTGCGTGAGGTCGCCGGTCCCCCAGGCGCCGGTCGCCGGTGCCGGGGCCGGGTGCAGCAGCACCTCGTCGGGCGTGACGCCTGCGAGGGCCGCCAGCGTCTGCGCGTAGGAGTCCGCGGGGTCCGAGGCGCCGTCGAGCGCGAGCCCGAGCCGCGCCGTCGGCAGCGCCGTGCGGATCGCGGCGAACGCAGCCGCGTACGCCGCCGCGGTGGCCGTGGTCGCCGCCGGCTCCAGCACCAGCGAGTGCAGCGACGGGACCTGCGTCGCGAGCGACGCGGCGTACTGCGCGAGCGCCGAGCGGCCGGCGTCGTCCGCGGGCAGCGGCGACGCGATCAGCTCGACCACCGACTGCACGCCCGGCGCGACCGCCTGCAGCGTCTGCACGACACCGGGGTCGGGCGCGGTCGCTCCGGCCGGCCAGGCGACGCCGATGCGCACGAGGTGCAGCCCGAGCGCCGCGGCGGCCGCGGACTGCGACGGGTCGGCGAGGCCCGCGCCGACCGCGAAGGCGGGCGTCGCAGGCCCACCGGCGGCGGAGGTCGAGCGGGGGGTCGTCGCAGCCGCGCGCACGAAGGGCAGCGGCTGGAAGCTCGCGCGGTTGCCTGCCCAGTCGACCGCGCCGACACGCACCGGGTACACGCCGGCCCGCTTGGGCTCGCCGATGCCGATCGTGTGCCAGCCGCCGTCGAGCGCCACGTTGCGGGACGGCCCGGCCGCGGTGTCGACGGTCACCTGCGCGGGCTTCGACAGCCAGAACATGAGCGTGCCGAGGCCGCCGTTCGCGAGCTGGAAGGCGGGCGGCTGCGACTGGTACGCGGCAAAGCGCGTCGCCGCGTCGGCGAACCGCGGGTCGGAGCGAGCGAGCCGCTGGAGGAGCTGCACGACGTACTGCTGGTAGTCGAGCGGCGACGGGTCGTTCGGCAGCGCGTAGTACGTCCAGTAGCCCGTGTCGAAGCGTGGGAGCATCGACGCTGCCGTGTTCTGGAGACGCGCCGCGAGCGCCGCCGCCTGCGCGTCGCTCGCATCCTCCGCGTACGTGCGCAGCGAGAGCACCGTCTGGAGCTGCGCGTTCAGGACCGGCGTCGACGAGAACGAGTAGAGCCGGATCCACGGGCCCGCTGCGACCGAGGTCAGGAGCCCCGCCGGGATCGCCTGGTACGCCGCGCGTGCCTTGCCGAGCAGCATGGACGACTCGGCCGGAACGAGCGCCGCCGTGCGCGCGAGCGCCTGCGCGGCGACCGCCTGCGCCATCCCCGAGATCCACGGGGCCGGGCCGCCGTACGGGAACTCGTACTCCCAGCCGATTCCGCCGCGGCGGAGGTAGACCGCGCGCGCGACGAGCGCGTCCGCGAGGCGCTGCGCTCCCGCCGCGTCGTTCGCGGCGACGAGGGCGTTCAGCGCGGAGAAGTTGCCGAGCGGGTGGAACTCGAAGCAGCGGCCGGCGAAGTAGCGGTAGACGATCCCGTCCGCGTCGGCGATGTCCGTCTTCGGCGCCGGCGCCCAGTGCTGCGCGAAGTACGCGTCGTTGGCCTTCAGCTCGCCGAGGAAGATCAGCGCGCGCGGCTTCGTCAGCCAGCCCTCGGACGCCGCGAGCTCCCCGAGGGCGACCGCGACGTGCTCGCGGCGCCCGCTCGGCAGCGTGCGCGCGAGGAACGCCGCCCGGCCGACCTCGGCGCGCAGCGCCGACGCCGTGGGCGCGTCGAGGTGCGCCTTCGCGATCGCGCGCAGCGCGGCGCGCTGCACCGGCGTGACGGTGCTCGCAGGCGCCGCGCCGACGAACGCCGCGGCGAGCACGACCGCGATGACGAGCAGACCCCGAACGCCTGTCACCGTACCTCGCGTTCCCACTCCTCGAGCAAACGGTCGAGGTGGCGTCGTTGCGCGTCGCTGAACGGCATCCGCTCGACGATTCGCCGCGCCTCGGCCGGGTCGTCGTTCGCGATCGCCGCCTCGAGCCGCTCGCGCTGCGGCGCGGGCTCGCGCAGCTGCCGCCGTAGCCAGCGGAGCAGCGAGACGGTGGTGGAGGACGTCGTCACAGCCGCTTCTGCCAGATCCCGTAGCGCCGGTCGGTGACGAAGCCGACGCGTTCATAGAGTTGCACGGCGCCCGTCGGGTTGGCGGACTCGACCTTCAGCCCGACCTGCTCCGCGCCCCGCGCCGCGTACGCGCGGAACCCGTGGTGCAGGAGCGCCTTCGCCAGGCCGCGCCCGCGCTGGCCCTCGCGCACGGCGATGTCCTTCACCCAGCCGCGACGCTGGTGCTCGCGCCAGTGCAGCGCGCACGCGACGAGCTCGCCGTCGCGCTCGGCGACGAACCACAGCTCCGGGTCGAAGTCGTCGTGCTCGGTCATCCAGCGCAGCCAGTCGGCGTGCGGCATCACGGCGTACGTCGTGTCCCACGCGAGGTAGGCGTCGTCGAGGAACGCGTGCACGCGCTCGGCGTCGCCGTCGCGGTACGCGCGCACGACGACGTCGTCCGGGAAGCGCGGCTCGGGCAGGTCGCCGTCGAGGCGTCGCCACATGCGGAGGACGTCGTGCAGGTGCTCGAAGCCGCCGCGCTCGACGAGCGAGCAGAGTGGGGCGTCCGTGCCGGCGGCGACGCAGGCGACGAACGCGAACCCGCGCTCGGCAGCGCATGCCTCGACCGCCGCGAGCAGCGCGTCGCCGACGCCGGGGTCGCGCGCGGCCACGTCGATCGACTGCGACGAGCTCAGCTCGGCGTAGCCGACGACCGCACCGGCGTCGGCGGCCACCCAGGCGTCGGTGCCCTCGAGGCTCCACGCGTGCTCGACGAAGCGGCGCTCCACCTCGGCGACGCCGAAGGCGGCGCGGCTGCGCAGCGCGAGCAGGTCGACGACCGCGTCGAGGTCCGAGGGCCGTGCGCGGCGGAGCTCCGGCACGGCGCCACGGTACCCTCCGTGCCGGGCCCCCATCGTCTAGTGGCCCAGGACGCCGGCCTTTCACGCCGGTAGCGCGGGTTCGAATCCCGCTGGGGGTACTACTTCTTACGGCGCGAGCGGGCCGCGCAGCACCAGCTCGCTGTAGAGCAGCCGGTAGCCGAACCGCTCGTTGAGCGCGCGCATCTGCGTCAGCCTCGCCTCCGTCGCCGTGCGCAGGGCACGGACGCCGTGCTCCGTGGCCCACCGGATCTGCGCGCGCTTGATCGCCCCGCCGACGCCGCGGCCGCGGGCGTCGCGCGCGACGGCGAGGAAGTCGTGCCGCCACGCATCCTCGTCGCGCTCGAGCGTCCCGTAGCCCAACAGCCGCTCGCCGTCGAGCGCGACGAAGCAGACGTCGCCGAGCCCCCACGTGCGCCACTCGTCGAACGGCGGCAGGCGCGTCTCGGCGCGGCCCGGCTGGTCGCGGTACGACTCGAGCGCGATCTCGTACAGCCGCTCGGCGGGCCCCGAGCGCACCTCGACGGGGAGCGCCGGCGGCCCCAGGTCAGCGGCGCGCGCGACCTCGAGCTCCGTGATCAGGTAGCGGCGCACCTCCTCGTAGCCCCGCACCGCGAGGAACGCCGCCACCTCCGGGGTGCGGTCGGTCGTCCACACCTCGAGAGCCGACTTGCCGAGCGCCCGCGCCTGCACGCACGCCTCGCGCCAGTCGCGCTCCTCCGCCGCGTGCAGCCACACCTCCGCGTACGGCAGGTGCTCGAGCCCCGGGATCGGCTTGACCTCCATCGGGCGATTCTCACGTGCTGGTTGAATGGGACGCAGTTCGGGCGGTTAGCTCAGCTGGGAGAGCACCTGCCTTACACGCAGGGGGTCGCAGGTTCGAGCCCTGCACCGCCCATGTGGCTCGTTCGAGAGACGGCGCCGCCGCGGCCGCCTGCGCCGCGGCGCTGATCGCGCTCGCCGTGCTCGTCGAGCGCGGCGCGCTGACCGGGATCGATCGCTACGCGGTCGAGCACCTGATGCCGTGGCTGCGGCCGTCGCCGCCCAACGTGCAGGTTCTCGACCTGCACGGGCTGCTCAAGCCGGAGACGAGGCCGACGGTCGGCGGGACGCTCGTCGCGCTCTGGACGTATCCCGCGTCCCCGTTCTTCTCCGCGCTCGTCGTCCTCGCCTGCGGCTACCTGCTCGAGCGGCAGGCCCGGCGGCGCGACGCCGTCGTGCTCTGCGCGTTGTGGGTCGTCGCGAACGCGATCGAGCTCGCCGTCAAGCTCGCGCTCGGGCGGCCCTCGCTCGGCGTGGCAGGCTTCAACCACTCCTTCCCGAGCGGGCACACGGTTCGCTCGTGGGTCATGGTTGCCGCCGTCGGTTCCCTCTCCCGCCGTGCCGGGCTCGTCGCGGCGGCATGGGCCGCCGGCGTCGCGGTCGCGCTGGTCGCGCTCGGCGACCACACGCCCAGCGACGTGGCCGGAGGCGCGCTGCTCGCGGGCTGCCTGATCGCGGCGGGGAGGAATCTCGACACGCGCTGAGAAGGCTGCAAGGTTATGCGGGTGAGATGGAAGCCCGTGCTCCTGCTTGCGGCCGCCGCCATGGCGACGACCGCAGGCGGAGTGGGCGCTGCGCCGCCGTCGCCGTCGACGGCCCTGAAGGCGAAGCGTGCGCAGGCGCAATCCGTGCTCGCCCAGGTCAACCAGCTCGACATGCGCTCGGGCCAGGTCATCGACGCGTGGGACGGCGCGCGCCTCCAGCTCGCCGCAACCGAGCACCAGCTCGCTCTCAACCGCGTCGCGCTCACACGAGCGGAGCGGCAGAGCCGCGTCGCCGAGCAGCGCCTCGCGCGCCGCATCGTCGCGATCTACGAGCACGGGCAGCCCAGCGTCGCCGAGATCCTCGCCGGGGCGACCAGCCTCTCGCAGGCGATCGACGGGCTCGAGTACTCGAACGCCGTCGCGTCCGCCGACAAGCGGATCGCCGCGCAGGCGAAGCAGACGCGCAACACGCTCGCCGCCGCGCGCGTGCGCCTGCGCGAGGCCGAGCGCGTCCGCCGGGCCACCGTCGTGCAACTCGGCGTCGAGCGCCGCCAGATCGAGTCGATGCTCGCCGAGCGCAGCCGCCTGCTCGCCTCGATCCGCGGCCAGATCGCGACGCTCCAGGCGCAGGAGGCCGCCCGCCAGCGCGAGCTCGCCGCGGAGGCGCGCGCGCGGCTCGCCCACCTCCAGGAGCTCGCGCGCGAGCGGGCCGCCGCGCAGGCAGCCGCCGCCCGCGCCGCCGCCGCCCAGCGCGCGCAGACGACGACGACGACCGCGACGCCGGTCGCGCCGCCGACCGGCGTCGTCACCCCCGACCCGACCACCACGACCGGCACGACCACGTCCGCGCCGCCCACGACCACCGCGCCGGCGCCGCCGCCGATCTCCACGGTCGGCCCCGGGCACCCCGAGGCGGCGCAGATCGCGCTCAAGTACCTCGGCATCCCCTACCAGTGGGGCGGCTCGACCCCGGCCACGGGCTTCGACTGCTCCGGCCTCGTCATGTACGTCTACGCGCAGCTCGGCATCCAGCTCCCGCACTACGCCGCCGCCCAGTACGGCTTCGGCACCGCGGTGTCGCGCGACCAGCTCCAGCCGGGCGACCTCGTCTTCTTCGACGGCCTCGGGCACGTCGGCATCTACATCGGCGGCGGCGAGATGGTGCACGCGCCGCACACCGGCGCCGTCGTCGAGATCTCCCCGATCTCGGAGTTCGGCGGCCGCTACGTCGGCGCCCGCCGGCTCTAGCGCTAGACGACGTTCAGCTCGACGCGGGG
>CAZBYA010000068.1:0-14295 GCA_964496175.1 uncultured Gaiellales bacterium | reverse complement strand
AAGGGCCCGCCTGGATTCGAACCAGGGACCAACGAATTATGAGTTCGCTGCTCTAACCGCTGAGCTACGGGCCCGGTAGGGCGAGCGTACTGGTTACACTCGCCGTCGATGAAGGTCTTCCAGGCGGAGCGGCACTTCCAGACGACCGGCGGGCTGCACGTGACCGACATCACCGACGAGGTGCGCGAGATCGTCCGGGAGTCGGGGGTCGTCGACGGGATCTGCTGCATCTACTCGCCGCACACCACCTGCTGCGTGCGCGTGAACGAGTACGAGCGCGGCATGTTCGAGGACTTCGGCGCGCTCCTGCGCCGCCTGATCCCGCACGAGACCTACTACGCGCACGACGACTGGGGCCGGCGCACCGAGAACATCTGCGAGGAGGACATGCAGTTCGGGAACGGCCACGCCCATTGCATGTCGATGCTGCTCGGCTCGGCCGGCGAGTCGGTGCCGGTCGCCGAGGGCGAGCTGTGCCTCGGCCAGTGGCAGCGGGTGCTGTTCATCGAGCTCGACCGCTCGCGCCCGCGCCGCTGGGTCTGCAAGGTCGTCGGCTCCGAGGAGTAGCCCCGGCTACGTCTCTTCGACCGCGAGCGGCGGCGCCGGCTCGCGCTGCTCCGCGTCGAGCTCGAACACCCAGAACTCGCGCCCCATCACGTGCACGGCGACGTTGTACACCGGCACGCCGTCGATCTCCCCCTCGAACGACCCCTTGTGCGCGTGCCCGTGCACGACGAGGTCTGGGCGGTGGCGTGCAATCGGGCCGGCGAGCCGCTCGGCGCCGAGCACGATCCAGATCCGCTCCGGCTCGCCGGCGAGCGTCGCCTCGACCGGCGAGTAGTGCAGCAGCCCGATGCGAACGGCGCAGGGGGCGATCGCCTGGAGGCACCGGTCGAGCGACTCGACGTCGCGCGTCGTCTCGGCGTACGCCTCGCGGAAGAGCGGCTCGCCGAAGTTCGCCCACTGGTTCCCGAACCCGCCGACGAACCCCTTGACGCCGGCGACGCCGACGCTGACGCCGCAGACCCGCAGGATCGTGTGCGACCGCTCGAGGACGACGACGCCCGCCTCCGTGAGCGTGCGCGTGAGGTCGCCCGCGCGGTCGGACTGCCAGTCGTGGTTGCCGAGGACGGCGACCACGGGCACGTCGAGCTCCCGGCACGCGTCGGCGACAACCGCGACCTCCTCCACCTCCCCGCGCTGCGTCAGGTCGCCCGCGAGCAGCACGAGGTCCGCCTGCTCGGCGACGCGGTGGAACGCCTCGCGTACGCGGTCGCGCTCGGTGCTGCCGGCGTGGATGTCGCCCGCTGCGGCGACCCTGATCGTCTTCCTAGACGCCACGGGGTTCCTGTACCCCGTCGGTGGGTACCCAAGCCCGGCATGTCGAGCGAGCCTCCATTCGGCGTCCTGCTGAACGCGATGAAGCACGCCGCCGCGGCGCTGCGCGACCACGAGATCGACTTCGCCCTCGCCGGCGGCCTCGCGGTCTACGCCTGCGGCGGCCCGGAGACCGAGCACGACGTCGACTTCGTGCTGCGCGAGAGCGATGCGCCGCGCGCCCTCGAGGTCCTCGGCCAGGCCGGCTTCCGCTGCGAGCGGCCGCCGGAGGGCTGGCTGTTCAAGGTCTACGACGACAACGACGCGATGATCGACCTGATCTTCCGGCCGAACAATCGTGGCGACCGCGTCGGCGCGATCCTCGAGCGGGCGGAGCCGCGCGAGGTCTACGCGATCACGCTGAAGGTGATGGGCGTCACCGACGTGCTCGCGTCGAAGCTGCTCGCGCTGAAGGAGCACGAGGTCGACTACGACTCGGTGCTCGAGATCGCGCGTGCGTGCCGCGAGCAGATCGACTGGGACCTGCTGCGCGAGCAGACGGGCGAGCATCCCTACGCGAAGGCGTTCTTCACGCTCGCGCAGGAGCTCCAGCTGACGTCGAGCTAGGCGGCCTTGAGCGCCGCGATCTCGCGGCGCTCGGCGAGGCGGCGGAGCGCCTCGGACTCGAGCTGGCGCACGCGCTCGCGCGTGATCCCCATGATCCGCCCGATCTCCTCGAGCGACTTGGGATCCGTGTCGCCGTTCAGGCCGTAGCGCAGCTTCAGGATCAGCTGCTCGCGTTCGGGCAGGTCGGCGATCGCCTGGTGCAGCGCCTTCTCGGTCAGCTCGACCTCCACCTGCTCCTCGGGCCCGGCCTCCTCGCTCGCGAAGAGGTCGCCGTACGCGGCGGAGTCGTCGTCGCCGACGGGCTTGTCGAGCGACGCGACCGCGCGTGCCGCGGCGCGCACCTCGCGCACCTGCTTCAGCGGCAGCTTCGCCTTCGCCGCGACCTCCTCGTCGGTCGGAGCGCGCTCGAGCTTCGCGACCAGCTCGCGCTCGGCGCGCGAGATCTTCTGTTCGCGCTCGACGATGTGCACGGGGATGCGGATGGTGCGCGACTTGTTCGCGACGCCGCGCTGCACCGCCTGCCGGATCCACCACGTCGCGTACGTCGAGAACTTGAAGCCCTTGCGCCAGTCGAACTTCTCCGCGGCGCGGATCAGCCCGATGATCCCTTCCTGGATCAGGTCGAGCAGCGTCAGCCCGTGGCCCTGGTACCGCTTGGCGATCGAGACGACGAGGCGCAGGTTGGAGTTGACGAGCAGGTCCTTCGCGTCCTTCTCGCCGCGCTCGATCCGCTTCGCGAGCTCGACCTCCTGCGCCGCCGTCAGCAGCGGGTACCGGCCCGCCTCGTTCAGGAAGAGCTGGAGGGAATCGGTGGTCGCCGAGGCGAGGTCCTGGTTGGTGTAGACGACCTGCTCCTCCAGCACGCGCGAGCAGTCGTCCGTCAGCTCGACCCCGTGCGAATCGAGCCGCTCGAGGATGCTCTCGAGCTCCTCCTCGTCGAGCTCGAGCTTCGCCGCCAGCTCGTACAGCTCCGTCATGTGGACGCAGCCGTGCTCCTCGCCGTGCTCGAGCAGGGCCGCGATCGGATCCTGGCTCATCGCGTGTCGCGTTCCCACCCTCGCTCCGGCTCTAACCCGCCGGCGGCGGCTCGCTGCCCGGGGATTCAACGAATCCTTACAGCCGGGGCACCCACCGCTCATCCCCACGGGCCACAGTGGGCGGCCCATGCTTCCGCTCGTGGCGCTCGGCTCCCTCGCCGCCTGGCTCTGGCTGGCCGTGGCGCTCGCCCTCGTGGTCGGGGCCGGGCTGGTGCTGGCCTCGCGCCGGTAACATCGGGCGGCCGTGTGGTGGTTCCTCGTCCCGGTGATCGTGCTCGGCACCGTCCTGGTGCTGTTCGGGCTCCTCGTCTTCCTCGGCCGGTTCCGGCAGGGCGCACTGCTCAAGCCCGTGATCGCGCGGCTGTCGCGGATCGGGTTCATGCGCCGCTTCTTCACGAAGGTCTCCACGGCCGCGATCGAGCGCCAGAACCCCGAGCTCGCGAGCGCGCTGAAGAAGATCAACCCGGCTGCGGCGAACCCGAACCCGCAGGCGATCCAGAAGGCGATGAGCCGGCTGACGCCGGCCGAGCGCCGCGCGTACCTCGAGGCGGCGCAGGAGCAGGGCGGCATGCCCGACAGCGCGAACCGGCAGATGCGCCGCCAGGCCGAGCGGCTCCAGCAGCAGGCGCGCGGCGGTCGCCCCGGCGGCGGCTCGTCATCGTCGCGCAAGCGCAAGCGGCGCTAGCGGGGAAGCCGCGGGCCCTCACGAACCGACGCGCGTGTAGCGGTAGCAGACGTGGTTCGGCTCGTCGTCGCAGGAGAGCGACATGCGCGTCGCGGTGACGACGATGCGAACGGTCGCCTCCGGCGGGTCCCACCTGCTCGTGCAGTGCAGGCCGTTGGCGCCCGGCCCGCCGACGCGCGCCTTCCAGTAGCGGTAGGCGACGCGGTAGAGGCCGCCGCTTTGCGGGTAGTAGCGGTCGACGGCGTCTCCGGCGCGGACGAGGCAGCCCCGCTTGAGCTTGTGCGGGGTCATGCTCCGCTCCTCGAGGCCTCCCCGAATCGCCACCCAGCGGTAGAGGTACCCGCCCGTCCGCCACAGCCCGACCGGGGACACCGCGCGCGGAGCGACCGTCGTCGTTGTCGCGGCGGGCGCCGAGCCGACCAGCCCGAGCAGCACGGCCGCGGACGCTCCGGCCGCAATCAGGGAGCGAACCATCGCGTACCTCCAGGATCGTCCTGTCGGCGATGCTCCTGCGGGCCGTGCGAGGGGGCATCCGCAAACGCACTGATGCCGCTCTCCCCCGGCCACCGGAAGCTGGAGCGGGAAGGAGGTCGAATGACTCTGAAGGCACGGGACGCGGCCGCGACGCTGCCGACCGCACTCGCGGTCCTCGCCTACACCGCCGTCCGGCAGGGCTGGGGCGTGCCGCTCGTCGGCGACAGTCGCCGCTGGACGGCCGCCGCGATCGTGCTCCTCGGGATGGCGAGCTGCTCGCTCGGCCGCCACCAGGCAGGCGGGCCGACGATGATCGCGCTCTCGCTGCTCGGGGTGGCGGCGCTGCTCTTCGCCGTGCTCGCCGTCGTGACGGCGTCGTCCACCTGGCTCGTGCTCCTGACCGTGGCGACGGTCGGCCTCTGGCTGGCTTCGACGCTGCGGCACGTCGTCGAAAGGACGCCCCATGGCATTTCGCCTGCGTAAGGCCGCTCCCGCGGCGCTCGCGGCGGCGCTCGTGCTCGCCGCCGCCGCCTCGGCCGGGACGGTCGTGCGCCTGACGGAGGCGGCGAACGGGACGACCGCACGTGTGCACGTCGGCGACTCGGTCGTGCTGACGCTCCCCGCGAACGCGAGCACCGGCTACTCATGGCGCCTCACGTCGCGGGCCTCCGCGGTGCTCCGCCTGGTCTCGGCACGCTACGTGCCGCCGAAGGCGACGAACCCGCCGCTCCTGGGCGCCCCGGGGACGTACGTCGCGCGGTTCGCGGTCGTCCGGGCCGGGCGCGGCAGCCTGGCGCTCGCGTATGCCCGCACGACGCGGCCGCCGACGCCGCCCGCGAAGCGCTTCAGCGTGCGCATCGTCGCGTCGTAGGCCGTACCCGGCGCGGCCCGTCCCGCGTTCAAGGGCCGAAGGACGACCTCGAGCGACGGGAGACGGCAATGCGGATTCGGCTACTCGCGTGTGTCGCCGCGGCAGCCACGGCGGTCGTGGCGACCCAGGCCGCGACGGCGACCACGAATCAGGACGTGCAGGTTGCGACAGCGGCCTGCGCCTCGCTTCAGACGACGGTTGGCGCGCTCACGTTCGAGCGCGCGTACTCGAGCCTGGCCGCCTGCGCCCAGCAGTGGGCGCCAGCGGTGCCCCAGGCACGCGTGAACGCCACCTGGGCGTGCTCCGCGCGGCGGCAGGGCGCCGCCTGCGTCGCGACGCGCACGGAGGCGGCGATGGTCCGGCGGCTCGGGCGGAGCGCGCCGTTCCTCGTGCACTGCAGCGCCGAGCTCAACCTGCTCGGCACGAACGCCTTCACCGCCCGCTACGGCGGCTCGTCGGTGAACGCCGCCTTCGCCGCCTGCGCCGCGCCGAAGTCGATCGCGGCGGTCACCCCGGCCGACGCGGGCTCGGCGAGCTACCCGCTCAAGTTCACCGTGTCGCAGCAGAACGCGTCCGGCGTCAGCGGCGTGGGCTTCGTCCAGGTGCGTGCGAACGACCTCGCCGTCAGCACGGCGCTCTTCGGGCTGGACGCAGGCCAGTTCCACGGCCTGCTCCTCCTCAACCCCGGCTCGGCGTGCCCGACGACCGGGCAGGTCGACGCCGGCGGGGCGGTCGCGATGGCGCCCGACTCGATGCTGATCAACCTGACCCCGGACCAGCAGGCGGGCGTGCCTCGGGCCGTGACGGTCGACGGGATCCTGACGGCGCCGCTGACGGGCCGCACCGTCGTGGTGCTCGGCAAGACGATGGCGGACGGCACCTACGACAAGGCGTACCCCGTCGCCTGCGGGACGCTGGGCAGCGCGTAGCAAGAGGCCCTTCGGGTAGAACCCCGGCGTGGGTGAGTACACGATCCTGCGCCGGGGTGATGCCCCCGACTACACCGGGGAGGCGCCCGGCGCGTTCGTCGGCTACGGCCGGCCGCTGGGCGCCGAGCAGGTCGCGCTGAACGTCCGCGTCCTCGACCCCCATACCGTGAACGCGCCGCCGGGCTTCGACCCCGCGTCGGGTCACAGCCACGCGACGATCGAGGAGATCTACCTCGTGCTCGAGGGGACGGTGACCGTCAAGCTCGGCGACGCGATCGAGACGCTCGAGCCGTACGACGCGGTGCTGGTGCCGCCCGAGACGGTGCGCGCGTTCCGGAACGACGGCGACCAGCGCGCGGTGGTCGCGATGGTGTCGGTGCGGGTCGCCGACCCGCAGGCCGAGTCGAGCTGGCACGACGGCTTCTGGCCCGACTAGAGGCCGTCCTCCTGGTCTCGGACGAGCTCGAGGGTCGCGCAGTGGAGGCCGGCGATCGCGAACCGGTGCGACTCCGAGAAGTCGACCTGGATCACCTCGACCCCGTGGCGCTCGAGCGCCTTCACGACCGTCGGTGAGCCGGCGTTCATCACGACCTTGCCGGGTGCGAGCGTCACGCCGTTGAGCGCGAGGTCCCAGTACTCCTCGACGGGGACCTCGATGATCGTGTAGCCGCGCTTCAGGAGCTCGCGCACGAACCCGTAGTTGACGAGGTGCGGCGCGAGCAGCACCTTCCCGTGGTCGACGGTCAGCATGACCATGTCCATGTGCGAGGTGCCGATGTTGCCGTGGCCGGTCGTGTCGTACCAGCCGGGGCTGTGGCAGACGATCAGCTCGATGCCGAGGTTCGAAAGCACGAACTCGAGCTGGCGAAGGCCCTCCTCGTTGGCGACGACCGACTCGTTGAAGACGAACGTCCGCGAGTCGAGCCAGCGGCCCGCACCCGGCTCGCACACGCCGCGGCCGTGGATCGTCAGGTAGACCGGGACCTGGAGGGCGGCCAGCACCTTCTCCCAGATCACCTCGCGGCCCTTCTGCCACGAGCCGAGCCCGTAGCGGTGCAGGACGGCGCCGCCGTGGACGACGAGGCCGCCGCCCGCGAGCGTGACGAGGTTCTTGATCCAGCCGTACGCGCCGATCGCGGGCACCGGCGGCTCGATGTAGTTGACCCGGACGCCGTTGTCCTCGAGCACCTGGTAGTACTCGTCGAACTGCGCCTGGAGCCGGCCGAGGTCGGCGTTGCCGGCGGCGCTCGAGTAGTAGTACTGCCACTCGCGCGCGTACTCGGGGCGCACCTCGTTCTCGGTCGGGCGCGAGACGAGCACCTCGCGCAGCGTGCCGATCCCCTCGGCGCCCCAGCGCCGGCCCCAGACCTGCTCGACCTCGTCGTAGAAGTCAATCTCGTGCAGCAGGTAGTTCCGGAGCGGCTTGCCGGGCTCGAACCACGGCAGCGTCTCGAGCACCGCCTGCTCGTCGTGCGTCGCCGCCGCCCGCGGCGACGAGTACGAGAGCTCCACCGTCTCTCCGTCGGCCGTGCGCACCAGGAACGGCACCGCCTCGCGCTCGCCCGCGCGCGTCTCCGAACGTGCATCGATGCTCATTGCGCTTCCCACCTCTCGTCGTCGACGCCGGCATGGTCGCGAACCCGACCGCAGCGAGTCAACCTCGTCGAGAATGCGAGCGGTGGAGCGGACGAGGCTCGCAGCGGTCGCGACGGCCGCGCTCGCGATCGCAGCGGGCGGACAATCCCCCACCCTCGCGCACCGCACGGTCGTGCTCGGCCGATCGGTCGAGGGGCGCGCGATCGTCGCGGTCGAGACGGGCGACCCCACCGCCGCGCGCCGCGCGCTCGTCGTCGGCTGCATCCACGGGAACGAATGCGCCGGCGTCGCGGTGGCGCGCGAGCTGATCCGGGCGGCGTCGCCGCACGGCGTCGACCTCTGGGTCGTCCCGAACCTGAACCCCGACGGCGCCGCCGCGGGCACGCGCGGCAACGCGCACGGCGTCGACCTCAACCGCAACTTCCCCTGGCGCTGGCTCGCGCTCGGCGGCCTCTACTTCTCGGGCCCACGGCCGCTCTCCGAGCCCGAGAGCCGCCTCGCGCTGCGGCTGATCGGCCGTGTCCGGCCGTCGGTGACGATCTGGTTCCACCAGCACCTCGACGTGGTCGACGACTCGACCGGCAGCGTCGCGATCGAGCGCCGCTTCGCCCGCGTCGCCGGGATGCGGCTCGCGACCCTCACCCGCGAGCCGGGCAGCGCCGTCACCTGGCAGGCGCACTGCCTGCCGCGGTCGACGCCGTTCGTCGTCGAGCTGCCCGCGGGCACGCTCACGCGCGCCGCGGCGGCGCGGCTCGCCCGCGCCGTGCTCGCCGCGGCGGCCGAGGCGCCTCCCGGGCGCCCCGACCGCCGCTGCTGAGCCGTGGGCTAGTGGCCTCCGCCGCAGCCGCAGCTGCTGCCGCCGCTGTCGCCACCGCCGCCCTGGTCGCCACCGTTCTGGTCGCCACCACCGCCCTGGTCGCCATTCTCGTCGTCGCCGCTGGACTGGTCGTCGTCACCCTGCGCCTGCTGCGCGGGCGCGGCGACCGGGAGCGTCAGCAGTACCGTCTGGCCGACCAGCGAGCTCGGGAGCGTCAGCCCCGCCGGCAGCCCCAGCGTCACGTTCTGGCCGTTGACGGCCAGCGTGACGGAGCCCGGGGCGACGCCTGCCACGGTCGCCTGGATCTGGAGCGAGTTCACGCTCGCCGTGCCCAGATCGGTCTCGCTCACCTCGGTGAGCTGACCGTTGTCGCACGAGACCGTCGTCGAGACGATCTGGCCCGCGACGCCGTTCGTCGGCGTCGGCGACCCCCAGCTGAGCTGGCGTGTGTGCACCGCCACCAGGTGCCGGTCGCTCGCGATGAACATCGTCGAGCCGACACGGCGCATGACGATGCCGCGGATGTGCGCGCGGCTCGCCCTGCCGATCACGACCGCCTGTCCGCTGCGCTCGACGACGGCCGAGCCGACCGCTGCATGACCGCGGAACGCCTGCACGGCGCCCGCCGGCGACGCGACGAGCACCCGGCTGTGACCGAGCTTCCCGACGACGACGCCGTGGGTGCCCGCGGCGGCCGCGGCCGGCCAGATCGCAAGGCCCGCCAGCAGTGCGGCCACCACGATGAGCTTCTTCATTCGAGCCTCCCTTCTCGTTGCCAAGGGAGAGCACGGGGGCAGGCGGGCATCGCCGCGACTCCGCCCTGCCGCACGAACCATCGACGTCGAAGCGCGCCTGCCGCGGCGCTCTCGATGGTACGGAAGGCGAGTACCCGCCCCGGCGCGACCGAAACGGCCTAGCGGGGCAGGTGCGCCCGGAAGAGGGCAGCGACGGCGCTGGCGGCGGCGAGCGCGAGCAGCGGCAGGGCGCGCGGGAGCGGACGCCGCCTCCGCGGCAGGCACACGGGGGCCTCGTGCTCGACGCAGAAGTCGCCCATCGTCAGGACGTTGCAGCCTGCTCGGCGACAGGCGTGGACCATCGGCACGGGCGGAGCATCTCACGCCCGGCGGAAGGGGGCCAGACCTGCCGGCTAGGCGGCTGCGCGATCGACCAGCGCCGTCAGGACGGCGACCAGCTGGTCGCCGGCGTCGCGCTTCGCGAGGTGCCAGCGGGCGCCCGCGCGGAGCGCGTCGCCCAGGTGGTCGCTCGAGCGGGAGCCGCTCACGATCACGACGGGCGGGCCGCCGCGCCTCGAGAGCTCGGCGGTCGCCGCGACGCCGTTCAGGACCGGCATCTCCAGGTCCATCGTGATCACGTCGGGGGCGAGCTCGGCTGCGAGCCGGACGCCCTCGGCGCCGTTCCGGGCCTCGCCGACCACCTGGAAGCCGGCCGCCAGGAGCGTCGTCCGCAGGAACGAGCGGAACGCCGCATCGTCGTCGACCACCAGCACCCGGGGCCCCACCCCATGCATCGCGGCACTCTCGCCGCGATCCCGGCGGACGGCATGAGCCGGACGGCCCAACTTTCCGATGTGCCAGTCCTATTCAGGACGCGGCGGCCGAGCGCAGGTCGCCCTCGCCGGCCCGGACGCCGAGGCGGGCGAAGAGCTCGCGCGCCTCGGCCCGCTCGTCGTCGGAGCCGCCGCAGCGCCCGGCGCCCGCGAGCGCGTGCGCGCGCTCGTAGACGCCCCCGAAGGACTCCCACCGGCCGGCGGCGTCGCGGTACAGCGCGAGCGCCGCCGGCAGGTCGCCCGCCGCCTCGGCCAGGACGGCGAGGGCCGAGGCGTGCTGGTGCTCGGCGCGGGCGATCGGCGGGTACGGGTCGGCCGCGATCGCGGCGGCCGCCGTCGTGTCGCCGGCCGCGAGCCCGATCCTCGCCGCCTCGGCGACCTCGGTCGCGCGGCTCCGGTGCGCCCCACGCGTGATCTCCTCGAGCGAGGACAGGAGCCCGCGCGCCCGCGCAGGCTCCTCCAGCAAGAGCGCCGCTCGGGCGGCGACGGTGAGCGCCGGGACCGCGACCTGCGGCGGCGTGGCGCCCGCAACGGCACGCTCGACGATCGGCTCGAGCACGGCGGCGCCACGCTCGGGCTCGCCCCGCTCGACCAGGACGCGCGCGACCGTGCCGCTCGTCATCCCGCGGAAGATGGTCGTCGCGCCGCCCCCCGTCGTGAGCTCCTCGGAAACCGCGAGCAGCTCGTCCCACTCGCCGAGGTCGAACAGCGTCCACATCAGCTCGGCCCGCGCCCAGTCCGCGCTCGCCGAGACGCCCCGGCGCAGGTCGAATTCGATCGCCTCGCGAAAGACGGCCGCGCCCGCAGCGGGGCCGTCGAGGCACCAGCGCCAGTAGCCCACGTTGACGTACGCGACGGCCGCTTGGAGCGTCTGCCCCGACTCGAGCGCACGGCGGAGCGCCTCTTCGTTGTCGGCGACCCCGTCGGGGTCGCCCAGCGCCGCCCGCGCGATCCCGCGAAACTGGAGCGCAGCGATCTCCGGCTCGTGCGCGCCCACCTCGCGTGCCGCCGAGAGCGCACGCTCGGCGAGTGCGAGGGACTCCTCCGACCGCTCTTCCATCATCAGCTGCGCGGCCCGGCCGGCGAGGACCCGTGCGACCGTGTCGCTCGGCGGCCAGCCCGCGACGAGCCGCTCCGCCTCGATCCGCGGCTCGCCGGCGTCCGGACGCCCGAGCTGGAACTTGACGAGGCCGAGGATCAGCAGCGCGTTGGCGAGCCGCTCGGGGTCGTTCGCCGCGCGGGCCGCCGCCACCGCCTCCTCGAGCCGCGGCTCGGCGCGATCGTGGGCGCCCACGTAGACGTCGTTCCGTCCCGCGTCGACGAGCGTGTCGATCCTCTCCCCGCCCCGAGCGAGCTCGAGCGCGCGGTCGTAGAGCTCCGTCGCACGCCTGGCGTCCAGCTCGCCCGCGCGGTTCCCCGCCAGCCGGAGGAAGCGCGCGGCGGCGGCACGCAATGGCTCCCGCTCCGGCTCCGGGGCGCCCGCCGCACTGGCGAGCGCGAGCGCCTCGCCGTAGTGGTGCGCGAGCTGCTCCGAGTGGTCCTCGACGCGCTCGCCGACGCGCTCCTCGATCCACGCCGCCGCGGCGCGGTGCTTTCGTGCGCGCTCGCCCCGGGGGATCTGGCCGTACGCGACGTCGCGGACGAGCAGGTGCGTGAACGTGAACTCGCGCTGTGCCTCGAACGAGGACGAGCGTGCGGGCCGGACGAGGTCCATGCGCGCGAGCTCGACGAGCGCCGCGACCGCGTCGGCCTCGGAGCGCTCGCCGAGCGCTGCGACGACACCCGACCAGAAGACCTTGCCGACGACCGACGCGTCCTGGACGATCGCCTTCCGCTCCGGGCCGAGCGTGTCGAGCCGGGCGGCGATCAGCGCCTGGACGGTCTCCGGCACGGGCACGGCCTCGCCGTCCGCGATGCGAAGCGCCCGCCCGCGGCGCTCGAGCAGGCCTCGGTCGTGCAGCATCCGCACGAACTGCTCCGCGTACAGCGGGTTGCCTCCGCAGCGCTCGAGCAGCAGCTCCTGCGTCTCCGCCGGCAGCACCGCCTCCGAGAGCAGCGTCGAGAGGAGCCGTGCGGTGTCGTCGGACGAGAGCGGGGTGAGCGAGACGGTGGTCGAGTTCCGCTTGCCGCCGCCCCACGCCGGGTGGCGCTCGTAGAGCTCGGGCCGCGCGGTGCAGAGGACGAGCAGCGGGACGCCGAGCGACCAGTCGAGCACGTGGTCGACGAACTCGAGCAGCGCCGAGTCCGCCCAGTGGACGTCCTCGAGGAGCAGGACGAGCGGTCGCTCGGCCGCGAGCCCCTCCAGGAACTGCCGCCACGCCGTGAAGGATTCCTCCTTCGGCGCCTGCGACTCGCCGCCGAGGCCGACGAGCGGTGCAAGCCGGGCGGCGACCCACTCGCGCTCGGTCTCGTCGGCGATCACCGACGACACGGCGACCGCGAGCTTCGCCTCCGCCTCGTCCGGAGCGTCCGTCTCGAGGATGCCGGCGTGCGCCTTGACGATCTCGCCGAGCGCCCAGAACGTGACCCCCTCGCCGTAGGGCAGGCAGCGCCCCTGCCGCCAGTAGACGAGACCCGGGCGGTCATCGAGCCAGCGGCCGAGCTCGCGGAGCAGGCGGGTCTTGCCGACGCCCGGCTCGCCGACGATCGTCACGAGCTGCACCGCCTGCTCCTGCTCGGCGCGCCCGAAGGTCTCCTGGAGCAGCACGAGCTCGCGGTCGCGGCCGACGAAGGGCGTGGTCCCGCCGATCTCGACGTCGACGCCGAACCGGCTGCGTGCGCTCACCGCGCGCCACAGCGCGACCGGCTCGGCCTTGCCCTTGACGGCGACCGGCTCGAGCTCCTCGTAGACGACCTTGTCCGCGGTCGCGCGATACGTGTGCTCGCCGGCGACGATGGTGCCGTTCGCGGCGGCGGCCTGCAGACGCGACGCCGTGTTGACGACGTCGCCGGCGACGAGCGACTCGCCCACCTCGGGGCGCGCGCCGAGCGAGACCACCGCTTCGCCCGTGTTCACCGCGGCGCGGACCTCGAGCCCGAGCTCCGCCGTCGTCTCGAGCACGCGCAGGCCGGCCCGGACCGCGCGCTCGGCGTCGTCCTCGTGCGCGACCCGCGCGCCGAACACCGCCATCACCGCGTCGCCGATGAACTTCTCGACGACGCCGCCGAACCGCTCGATGTCCGCGCGCACCGCCTCGTGGTACGGCCTCAGCGTCGCGCGCACGTCCTCGGGGTCCGCGGCCTCGGACGCGGCCGTGAAGCCCACGAGGTCGACGAAGAGGATCGAGACGACCTTCCGCTCCTCGTGCGCGGCCGCGGGGCGGTCGAGCGCCGCGCCGCAGGAGAGGCAGAAGCGGGCGTGGTCGGGGTTGTCCGAGCCGCAGGCGGCGCAGGCGAGCATCGGCATAGCGTATGTGCCGCCGCTCGCCCCTCCTAGGCGTCCCTGATCGGGAACGCCGGATCGCCTGGGATAGTGTGTCGCACGTGCGCCTCCTGACGATCGCGGCCGTCGCGCTGGTTGCGGCCGCCGCGAATCCGGTCGGGGCGGGGGCGCGATCGTCCGATCGCGCCGCTGCGCTCGCAGTCTACGGAGGGCTCGGGTCGTGGCTGGACATCTTCGCCAGCGATTCGTGGTCGAGCCCGCGGGCGATCGTGGCCGTCGCCAAGGAGCACGGCGTCAGGACGCTGTATCTCCAGACGTCGAACTACAGCCAGACGAGCGACGTCGTCAGGCCGGCCGCGCTCGGCGGCTTCATCGACGCGGCGCACGCGGACGGGCTGAAGGTCGTCGCCTGGTACCTGCCCGGGCTCTACGACATGCGCATGGACGCGCGACGTGCGGTCGCAGCGATCCGCTTCCGCTCACGGACGGGGCAGGCGTTCGACGGGTTCGCGCTCGACATCGAGGCGAGCATCGTGCGGAGCGTCGGCGAGCGAAACGACCGGCTGCTCGCGCTCGCCCGCCTCCTGCGTGCATCGACGCCTCCCTCCTACCCGCTCGGCGCGATCATCCCGTCGCCGGTCGGCATGCGACGCCACCCGCACTACTGGCCGCACTTCCCCTACGTGGGTCTCGCACGATCCTTCGACGCGTTCCTGCCCATGGCGTACTTCAGCTACTACGCGCACAGCGCGGGCGCCGCGTATTCGTACGCGCGCGACGTCGTGCTCGCGATTCGCCGGGGAACGGCCCGGCCGGACGTCCTCATTCATCTGATCGGCGGCAGCTCGACGGACATCCCGGGCGCAACGCTCGCGGGCTTCGCACGCGCGGTGTCCGACTGCGCCGTCCAGGGCTTCAGCCTGTACGCGTTCCCGGAGACCGATGCGGAGGACTGGAGCGTGCTGACGACAACGAGCCTCGCCCCGGCGCCGA
>CAZBYA010000067.1:0-14555 GCA_964496175.1 uncultured Gaiellales bacterium | reverse complement strand
TGTCCTACAGCGCCGCCAAGGCCGGCATCGAGAGCCTGACCCGCGTGCTCGCGGTGGAGTGGGCCGACGCAGGCATCCGCGCGAACGCCGTGGCGCCCGGGTACACGATGACGAAACGGATGCGCGGCACGATCGCCTCCGGCCTGCTCGACGAGTCGCAGGTCACGCGTCTGATCCCGATGCGACGCTTCGCCGAGCCGGAGGAGATCGCCGCCGCCGTCTACTTCCTGGCCTCGCCGCTGGCGAGCTACATCACCGGGCAGACGCTCTACGTCGACGGCGGCGCCGTCGTCAACAGCCACTGGTAGGCCTCACGGCCGGTCGAGGCCGTCTCCTGCTCGGAGCGGCAGGTGTTCGATCGCGTGGAACATGAAGTTCGTCCGCCAGTGGATCTGATCCGGCGGGACGTCCAGGCGCAGTCGGGGAAATCGACGAAGGGCCAGCTCGAGGGCGATTGGAATCTCGATGCGTGCGAGCGGCGCGCCGAGGCAGACGTGGATCCCGTGCCCGAACGCGAGGTGCGGGTTCGGACTCCGGTCGAGTTGGAAGCGCTCGGGATGCTCGAAGCGCCGCTCGTCGTGATTCGCGGAGCCGAGCAGGAGCCGGATCATCGCGTCGGCTTCGATGTGGTGTCCGCGGAGCTCGACGTCTCGCGCCGCCCGTCGCTCGATGAACTGCAGGGGACTCTCGTACCGCAGGATCTCTTCGACCGCGGTCATCCGGACACGGCGATCGCCCAGGAAGCGCTGCCGGTCGTCCGGTCGCTCGACCAGTTGCAGGAGACCGCTTGCGATCGCGCTCGTGGTCGTCTCGTGGCCGGCAAGGAGGAACTGGACGATGTCGACGATCTCCGCCCTGAGGAGTCGCGGATCCAGCTCGTCCACGGGCTCCCAAACGGCGAGGACGTCGCTGAGGACGTCGTCGGCAGGCCTCCGCTGACGCTCGCGCAAGAAGCCGAGCAGCCAGCCGGCGGCCTCGTCGATTGCGTCGGCGCCATCGTCGCCGCCCTCGATCAGCATTCCAGACACGCGGCGAAACATCTCCCGAGAGCTGCTGGGAATGCCGAGGAGCTCGAGGATGACCGTCGCGGGCAGCGGGAAGGCGAGCGCGGCGACGCCGTCGAAGCGCTCATCGGGGTCGACGCCGTCGAGAAGCTCGCCCACGATGCGCTCGACCACCGTGTGGATGCCCTTCAGCCTCGACTTGAACGCCCGCGTCCAAAGCTCTCGATGCCGCGTATAGGACGGCGGGTCGCTCCAGAAGAAGCCCTCGAAGCCGGCGAATGCGCTCCAGACCTCGGCCGACACCCCCGCTTGCTTCACCCTGCCGGCGCTCGAGAACGACGCGGGGTCGTCGAGGATCGCAAGCACGTCCTCGTAGCGACTGACCACCCAGCTCCCGAGCTGCTCGACCCAGACCACGGGTGCCTCCTCGCGCAGCCGGTGGTAGGTCGCATACGGGTTCGCCGTCAGAGCCGGGTCGCTGACGAGGTCGGCGAGCTGGCTCATGCGTTCGGCGACGCCTGCTGCCACAGTCGCCGGAACGGCGGGAACACCAGCGCCTCGGCGAGCTGCATCGAGATCCCGCCGTCGACCAGCAGATCGATGCCGGTGATCCAGGCGGATTCGTCCGAGGCCAGGAAGAGCACCGCATTGGCGATGTCGTCCGGAGCGCCGAAGCGTCGCAGCGGGTAGCACTGGCGGCGCAGGTCGAGCTCCTCCGGCGTTGCGTAGGCCGCGTAGTCGCGGGCCGCCTTCTCGGTCATGGTCAGGCCAGGCAGGACGGCATTGACGCGGACCCCCGCGGGGCCGTACTCGAGTGCGAGCTCGCGTGTGAGCGAGCAGATCGCGCCCTTCGCCGCCTGCACGCCCGCCCGGCCTGGAATCGCCCGGTAGGCCTGCATCGAGGACATGTTCACGATCGACCCGCCGCCGCCTTCGATCATCACGGGCAACGCGTGCTTCGCCATCAGGAAGTGAGCCCGCACATACGTGGCGAGCATCCGGTCGAAGTCGGACACGTCCGCGTGGATGGCGACCTCGATCTTGACCCAGCCGGCGTTGTTGACGACCACGTCGATTCCGCCGAGCTCGGTCCTGGTCGTCGCGACCACGGCGGCGATGTCGTCCGCGGAGGTCACGTCCGTCGCCTGGAAGAGCACGCGCGGCCCGAGCTCGTCCGCAAGCACGCGCCCCGCTTCCTCCTGGACGTCCGCGATCACGACCGACGCTCCCTCCGCGGCGAACCGCCGGACGATCGCCTCACCGATGCCCGAGGCGCCGCCGGTCACGATCGCGCGCTTGCCGGCCAGCCTCATGCGCGGAGCCTCGAGAAGAGCGGCGGCTCGGGGATGCGACCCGCGCGCGAGCTCGCGCAGATCGTTCGCAGGTGCCCGCGGACCACGAAGGGCAGATCGGCGATCAGGTACACGATGCTCCCCTCGCGAAGGGGAACGAAGCGGCCAAGCAGCTCGAGCTGCCCCTCTCCTGCTAGGACGAGGACGATCTGCTCGGTTCCCGCTTCGACGTCGGCATCCGTGAACGCGCCGTCGATGCGGCGCTCGCCGACGAACCTGATCGCGGGGTTGGCGAAGCCGCCGAACAGCGCCTGCTCGCTGCCGTAGCCGCGCGGCACCGCGGGGACCTCGTCGACGTGCGTGAAGCAGTCGCGGGGCTCCCGGGCGACTGCGGTGTCGGTGAGCAGCGCGACGTCGAGGAAGTGGAACTCATCGTCGTCGGCGAGAAAGCCGTGGACGGCACCGACGGGCTGCAGCATCGCGGTCCCCGGCGTCGCCGTCTGCTCGAGCTCGTCGAGCACGAACAGGCCCGTGCCCCGGACGCAGTAGAACACCGCCTCGCGGTCGTCGTGCCAGTGCGACAGGACCTTCGTCCCGGGAGGCATCGTGAGCAGCGTCGCGTGCGCGTGCCCGCTGGCGCCGATCGGGTAGTTGACGAGCCGCTTGGCGACGTAGCTCCCGTCACCCGTGTACGGGACGACCTGGTCGAGATGGGAGACGAAGTGGTGAATGCTCAGCGCTCGCCTCCCAGGAGCTGCGGTACCCGGACCTCGACCTCGTGCCCGGACGACGCCGACTCGTACAGCGCATCGACGATGGCCTGGACGACCAGACCGTCCCGTCCCGAAGCGACGTCGCTGTCGCCGGGCTGCCGGACGTGGTCGACGAACGCCTCGATCTCGGCCGCGACGGAGCTCGGGAAGTCGTTCGCAACGTGCTCCGGCCCGTAGAGGTGCGCGAGCGCGCCCCCCCGCTCGCCGCGAATCTCGAGCGGCTCGAACCGGGCCTGGGCACGGTCGCCGACGAAGTCGAACCCGTAGTTCCAGCCGGGCTGGTCCCAGACCCACGCACCCTCGATGCTCATCCAGAAGCCGCTGTCGAAGCGGACGTGCCCGAAGACCAGGTCTTCGACCGAGTACGCGGCCCGGGCCTCGTCGCTGGGTGCTCCATGCCCGCGCTTACCCGGAAACAGGGTCGTGGTCGACGCCGTCGCGGTCAGCGGCCGGGGCCTGCCGGCAAGCCACCACACCAGGTCGAGCATGTGCACCGCCGTCGCTGCGAGCGCACCGCCGCCCGAGACCGACACGTCGTAGTGCCGTCCCCACCACGGGACGTCGTCGGCGAGCATGTGAGCGCGTGCGCACACCGGCCGGCCGAGCTCGGAGGCGAACCCCCGGATCACCCGCGACGAATCGGTGAAGCGCATGTTGAACCCGATTCCCAGCTCGACGCCGTGCCGCTCGGCGGCGGCGACCATCTCCGTCGCTTCCGCCGCGGACATCGCCATCGGCTTCTCGCAGAGGATGTGGCTCCCGTGGCCCGCCGCCGCCACCGCGATCTCACGGTGGGTGTTCGGCATCGTGCAGACCGACACGAGGTCGACGTCGTCGGCGAGCGCGTCCTGGTAGGTCGTGCACGAGCGCGGGACGCCGAACTCCTGGGCGAGCGCCTCCGCCCGCTCGGCCGCCGTATCGCAGACCGCCACGACCTCGACTCCCGGCAAGGCACTGAGGCTCTCGACGTGAAGCCGCCCCTGGAAGCCGCAGCCGATCACGACCGCGCGCAGCGTCTCGATCCCGGCTCCCCCGGTCACACGTACTCCACCGGCGTAGCCATGGCGGCGAGGAGGCCGCCGTCCACGGCGAGCGACGTGCCGGTCACGAACGAGGCGGCGTCGGAGAGCAGGAACGCGACCGCCTCGGCGATCTCTCCGGGCTGCGCGATGCGACCGAGGGGCGCCGTTCGCTCGAACTGCGCGCGGAGGACGTCCGGCTCGGCGCTCGTCGAGATGAAGTCCTCGACCATCCTCGTGGCGGTCGCGCCGGGGAGGACGGCGTTCACCCGCGTGCCGCTCGGCGCGCTCTCGAGGGCGAGCGTTCGGGTGAGCCCAAGGAGGGCCGCCTTCGAGCTCGCGTACGCGGCCGTCGCCGGCGCGGTTGCGACCGCGTGGGGCGAAGAGGTCAGCACGATCGAGCCCGGGCGACCGCTGCGCTCGAACTCGCGCATGGCGCCGCGGGCGAGCAGGAACGGCCCGGTGAGGTTCACGTCGATCACGCGCCGCCACTCGTCGAGGCCGAGATCGACCGCACGTTTGTCGACGCCGATACCGGCGTTCGCGTGGACGCAGTCGAGACGGCCGAACGCTGCGGCCGCCTGCTGCAGGGCCTCGTCGACCACCTCCGGCACGGCGGCGTCGCCCGCAACGGCGAGCGCGCCGCGTCCCAGCTCCGCCGCAGCCGCGAGGACGCCGGGCTCGTCGATGTCGAGGAGGACGACACGTCCGCCCTCCCGGACGATGGCGCGCGCGACAGCAAGGCCGATTCCCTCGGCCCCGCCGCTGATGATCGCGACCCGGCCCTCGAAGCGCATCAGTGCCAGGTCGGGTAGGGAAGCGGGAGGCCGGTCGTCTCGACCGGGAGGGCGGTCAGGTGCCAGCGACCGATGTTCGCGACGAGGAGCCGCGGACTGCCGCTCGTCGCGAACGCGAGATTGGTCGGCGAGGCGAGGATGTTCCCCTCCGGGTCGGAGGCGTACGGCTCGGCCGTGCTGCTGCCGGCCGGGATCACCCAGACGGTGTCGGGCCGGTACGTGACGACGTAGAGGTTGCCGTCACGGTCGAAGGCGAGCCCATCGGGGAGCGTCCCGTCGAGGATCGCGACGTCCTCGACGCGCCCGGCCGACCCGTCGGGCCGGATCTCGATGCGACTGATCCGCCCGGGCCCGAGCGACATCGCCACGTAGAGGTGCTCTTCGCCCGGCCCGATGCAGACACCGTTCGGGAGAGTTCGCGTCTCGTCGCACCAGATCTCGCCCCGGCCGCCCGGGCGGAAGCGGTAGATGCAGCCGTCGTGCTGCTTCCACACGCCGCTGTCCGAGACGTACAGGTTCCCGCGGCTGTCGAAGCACAGGTGATTCGGCGCCCTGATCGGCGGGTCCCCTCGCCCGTAGACGTCGCAGGCGCCGTCGGGTGTGAAACGCTGGATGCAGCGATTGACGGGATCCGTCGTGTAGACGTTGCCGCGGCCGTCGAGCGCCAGGCCGAGCGTGAAGCCGCCCGAGCTGCCGTGCAGCGCCGCCTCGGCCGGATCGCCCTGGATCCGGTAGACCTGGCCGGCCTCGCCGCCGGCCCAGACGGTCCCGTCCGGGCCGACCGTGACTCCCTCCGGGTGATCGAGCCCGTCGACGAAGATGGTCGCGTTGTCGAGCGCGCCGGTCACGACGCGGTGACGGCCCGCACGGACATGACCACCGGCTCGGCGTTCTGTGCCCGCAGCTCGACGCGGCCGCCCCCTGCTCCGGAGCCGCCGACCTCGAACCGCAGCACGGCCTCCTCGCCCGGCAGCAGGTCGACGAAACCGTCCCGGAACCGGCCCTCTCCCTGCACCGCGCCCCGGACCAGCCTCGCGACGACGCTCCCCGTGTTGCGCACACGGACGCGCCCCCGCGTCTTCGGGTCGACGTCCGGGTCGCGCTCGACGGACGCCTCGAGCGTCGTCTGTCCGAGCCCGGCCAGCTCCTCGAAGAGTGGCCGCTGGAAGATGTCGGCGAGCTCGGCGGGCGTTCCCGACAGCGACGTGCCGGCGGCCGACGCGAGCAGCCCGAGCGTCAGTTGCTGGACGCCGCGCCAGTACGGGCCGTAGCTCTTGATGTCACGGCGGGCCCAGTGAGGATCGACGTCGAGCGGATCCTCCCAATCCAGGCCCTCGCCGATCCGGAACATGCGGAGCGGCTTCGTCAGCGAGGCGGTGAACGCGACCGTCCGGCCTCGACCGTGGTTCCCGGTCACGAGCAACGGGTAGCCGCCGATCGTCGCGTGGACCGAGCTTCCTTCGCGCGCCTCGGTGCGGCTGAAGCCACGGAACGGGAACCCGTCGAACCTCACGCCGAGATCGGCCTCGGCGGTGCCCGGGTCGATCGCAGGCTCGAGGTCCCAGATGCCGTCGTGCGGGCGGAGCGTCACCGGCAGCACCGATGCGAGTGGCGTCGAGTCGATCAGCGCCCCGCGCCCGTCGCCGCCGTGGAAGCTCGCCTGGCCGCCGGTGTGGACGAATGCGACCCCGGCATGGACGGCATCGGCGATGTTCTGCCACTCCTGTGCGCGAAAGAGGTGCGCACCGTAGTCCCAGCCCGCGTACCAGACGACGTCGTAGGCGTCCTTCAGGCCCTCGCTCCAGGAGGAGTCCTGCGGGTCGCGCGTCGTCTCGTCGACGCAGACGATGCGGATGCCGGGGATGCCCTGCAACGCCTCGCGGATGGGGGCGTTGTAGCGATCCTGGCCGAGCAGCAGCACCCGCACGTCCCGGTCGGAGACCGGCGCGCGGACCTGCAGCCAACGTTCGGTGACGGTGCGTGTCACGCCGTCCTCGTCGGCCCGCAGCCGGAGGAGGTACATACCGTCCGTCTCGGGGAGCGCCAGCTCGAGCGGCCGGATCTCGGCCGAGTCCGCGGCGACCTCCACGTCGAACGCCTCGTCGAAGAGCGGCTCGCCCCTCGTGCTGAAGAGCTCGACGACCACCCGCACGGACAGAGGTCGCCCGAAGTCGTTCACGATCCACAGGTCACGGGCGAACGTCGATGCGGCAGCGAGCGTCGCGAGCGGGGCCGGCTCGTCGAGCGTCAGCAGCAGCGGCTCGTACCCGGCCTTCAGGCCGAAGTAGCCGATCTTCGGGCGCTGGTGGTGATCGACGACCGTGAACTTGATACCGGGGATGTTCTCGCGGTACGACCACGTGCGACAGCCGGTGATGTCCGCGTAGCGCTTGCGACGGTAGACCTCCGCGCAATACTGGAGACCGAAGGCCTGGTACCACTGGATCGCGTCGATGAACCGGGCGAGGGTCTGGGGCGCGCGGTCGACCCAGCGGTACATGCGTGCGACCGATGTCGTGAGCCCGGCGTAGTCGAATGCCCAGCGGTAGGAGTACTCCTCGACGTCGATCGGCAGCGCGACGCGCCCGTTGCGCGAGCTCTCGACCCCCCAGGCCGTCCCCTCGGGCATGAACTCGAGCACGGTCTCCACGACCGGCGGCGCGATCGCACCGAACTCGGAGATGAAGTGGTGGTTGCGCCCGTAGTGGTCCCAGAACTCGCCGAACGGGAAGCCGCCGTTCCAGATGTGCTCCTCCTTGAAGTCGCAGAAGCTCGGGTGGTAGACGGCGTCCGGGTCGAGCCGGGCGACGATCTCTCCGATCGCCGCGCTGTAGTCCGTGTAATCGCCCCACACCCAGCGCTCGTTCTTGCGGGTCTCCGCGAAGGCACCCCAGACGACCAGGCACGTGTAGCCACGCAGCCGCCGGACGATGTTCTCGACCTCCCCGAGCGACCAGTCCCAGTACTCGCGGAACCGCGGATAGTCGGGCTCGACGACCCGCATGGGGCCGAGCTGGTGGTACGGGAGCTCCTGGAACACGAGCATCCCCAGACGGTCGCACGCCTCGTAGAGCGCCGGTTTCTCCACGAACGTGAACGAGACCAGATGGTTCGAGTTGCCGTCGCGCAGCATCTCGACGTCCCGCCAGTGCTCCTCTGCCGACGGTGCTGCACTGAAGATGTTCGCGAACGGGTACCAGACGCCGCGCAGGAACAGACGCCGGCCGTTGAGGAAGTACGCGAGGGTGGTTTCGTCGCGCCGGAGCTCGCGGATCCCGAACACGGTCTCGACGGCCATGCCTCCCTGCTCGGCGCGGAGGCGGTAGAGGTTCTGCTCGCCGAGATCCCAGGTCCACCAGAGCTCCGGGTCGCCGACGGCGAGCGTCACCGTCGTCTCGCTCTGCCCCGGGGGGACGTCGAGGGCCACCTCGAACGTCTGCGCCCTGCCCTCGAAGGTCTCGGGGGCGATCGAGATCGTCGTGCTGGTCGAGCGGACGTCGTCGAGATCGCTCCACCACGAGAGCGTCACGTCGACCAGTGCCTCCGTCGGGCCGATCGATCGCGTCGCGACCGAGGCGCCCCGCAGGTCGACGCCCTCGCGCGACTCGAGCCAGACGTCGCGCCAGGGGCCGAACGGGAAGACCGCGTTCCCGGAAAGAGGCAACCCGTCCCAGTAGTGCAGCAGGTTCCCCTTCATGTACTCGCTGTTCTTCATGATCACGCTGAAGACCGTCGACGGGTTGAGGTAGAAGCTGCGGTCGTCGACGCGCCACGGGCACGACACCGCGAGGGTGACGGTGTTCTCCTCCCCCGCCGGCGCGAGCGCGTCGCTGATCTCGAGCTCCCACTCCGAGAACGCCCCTTCGTGATGGCCGACCCAGCGGTCGTTCACCCAGACGTCGCAGAAGTAGTCGACCCCGTCGAAGACCAGGAACTGCCGCCCGCCTCCGGCCGGCGTCTCGAACGCGCGCGTGTAGAGCCACTCGAAGTGGTTCAGATCGGTCAGCTCCGGCGTGTCGAGCCACGGATCCTCGAACCCGAGCTGAAGCTGGAGGTTGCCCGGTAGCCCGACCTCCTCGGGGATCCCCTCGGACGTGGCCTCGGGCAGCGCGCTCTCGGCGGACCGCGGGGCGGCCGCGAGCGGCGCCCGTGCGAGCCTCCACGTTCCACTCAGGCACGTGCGCGTCGTCGCCACCCTCTGCACCCCTCTCGTTGCTCGCTCACCGGGCGTGGAGGACGCTACGCGACCCCCTCGGTGGTGTCAACTACCGTGGTAGTAGCGTGCTACTGCTTGATCGCGCCGGCGGAGAGACCCTGCACGTAGTAGCGCCGAGCGACGAGGAAGACGACCAGGATCGGGACGATCGCGAGCACCGCGGCCGCCGACATGAGCTCGAGGCTGAGGTTGCCGAACTCGCCGTTCAGCGGCTGGAGGCCGACCGTGATCGTCGCCCTGGTCGAGTCCGACAGCAGGACGAGCGGGATGATGAAGCCGTTCCAGGTCGAGATCGTGGTGAACAGCGCCGCGGTCGCGAGCGCAGGCCTGAGCAGAGGAAGGACCACGTACCAGAAGGCCTTCCAATCGGTGGCGCCGTCGACGAGGGCGGCGTCGGTCAGGTCGACTGGAACGTTGTCGATGTACCCGCGCAGGACGAGGACGCCGAACGGAAGGGCGAACGCACTCTCGCCGATGATCACCGCGACCAGGCTGTTGTAGAGGTGGAGCTTCAGCATCGTCAGGAAGAAGGGCAGGATGATCGCGGCCGGCGGGATCATCAGGCCGGTGAGGATCAGCAGGAACAGGCCCTCGCTCACGCGCGTGCGATAGCGGGAGAAGCCGTAGGCCGCGGCGACCGACAGGCCGACGGCGAGCACGACCGTCCCCGCCGTGATGATCGCGCTGTGCTCGAACAGGATCGCCAGGTGAAACTCGCGCCACGCCGTGATGAAGTTGTAGGGGCGGAACGTGTGCGGGAGGAGCCGGTTCGAGAAGACGTCCTCGTTGGTCCGGATCGACAGGGACAGCGTCCAGGCGATCGGGAGGATGGCGACGACGCCGAGTGCATACGACACGACCGTGAGGAGCGTCCGTCTGTACGCGGGGATCTTGCGCAGAGCCTCCTTGCGCTCGAGCCGGCGCTGCCGGAAGGAATGAAGGGCGCCCGCTACCACGTGCGTCAGCCGAGCGCGTTCTCTCCGGCTACTCGCCCACGCACGAGTGCCGAGATGGTCGCGAGGAGGACGATGACGACGGCGATGCTCGACGCGTAGCCCATAAGGTTGAACGTGAACGCCTGCTGGTAGAGATAGGTCGAGAGAACCTCACTGGCGTGATTCGGGCCGCCGCCGGTCATCACGAAGACCAGGTCGAAGACCTTCCAGCCTCCGATCAGGTTGAGGACGACGACGATCGCGATCACAGGCCGCAGATACGGGATGACGACGTAGCGGAGTCGAGACCACGCGCCGGCGCCGTCGATCGACGCGGCCTCCATTCGCTCCTTCGGCAAGCCCTGGAGCCCGGCGTAGTAGAGGAGCATGTCGTAGCCTGCGTACTGCCAGACGGCCGCCGCGATCACGGTCCACAGGACGAGGTTCGGATCGCCGAGAAACCCGATCGGCTGCGTCCGCCAGTGAAGCGTGTTGATCAGGAGCTCGTTGAGAAAGCCGTATGGGCCGAGGATCTGCTGCCAGAGCAGCGCGGTCAGCACCGGCGAAAGCCCGAGCGGCAGGACGATCGCCAGCTGCAGGAAGCGATGTCCCTGCACGCGTGTGTTGATCAGCATCGCGATCGCGAGGCCTGCGAGGTTCAGCAGCAACGTGCTTCCGACCACGAAGATCAGGGTGTGCAGCAGTGAGCTCCTGAACACCCCGTCGTGGATCAGGTCATGGAAGTTGCGCGCCCCGACCCAGTGGATCTGGTGGACGTTGAATCCGGTCCACTGGGCGAACGCCAGTCCGATGACGGCAACGACCGGGAAGAGCAGGAAGACCCCGAAGAAGGCAGCGGCCGGAGCGATGAAGATCGCTCCGGCCGTGCCTTTCCTGCTCGCCCCCAACGAGGAAGGTCCTCAGTGGGGTGTCGCGTTGTACGCCCGCTGCAGCCCCTGCGTGAGGCGGGCCGGCGACGTCTTTCCGTTCAACAGCGCGGAGACTCCGTTGAGGAGCGTGTTGTAGACGTTCGGGATGAAGATCGCGCGCGTCTGCGCGGTTGCCTGGAAAGACACCATCTTGTGGTAGATCGGCGACTTGTTCGACGAGATGTCCGTCGGATACGCCGGGATGTAGTTCTTCGCAACGAGCGCTGCCGAGCCCTGGCCGTCCATCATCAGCTTCAGGAGCGCGACTGCGCCCGCCACGTTCTTCGCTCGCTTCGGAATCGACCAGATGATCGCGGGACCGCCCGTCGCATACGACTTCTGGCCCGACGTGGGCGGAGGGAAGGGGAAGAGGTCGTACTGGACCTTGCCGTGAGACGCCTGGTCGATCAGCCCCGTGTCGAAGTTGCCGACGGGGTACGTCATCGCCGTCTGGCCTCGAGCGAAGAGGGCGATCGCCGACGTGAAGTCGAGCGAGTTGTAGCCGTCCGCGAGGAGCCCCGAGGTCGCGAGCTGCTTGACATTCGAAGCAGCCTGGACGAAGCGCGGGTCAGTCCACTTGACGGCACCCTGCTCGGCCTTGCGGATCGCCGTCTCACTCGGATCCGTGTACGCAACCTGCGCAAACCACAGGTCTCCGCCCGGCCACGCGTCCTTCTCGTTGACTCCGAGTGGCTGATAGCCGCCCTTCCTGATCGGCTTGGCGAGGGCGAGCAACTGGGCGAACGTCTTCGGCACAGCCAGGTGCAGCTTCTTGAAGATGCCCTTGTTGTAGCCGATCGACAGCGTGTTCACGTCCAGCGGGATGCCGTAGATGTGGCCCTTGTACCGCAGGCTGTTCAGGACAGGCGCGAAGAACTTCGGGAAGCTCTTCATGTACTGGTCCAACGGCAAGAGGTCGCCTGAGTTGACGACATCGTGGTAGTCGCCCGTCCACGACATCTCCATCAGATCCGGCACGTCCCCCCCGGCCGCGGCCGTCTTGAACTTCGTGAAGTAGCTGTTGAAGTCGAGGCTGTTGATCGTGGTGTTGCCGCCGCCCTGCGACTTGTAGCGATTCGCGGCGGCCTGGAAGATGTTGACGTAGTCGCTGTTCGGCGGCTGCCAGGTCCAGATCGTCAGGTCCCCGCTCGCGGCGAATCGCTTCGACGCCGCGCTCGCATGCGAGGCAACCCCGGCCACGACAGCGACGCAACAGCAGGTGACTGCAAGGAGAGCCAGGCCGTGGCGCCTCGTAAACCGTTCTGTCATGCGTGACTCCTCTCCCGGAGCGGCTCCGGACACCTGAGGGGTTCGGATTTCGCGGCAATCTACTACTGAGGGCGTAAGACTGTCAACCCGCCTCTACTACGCGGGTCGTAGTGGAGGTTCAGCGGCCTCGCGAAGCCGCCGGCGCCCCGCCGGACATCGTCTGCCCGAGCGTGTCTTCACTCGCCAGGTCGAAGAAGTGGAGCGCGCTCGTGTCGACGGAGAGAGACACGACGTCGCCAGGGCTTGGATTCGCCCGAGCCCCGAATCGCGCGAGGATCGTCGTCGTCCGGCTCTCTTCGCTTCGCCGAAGGTCGCTCAACGCAGCAGCGTCGACATCGGCGGCAACCTCCCGAACCTCGGCCGTGATCACGGGCTCCGCTTCGAGCTCGGCGTGGACGAGCACCTCGGACCCGAGTTGCTCCGTCTGCGTAACGCGGACCAGCAACTCCGGCGACGTGCCATCGCGATGTTCGCTGAGACTCTCGGGTCGAACACCGACGGCGATTCTGCGCCCGTCGTACGCCCGCAACCGCGCCGCGAGCTCCTCTCGAAGCGCCGGCAGCCGGAAGGTCTGACCCGCGAGCGAGCAGGCAAACGACCCGTCGGCAACTTCGAGAGTCGCCTGGAAGAGGTTCATCGGAGGGCTCCCGATGAAGCTTGCAACGAAGAGGTTCTCGGGAGTGTCGTAGATCGCGCGCGGTGAGCCGACCTGTTGCAGCACCCCCTTGCGCATGACTGCGACGGCGGTGCCCATCGTCATCGCTTCGACCTGATCGTGTGTGACATACACGGTCGTCGTGCCGACTTCTCGTTGGATGCGTGCTATCTCGGCGCGCATCTGAACGCGCAACTTCGCATCGAGGTTCGACAGCGGCTCGTCGAGCAGGAACACCTGTGGATCGCGGACGATCGCACGGCCCATCGCGACGCGTTGGCGCTGGCCTCCGGAAAGCGCCCCGGGTTTCTTGGCGAGATACTCGCTCAGCCCCAGGATCTCGGCGATGTCGTTGACCTTCCGCACACGCTCGGCGCGAGGCACCTTGCGCATCTTCAACCCGAACGCGATGTTCTCGGCAACGGTCATGTTCGGGTAGAGGGCGTAGTTCTGGAAGACCATCGCCACGTCGCGGCGGCGTGGCTCCAGGTCGTTGATCACGCGGCCACCGATCAGGATCTGCCCTTCGGTGATCTCCTCCAGGCCCGCCACCATCCGCAGCGCGGTCGTCTTGCCGCACCCGGACGGACCTACGAGCACCATGAATTGTCCGTCGTCGACGAGCAGGTCCAGTGAGTCGACGGCCTTGGTTCCGTCCGGATACCGCTTACTCACGCCTACGAAGTTCACAGCGGCCACGTATCGCTCCCGACCTTGGATCCTCGCTTCGAATTCAAATGGTCTTGACGGCCAGGAAGCCACCGTCGACGAGCAGGCAGCTGCCGGTCACGTAACTGGAGCGGTCCGAGGCCAGATAGACGACAGCCGCCGCGACCTCCTCTGGTCGGCCGATGCGCCCGAGGGCGTTTGCAGCATTGACCCGGTTGATGAAGTCCTCGCGCTCGTCCACGTTCATCGGCGCGAGATCGCGCTGCAGCATCGGGGTGTCGATCGTCCCCGGCGCGATGGCGTTCACGCGGATTCCGGCGCTCCCCACCTCGACCGCCAGCGTACGGGCGGCCGCGACAAGGCCTGCCTTTGCCGCCGCGTAGGCCACACAGCCGGGCAGCCCCTGGAAACCTTGGACGGAGGAGACGAAGATGATGCTCCCTCCGCCCCGCTCCCGAAGCGGAGCGATCGCGGCCCGCGCACAGAGGAGGGGCCCCTTCAGGTTCGTGTCGAGGATCGCGTGGAACGTGTCGAGCGGCATCTCGTCGAGAGGTGCGTAGATGCTGATCGCCGCGTTCGCATGCATGATGTCCAGCCCGCCGAAGCTGGACACCGCCGAGGCAACGATCGCGTCGGCGCACTCGGCAGTCCGCGCGTCCCCGACGACGGTGACGGATCGCCCACCGGCGTCTTCGACCGCGCGGCGCGTCGCTTCGGCCGCGGCTTCATCGATGTCGTTGCACACGACCGCCGCCCCCGCGGCCGCGAGCGCCAGGGCAGCAGCTCGGCCGAGACCGGCGCCCGCCCCAGTCACAGCCGCGACCTTGCCGTCGAGCTCACGCCCGACGGCATCCCTGCTGCGCGCACCCATCGAATCCACACTACTACTTGAGTAGTTGCATGACAAGTTCGCAGGCGACGCCCGGCGGGCCTGGGCGCACGTCAGCGCGGCGCGAGCGCGTACAGGCGGCCGAGGCCGACCAGGTACAGGTGCGCC
>CAZBYA010000066.1:0-15118 GCA_964496175.1 uncultured Gaiellales bacterium | reverse complement strand
GCCGCGTCGGCCGCGTCGTCGAGGCAGAACAGGTAGCCCCACAGGCGCAGGTCGAGCCGCTCGCCGATCTCGTCCTCGAAGCGCTCGAGCCGCCGGATCGCCTCGGCGCCCAGCCGCACGTTCAGCTCGTCGGAGAAGATCGTCCGCACACCGCCCGCGCAGCGGCCGGTGGAGCCGGAGCCGAGCGTGTCGCGCTCGAGCAGCACGGGCCGCTCGCAGCCGAGGTCGACGAGGTACGACAGGGCCGCCGCGCCGACGACGCCCCCGCCGACGACCACGACGTCGCTCCGCTCCGGCAGCATCGCGACGATTGTAGGGTCGGCCCGTGCAGCCGCACGACGCGGAGCTGGTCGCCGCCCTGAGGGCGGGCGACGAGGCGGCCTACGCGCGGGTCGTCCGCGAGTGGCACGGCCCGCTGCTGCGCGTGGCGCGGATCTTCGTGCCGTCGCGCGCCGTCGCCGAGGAGGTCGTGCAGGAGACGTGGCTGCGCGTGCTCGGCGCGCTCGACCGCTTCGAGGGTCGGTCGTCGCTCAAGACGTGGGTCTTCCGGATCCTCGTCAACACCGCGAAGACGCGGGCGCAGCGGGAAGGCCGCGTCGTGCCGTTCTCGGCGCTGCACGATCCCGCGCGCGTCCCGGAGCCGGCGGTCGAGCCGGAGCGGTTCCTGCCGGACGACCACGAGCGGCATCCGGGCGGCTGGGCGTCGCCGCCGCGCGAGCTGCCGGAGGAGCGGCTGCTCGCCGCCGAGACGCGCGAGCGGATCGCGGCGGCGATCGAGGCGCTGCCGTCGAGCCAGCGCGCCGTCATCTCGCTGCGCGACGTCGAGGGCTGGAGCGCCGACGAGGTCCGTAACGCGCTCGACCTCTCGGAGGTCAACCAGCGTGTGCTCCTGCACCGGGCGCGCGCGAAGGTGCGGAGCGCGCTGGAGGAGTACCTGAGATGAGCGACGTCGAGCTGCTGAGCTGCCAGGAGGTGGTCGAGCTGGTGACCGACTACCTCGAGGGCGCGCTGTCCGGCGCCGACCTGCGCCGCTTCGAGGGGCACCTCGAGGGCTGCCCGCATTGCACCGAGTACCTCGAGCAGCTGCGCGCGGTGATCCGGCTGGCGGGGTCGATCACGGTCGACGACCTGACGCCGGAGGTCGAGGCTGCGCTGCTCGAGGCCTTCCGCGCGTGGTCAGCAGGGGCCGCGAGTCCGCCCTGAGAGATAGACCCGCGCGACCAGGACGCCGGCCCGGCGGCGCGTGCCGGCGGTCGTGACGGAGGTCGGGTCGCCGTAGATCTGCGACGCCGCCGCCGTTGTCAGTCGAACGTCGGCCGAGCCGTGGGGCGGCACGCAGACGGTTACCGGCTGCCTCACCTCGTCGCCGCTTGCGGAGGTGGTCCAGGCGCCCAGGTTCGACGTGAGCGCGAACGGCCGCGCCGCCACTCCCGGCGGCGCCAGGACGGAGACGGTCAGCGACCGCGTCACGCGTCCGCCCTGTCCCGGGTACGAGAAGACGCGGATGTGCGCGGTGACGCCGGGTCTCGTCCAGCCGTCGTCGTAGAGGCCCGTCGTCAGCCAGTCCGCCCGCCACGGCGCGCCGGGCCGGACGAGGAACAAGCCCCGGTCGTCGATGACGACGGTGCCCGCGACGTGGAAGCGCGTGTCCGACACCGCCTGCGCCACGTAGCCCGGCGGCGACACGCTCGCGAGCCCCGTCGACCCGAATCGGAGCGGCAGCTTCGGGAACGTCGCCGGCGTCCACTCGAAGATGCCCGGCACGCCGGCGCTGCGGTCGACCGACTCGTTCCAGAACTCGAGATCCCACCAGTAGGCCACACTGGCCCAGTAATCGCCGTGCGCCGTGGGGAACGGGACCATCGTCACCTCCGCGTGCCGCCCGACGGTGCGGTCGACCCAGTCGAACACCTCGCTCTGGTCGACCGTCAGCGGGCGCCCGGCGGTGCCGTCGACCGCGAACAGGCGCTGGAACGCATAGCCGGTCTCCGCCGGAAGAGCGAGCACCGCGACGAGGGCGAGCGTGGCTGCGAGGTGCCTGGGTCGCAGCAGGACCAGGAGCGCGGCGCAGAGCACCGCGCCCGCGACGAGACACACGCGCGCGCCGTCGACCCCGCCGAGCGTCCCCCGCAGGTCGTCGTCGAAGATCGCGACGGGCAGGTCGGCGTTCAGCTTCTGGTAGAGGGGCAGCGGCGCGCGCGCGAAGCCGTAGGCGAGCACGACCAGCGGCACGGCGAGCGCGCGTCGTGGCACCGCTCGCTCGCCCAGCGCCGCCGCGAACGCGACGAGGAGGAGCGGCGCGACGTAGAAGACGTACCGGTCGCGCGGCAGCCCGCCACCGAAGCGGAGGTCGTAGGACGCGGCCTCGAGCGCGAGCAGCACGGTCGCGGACGACGCGACGAGCGCGAGCGACTGCCGCTCGGCGTCGGCGCGTCCGACGACGTGCGCGACGAGCCACGCGCCGCCGAGCAGGAACGGCAGCAGCGCCAGCCCGAGGCCGACCGCTGCGAGGTGCGTCGCGAACGCCGTCACGATCCCCGGCGGCACAGGATTCCCGTTCGCCGTCGACGCGTACGTGCCGAGCGGGCTGCGTCCCGCCGCGAACAGCGCGACCAGCACGGCGATGCCGGCCGCGTAGAGCACGGCGAGCACGCGGTGCTGCCGCCATGCGCCGCGGAGCGAGCGCTCGCGGGCGACGATCGCCAGGGGGAGCACGACGGCGAGCACCGCGAGCTGCGTCCGCGCCAGCACCGCGAGCGCAAGGCCGGCCACCGCGAGCACGTCGCGGCGCCGCGAGGGCGACTCGACCGCCCGCACGAACGCGAGCACCCCCCACAGGAACGCCGGGTACGCCGCGACCTCCGTCAGGAGGAACGACGCGAGCACGATCCACGGCACGACGACCGTGAGCGCCGCCGCCAGCAGCGACGGCGCGAGCGGCGCGACACGGCGCCCGAGCAGGTACGCCGGCAGGGCGGCCGAGCTCATCACGACCGCGTTCAGCGCGTGCGCCGCCGGCAGCGCGCCGCCGACGGTGCGCGCGACCGCGAACGGCAGCGAGAGCAGCAGCGGGTAGAGCTGATCGACGTTCGGAACGAGCTCGTGGTGCACGTACGGCAGCGGCGAGCGCAGGCGGACGACGCCGAGCGCGAGGCGCTCGTACAGCAGCTCGTCCGTCATCACGAACCAATCCGCGACCCGCGTTGTCAGCGCCGCGAGCGCCGCCGCGAGCCCGAGCCAGACCGCGAGCGCCGGGAGCCAGAACCGCCTGAACACGGGGCGCAGCCTAGAGGTACGCCTCTTTACAGGACCCTCACGGAGCCTGGCTACGGTGCCACGGATCGCTCGCGCAGAACGAAGGAGGAGGATGCCCGTGCCGAGATCCGCCCGTTTCGCGCTCGCCCTCGCCGCAGCGCTCCTGGCCTTTCCGGCCGCCGCGGCGCAGGCCGCGCCCAGGATGCCGATCGGCTTCTTCGACGACCCGTCCTTCCGCTGGTCGCCGGACCGCGCCCAGAACCTCGCGGCTGCGGCGGCGGCCGGCGCCACCGTCATCCATACGACCGCGGACTGGTCGAAGCTCGCCCCGACGAAGCCGTCGAACCCCGCGAACGGCAACGACCCCGCCTACAAGCTCGGTGACCTCGACGAGCTCGTCTTCCAGTCCGGCCTCTACGGCCTGCGCGTGATGATCGACATCACGGGCACGCCGAAGTGGGCGAACGGCGGCCGGACGCCGAACCGCATGCCGACGCGGCTCTCGGACCTGACGACGTTCGCGCGCATGCTCGCGACGCGCTACGACGGCCTCACGGGTCACGGCAGCGTCGGCCTCTGGTCGGTCTGGAACGAGCCGAACCTGGGTCTCTTCCTCGAGCCGCAGTTCGCAGGCAAGCGGATCGTCGGCCCGGCCAACTACGCGAAGCTCTACCGCGCCGCGTACGCAGGCATCCACGCAGGCAACCCGTACGCGAAGGTCGCGATCGGCGAGACGTCCGCGCGCGGCCGCGACAAGCCGGTCGCGGGCGTCAGCGACTCCGTCGCCCCGGCGACGTTCGCGCGCCTGCTCGCCCAACAGAGCGGCCTCAAGTTCGACGCCTGGGCACACCACCCGTACCCGACGACGCCGACGATGCACCCGCTGCAGAAGGTCCGCTACCCGAACGTCAGCCTCGCCTCGCTGTCGCAGTTCGAGTCCGACCTGAAGCGCTGGTTCCACCGCCCGGTGCCGGTCTGGATCACCGAGTACGGCCACGAGACGAAGCCCGAGCAGCCGCGCGCCATCTCGCCGGCGACGCAGGCGGCGTACGCGCGCCAGGCGCTCACCGTCGCCAAGAACGACCCGAACGTGCAGATGTTCATCTGGTTCACGTTCCGCGACAGCTCCGGCAACCCGTGGAAGAGCGGCGTCGAGATGCCGAGCGGGGCGCCCAAGCCCTCGTACGGCTCGTTCGGCGCGCTCGCGCGCCTGATCGCCGGCACGACGCAGACGGTGAAGGCGGCCAGCGCCCCCGCCGTCCGCATGTGGTTCCCGTACCTCGCGTACTACTCGCAGCCCGGCGCGACGATCGGGATGACCTACAAGGTGTACGACGGCACGCGGCTCGTCGCCGTCGCCCAGCCGACGGCGCTGCTGCAGCCCGACGGCTCGGTCGTGTTCGTGCCCAAGTTCACGCCCGTGAAGGGGCACACGTACACGATCGTCGCCACGGCCAACGAGCAGAACGGGCACAACGAGACGCAGACGGCCGCCGTCGTCGCGACGTAGGCGTCCCCTCCTAGCGAGAACGCGGCTCCTGCGCCCCGACCGGGCGCAGGAGCCGCAGCACGACAGCAACGGCGGCGACTGCGGCCGCGACGCCCGCCGCCGCGAGCAGCACGCCGGGACCCGCCGAGAAGGCGGCCGTCGCGAGCAGCACGAAGTCGAGCGCGAGCGCCGCGAGCGCGAGCGCGGCGAGCGTGGCGGCGCGGCGCAGCACGAGCGCGCGCTCGCTCGAGATGCGTGCGTCGTGGCCGATCGACCAGTGCGCGAGCTCGGCCGCGACGAGCAGGCCGACGCCGACGAGCGTCGCCCAGCCGTCGACGACGGCGCGGCCCTCCCGGCCCGCCAGGTAGCCGCCGCCTGCCAGCAGCACCGCGAGGGCGATCGGGATCGGCCAGCGCAGCAGCAGCCCGCCGAGGAGGAGCAGCGCGCCCAGCCCGCCGGCCGCGGCGGCGAGCGGGGCCCAGCGGCCGCCGGTGAGCACGGCGTCCGCGACGACGCCGCCGAGCGCGCAGAGCGAGAGCGCCGCCGTGATCAGGCGCGCGCGTGCCGGGCGTAGCGACGGAACTGGCGCACCTCCTCCAGGACCGCCTCGAGGGGATTCTCCGGGCGCCACTCCGCGACCGCGACGCCCGCCGCCTGCAGGCGGTGCCGCAGCGCGTCGCGGCGCAGCGTCCAGATGTCGTAGGCGACGGCGTCGAGGCCGTCGGCCGGGCGGTCGGTGAACGGCACCGGCGAGACGTCGACGACGGCGAGGTCGAAGCCGCGCGCGCGCAGGTCGAGCAGCGCGCCGACGCTGCGGCGGTCGAGGAGCGGCGAGAGCGCGATCACCAGGGCGCTCGGGGGGAGCGTTCGCCGCGGGATCACCTCGATCTGCCGCCAGTAGTACGACAGCACGATCTCGGTGTCGAGCAGCGCGTCGAGGATCCGGTAGAGCTGCACGACTCCCATGCCGGGAACCAGCCAGCGCAGGTTGCCGCCGAAGCCGATCAGGCCGACGCGGTCGCGGCGCCGCACGTAGGCGTCGACGAGCGCGGCGGTCGCGTGCACCGCCAGGTCGAGCGTGCCCTCGTCGCCCCGGCGCGCCTCCGCGAACGAGTCGACGAACAGGATCACGTCGGTGTTGCGCTCGGGGTGGCTCTCGTTCACCCACAGCTCGCTCCGTCTCGCCGTCGCCCGCCAGTTGATCCGCTTGACCGCGTCGCCGGGCGCCCACTGGCGCACGTCCGCGAACTCGATTCCCTCGCCCTTGCGGCGCGAGACCTCGTTGCCGGAGTAGAGCTGCGTCTCGCGCGGCCGCAGGACGCGGCGCAGCGCCTGCTCGCGCGGGTAGATGCGCAGCTCCTGCCTGCCCGGCGCCGTCCACTCCCAGCCGAGCAGCGCGAGCGGGTCGCGGGCCCGCGCGTACACGGGCCCGAGCACGTGCGCGCCCCAGCGGGTGCCCTCCAGCTCCAGCTCGAGCTCGCGGCGCTCGCCGGGCCGCAGCCGCAGCGCCACGGGGTTCGTTCCGCCGGCGAGCCGGATGCCGTGCGGCAGCGGCAGGTGCAGCTCGAGCCGGTCGACGGGGCCGTCGGCTGCAAGGGCGATCGTCGCGCGGACGGTGTCGCCCTCGAGCGCCCGCGCCGCGTCCAGGCTGAGGCCGATCGCGACGCGGGGGCGGACGGCGAGCGCCAGCCCGGCGCCGAGCCCGAGCAGGAACGGCGCCGTCAGCGCGACCAGCTCGGGCCGGGAGAAGACGAGCGCCGCGAGCAGGCCCGCCGCGGAGAGGCCGGCGTACCCCGCCAGCTTCGGCGCGGCCCACAGCGTCACGCGCGCGCGAGGTCCTCGGCGGCCGGCGTCGGCACTGTCTCGAGCCGCTCCCGGACGACGTCGTCGGCCGAGATCCGCTGCACCCACAGCTCCGGCCGCAGCGTCAGCCGGTGCGCGAGCGCCGGCACCGCGACCGCCTTCACGTCGTCCGGTGTGACGAAGTCGCGGCCGTCGAGCGCGGCGCGGCAGCGCGACAGCTTGAGCAGCGCGAGCGAGCCGCGCGGCGACGCGCCGACCTGGATCGACGGCGCCGTCCGCGTCGCCGCGACGACGTCGACCATGTAGAGGCCGACCGCCTCCGACACGTGCACGTCCTCGACCGCCTGCTGCAGCGCGAGCAGCGTCTCGCGGTCGACGACCGGCTCGAGCTCGACCTCGTCCCGCCGCCGCTCCGCGCGGCGCGCGAGCACCTGCCACTCGTCCTCCCGCGCGGGGTAGCCGACCGACATGCGCAGCAGGAAGCGGTCGAGCTGCGCCTCCGGCAGCGGGTACGTGCCCTCGTACTCGATCGGGTTCTGCGTCGCGAGCACGAGGAACGGCGGCGCGAGCGGACGCGTCTCGCCCTCGCTCGTCACCTGCCGCTCCTGCATCGCCTCGAGCAGCGCGGCCTGCGTCTTCGGCGGGGCGCGGTTGATCTCGTCCGCGAGCAGGAGGTTGGCGAAGATCGGGCCCGGCCGGAACTCGAAGTCGGCCTCGCGCTGGTTGTAGACCGACGAGCCGGTCACGTCCGACGGCATCAGGTCGGGCGTGAACTGGATGCGGGCGAACTCGAGCGACGTCGCCTGCGCGAACGAGCGCGCCATCAGCGTCTTCGCGAGGCCCGGGTAGTCCTCGATCAAGATGTGGCCGTCGCCGAGCACGCCGAGCATCAGCAGCTCGAGCGCGTCGCGCTTGCCCACGACCGCCTTCTCGACCTCGTCGATGACGCGGTTCGCGATCCGTCCGACCTCGGCCAACTCCATCCGCGGCAGTCTCACAACTTCTCCAGGTCGGCGACGAGTGCACGCAGGTCGGCGGGCGAGATCCCGCCTCCGAAGCGCTCGTCGGGTGGCGGGCGGTCGGGCCGCAGCAGCTCCCACCAGCGGTCGAGCGTCGCGGGGCCCGGCGTGCGGCCGCTCCGCTCGAGGCGGGCCCGCGCGATCTCGCGCAGGCTCGGCAGCAGGCGGTAGTGGAGGTCGTACGCCGACGTGGACGCCATCGTCACCTCGCGCACGATCCGCTCGAGCTCCGCGGGCGGCCGGGCAGGCCGGGCCGGAGTCGCGAGCGCGAGGTCGAAGGCCGACGCGCCGCGGCGCGGGACGGCGTCGCGGACGCTCATCACCAGCACGAGCATCATCAGCGCGCCGAGGAAGACGACGTAGCCGGTCAGCACGTAGCCGCGGCTGCCCGGGATGACGCCGAGCAGGAAGGCCGCGACGGCCGTGCCGAGCACGAGCAGAACGACGACGTCGACGAGATGGCGCCTCATGCGGCCCGGGGCTGGAGGTCGTCGCGGATCTCGTGCAGCGCGGCGATCGCGTCGCGCTTCTCGGGCGTGCCGATCTCGTGGCGGCTGAACTTCGCCTCCTCGAACAGGCCGGTGAGCCGGGTCACCGCGTCGCCGCGCGTCGTCAGCCCGTTCAGCACGTGGCGCAGGTACTCGAGCGGCGTCTCGCTCGGCCGTCGCCGCAGCCCGTTGCGCGCGAGCACGCCCTCCATGCGCGCGTAGGCGGCGATCACGGCGCGGCGCGCGTCCGGCTCCGCCTCGAGGTCGCCGATCGCCCCCTCGATCGAGACGGCGAGGTCCTGCGCGACGGTCGGCTCCTCCTCCGGCAGGAGCGGCGCCAGCGGCGGTCGGGTGCGGTACCAGACGAAGGCGGCGACACTGGCGACGGCGATCACGGCGACGGCGATCCAGAAGAGGGTCCACTCGAAGTGGGGCTGCACGGGGATCCGGTGGAGCGCCTTGTGGGCGGCGCTGCCCTTGCCGCCCGCGGCCCCCGGGCTCGTCACCGGGTGGAAGCGGTACCGGTGCCTGTGCTCGTACACGTAGTAGATGAGGCGTGCGAGCCCGGCGAGCACGAGCAGCAGGAGGAGCGGGGCCAGCAGCCGCCGCCAGAAGCTCTGCCGCTCGCCGGGAGCGACCTGACGCATCTCCATCAGCCGCAGGTAGAGCGTCACCGGGATCAGCAGCACGAAGACGATCACGAACAGCGTCATCGCGTAGCTGACGTAGCTCGCCGAGGGCGCCGCCTGCGAGTTGTGGCCGAAGCCGCCGCGGCTCGCGAGCGCCACGACCCCGAGCAGGAGCAGCAGGACGACGCCCGTGAGCGCCGCCCTGGCCGCGCGCACCTGGCCGGGGGTGGGGTTCTGCATCCGCCTCGGACCTTAGACGTGCGCGGCGCCCGGTAGATTGCGGCGGGTGCCGGGACGCCTCGAGGGGAAGCGTGCGATCGTGACGGGCGCGTCGAGCGGCATCGGCGCTGCGACCGCCCGCGCGCTGGCCGCGGAGGGCGCCCGCGTCGCCGGCGGCGCGCGCCGCACCGACCGGCTCGAGACCCACGTGGCGCTCGAGCTCGACGTCACCGACCGCGGCTCGTGCGAGGCGTTCGTGCGCGACGCGATCGAGCGGCTCGGCGGCCTCGACGTCCTCGTCAACAACGCCGGCCTGTCGCGCGGGCGAGACCCCGTCTGGGAGTCGGACGAGGGCGACGAGCGCGAGGTGATCGAGACGAACGTGCTCGGGCTGATGCGAATGACGCGCCTCTGCATCCCGCACCTGGAGGCGGACGACGGCGGCCACATCGTCAACCTCGGCTCCGTCGCGGGCCTCTGGTCGTACCCGCACGGCTCGTCGTACGTCGCCTCGAAGTTCGCGGTGCACGGCTACACACGCGCGCTGCGCGACGATCTCCAGGGCCGGCCGGTGAAGGTGACGAACGTCGCGCCGGGGCTCGTCGAGTCGGAGTTCTCGACGGTGCGGTTCCACGGCGACGAGGAGCGTGCGAAGGCGGTCTACTCGAACGTAGCGATGGGTGGGCCGATGCGGCCGGAGGACGTCGCCGACTGCATCGTGTTCGCGCTGACGCGGCCGCCGAACGTGAACGTCGACGAGATCGTGCTGATGGCGCTGGCGCAGGTCTCGGGCGCGAACGTCCTGCGCGAGGGCTGACCGCGTAGCGTCAGACGCGCTCGCGCGTGTCCCAGTAGCGCCGCAGGCCGTGCCACGACTGCCAGAACGGGGCCACGCGGTCGTACGCGGCCGCGTCCTCGCCGGCGTCCGCCTGCGCCGCCGCGACGAACTCCTCGACCTCCATGCCGTCGCGGACGCGCTCGGCCCACCGATCCAGCTCGGCCTCGAGCCGGTCGAGGTGCGCGCCGACGTCCTCGTGCACGCCGAAGTGGATCAGCGCGAGCCGCTCCGGCGCGCGCTCCCTGATCGCCGCTGCCGTCGCGTGCCAGGCCTCGACGTCGATGTCCGGCGGCGGCGAGACCGGCAGCACGTACGCGGCGCCGGGCATGCGCACGCCGGCGGCGTCGCCGGCGAGCAGCGTCCCCTCTCGCAGGTAGCTGACGTGGTGGGACGCGTGCCCGACCGTCGGGAACGCCTCCCAGCCCAGCACGTCGCCGACCGCCGGGCGCACGTTCGCCGCCGGCACCGGGCGCAGCTCGCCCCACAGGAGGTCGAACGCCTCCCCGTACAGCCGGCGCGCCGAGCGCTCGAGCCGCGACGGGTCGAGCAGGTGCGGCGCCCCGACCTCCGACACCCACACGGTCAGGCCCGGGTGCCGCTGCACGATCGTCCCCGCGCCGCCTGCGTGGTCGAGGTGGATGTGCGAGAGCAGCAGGTGGCGGACGTCGGTCAGCTCGAGGCCCTGACCGGCGAGCCCCGCCTCGAGCGCCGGCAGGGTCGTCGCCGGCCCGCAGTCGAAGAGGGCGAGCCCGTCGCTCGTCTCGACGAGGTAGACGCCCACCGCATGCTCCGCGCCGCCGAAGCGGAGGTCGATGAGGCGCAACGGATCCATAACCGGATCTTTGCAGTCGCCGCCTACCGTGGTCTGCGCGATGAGGATCGGGGTTCTCCTCCTGGCGCTCGTGGCCGTGCTCGCGGCCGCTTCGGCCGCGGCTGCGCAGCTGGCGCCGCCCGACCCGACGCCCGCCACCGGCGCCGTGCTGACGCACTACCGCGCCTACGACGGCCGCCTCCGGCCCGCGCTGATCCTCCTGCCCGCGGGCTACCACGGGCAGCCGATCCCGCTCGTCATCTCGCCGCACGGCCGCGGCGTCAATGAGTGGCAGAACGCACAGCTCTGGGGCGACCTGCCGACGGAGGGCGGCTTCGCCGTCATCAACCCGGGCGGCGAGGGACGGCGGACCGAGTGGTACTCGTGGGGCGCCCCGGGACAGATCGACGATCTCGCGCGCATGCCTCAGATCGCGCAGGCGGCGGGCGTGAACGTCGATCCGCACCGCGTCTACGCCATCGGAGGCTCGATGGGCGCCCAGGAGACGTTGCTGCTGCTCGCGCACGACCCGCGGCTGCTCGCCGGCGCCGCGGCGTTCGACCCGGCGACCGACATGTCGCAGCGCTACCGCGACTTCGCGGCGCTCCCCGACGGCCACTGGCTGCAGGCGCTCGCGCGCCTCGAGGTCGGCGGCACGCCGGCGCAGGACCCGAGCGCCTACGCCCAGCGCAGCCCCGACACCTTCGTCCGCCAGCTCGCCTTCTCGGGCGTGCCGCTCCAGCTCTACTGGAGCACGCGCGACCGGATCATCGCCGACCAGCCGTCAGAGACCGGCAGGCTCGCGACCGAGATCCTCGAGCTGAACCCGCATGCCAAGCTGTGGAACTTCGAGGGGCAGTGGTCGCACTCGGCGGAGATGACGCCGACGCGCCGGCTGCCGCGCGCGCTCGTGCGCTTCGGCCTGCTGCCCTGGCGCGACGTGCCGTCGCTGCCGCCTACGCCCGCGCCGCAGCAGACGTTCTGACGAGCGCTGCCTCGAGGTCGGCGAGCAGGTCCTCCGCCGACTCGATCCCGACGGAGAGGCGCACGAGGTTCGGCGGCGGCGCGAACGGCGCACCGGCCGTGGACGCGTGCGTCATCCGCGCGGGGTGCTCGATCAGGCTCTCGACGCCGCCGAGCGACTCCGCGAGCTGGAAGATGCGCGTGCGCGCGACGAGCTCGACCGCCTCGCGCTCCGAGGCGGCGAGGAACGAGACCATGCCGCCGAAGTCGCGCATCTGCCGCCGCGCCACCTCGTGCCCGAAGTGCGAGGGCAGGCCGGGGTAGAGGACGCGCTCGACGCCCGGGTGGCCGTCGAGGAACTCCGCGACCTTGCGCGCGTTCTCGCAGTGCTGCCGCATCCGCACCGCGAGCGTCTTGATCCCCCGCAGCACGAGCCACGCGTCGAACGGGCCGGGGACGGCGCCGAGCGACTTCTGGAGGAAGTAGAGGCGCTCCGCGAGCGCGTGGTCGGAGGTGGCGACGAAGCCGCCGACGGTGTCGCTGTGGCCGGCGAGGTACTTCGTCGTCGAGTGGACGACCGCGTCGGCGCCGAGCGAGAGCGGCTGCTGGAGGTACGGCGACGCGAAGGTGTTGTCCACCACGAGCGTCGCGCCGACGGCGTGCGCCGCGTCGGCCGCCTTGCGGATGTCGACGACGTTCAGCATCGGGTTCGACGGCGTCTCCACCCAGACGAGCTTCACGTCCTCGTCCAGGTAGGACGCGAGGTTCTCGTCGAACTCCTCCGCCGGCACGTACGTGAAGCGGTAGCCCTTCGGCTCGTAGACCTGCGACGTCATCCGGTAGACGCCGCCGTAGACGTCGGCGATCAGCACGACGCGGTCGCCGGGGTCGACGAGGTGCATCAGGGTCGTCGTCGCGCCGATGCCCGAGCTGAACGCGATCCCGTGCTCCGCGTTCTCGAGGCTCGCGACCGCGACCTGGAGCGCGCTGCGCGTCGGGTTCGCGACGCGCGAGTAGTCGTAGCCCTTGTGCTCGCCGACCGCCTCCTGCACGTACGTCGAGGTCTGGTAGATCGGCGTGACGATCGCGCCGGTCGCGGGGTCGGGCTCCTGCCCGGCATGGATCGCGCGCGTCTCGAAGTCCATCAGGCGTCCCACTCTAGTCGGGCGCCCACGAACCGGGCGAGGCTCTGCAGCGGCCGCGTCAGCGGGACGGGTCGCACGCCGTCCTCCCACCAGGTGCCGAGGACGCGCAGGACGCCGGCTTTGCGGTCGTGCACCGGCTCGATGCGGCCGACGACGCGGTCGCCGCGCAGGATCGGGAGCACGTAGTAGCCGTACTCGCGCTTCGCCTTCGGCACGTACATCTCGAGCCGGTAGAAGAACCCCCAGAGCGCCTCAGCCCGGTCGCGGTCCTGTACGAGCCGGTCGAACGGCGACAGGAACGTCGTGCGCGTCGGCACCGGCCCGTCGTCGGCGTCGGGGTGCGCGACCAGCCGGCCGCGCTCGAGCTTCACCCCGAGCGCGCGGAAGCGGCGCTCCTCGAAGATCCGCTTCGCCTCTGGCCACGGGACGCTCTCGACCGGCGGGTACCAGCGCTCGGCGAGGTCCCAGAGGCGCTGCTTCCCCCGCCGCCCGACGACGGCGACCTCGCCGCGCGCGTTCAGGAGGCCGAGCATCAGGCCCATCTTCCGCTCGCCCCACCAGCGGTGCGCCTCGCGCGTGGTCGTCGCATGGTCCTCGATCTCGCGCGAGAGCAGCGGGCCCCGCCGCTCGAGCTCGCGCAGGACGTAGCGGCGGTAGTCGTCGTGCTCCTCGAGGTACGCGACGATGCGACGGTCGAGGCCCCGGTCGTCGCGCTGCATCCGCGCGCGCAGCAGGGGCAGGTCCTCCGCCGGCCAGAGGTACGCGTTCCACTCGACGAGCTCGCGCGTCTCCCAGAGCAGCCGGTCGAGCTCGGCCGGGTCGAACGGGCCGAGGCGCGACCAGAGCACGAGGTGCTGCGGCGGCGCGACCGTCGAGATCGGGTCGAGCTGCAGCGACCCGAGCCGGCGCACGGTGTCGAGCACGCTCGTGGCGGTGCCGTCGAGCAGCTGCGCGCGCACGGCGATGCGGCGCGCCGCCTCGACGGTCACCTCACGCACGAGCGACCGCCTCGAGCCCGAGCGTGCGCGCCAGCCGCGCCGCGGCCCGCTCGAGCTTCGCCTCGACGTTCCCGCGCGCGCCCGGTTCGCGCGTGAAGCGCCTGATCCGCAGCACGCCCTCGGCGCGGTCGGCCTTCAGGTCGGCGCGGCCGAGGAAACGGTCGCCGGCGAGCAGGGGCAGGACGTAGTAGCCGTACGCCCGCTCGTGCTCGCGCTTGTAGACCTCGATCACATGGCGGAAGCCGAACAGCCGCTCGAGCAACGGCCGGTCCCAGACGAGGTTGTCGAACGGGCACACGAGCACGGGCGGCGCGCCCGGCCCGTCGAGCTCCGTGTCCGGCAGGACGTAGAACGGCGCGCCGCCGTCGTCGACGTGCACCTCTCGCAGGCGTCCCTCGTCGACGAGCGCGAGCAGGTGGTGGTGGAGCCGCGCCTTGCCGCCCTTGAGGCGCCAGTGCTCGCGGATCGCCGCCTCCGTGAGCGCGCCGCGCGCGCCGACGGCGAGCAGCGCGAGCGTGCGCAGCGTCTCGTCCTCGCTCGGTGTCGGCGCGTCGAGCCACCGGCGCGGGATCACGCGCTCCACGAGGTCGTACGCGCGCTGGAAGCCGCGCCGGCCGGCGATCGCGAGCACGCCGTTGTCCCAGAGCGCGTCCAGCACCATCTTCGCGGGCTTCCAGTTCCACATGCCGCCGCGTCCCTGCCCCTCGAAGTCGCGTGAGGCAAGCGGCCCTTCGGCGCGGATGCGCTCCAGCACCGGCTCGACGAGGTCGGCGTGCACGCGCAGCGCGTGGTCGTGCGTGCCCCAGTGGCCCTTGCCCTCCATCACGCGGCGGAAGTGCGGCCACAGCTCGATCGGGAGCAGCGAGGCCTCGTGCGCCCAGTACTCGAAGACGCGGCCCTGCCGGAGGAGCTCGGCGACCGCGTCCGCCTCGTGCGCGCCGATCCGTGCGCCGAGCGTCAGCCGGTGCGCGCGGTCGACGGTCGCGATCGAGTCCAGCTGCACCGCGGAGAGCCTGCGGATCGCGGCCTCGACCTCGTCGCGGCCGGCGCGGCGGAAGCGGGCGGCAAAGCCCTGCTGCGAGACGACGAGCCGGCGGACCTGTGCGAGGCTGGCGGTGGTGGACGCGGTCGACACGCACCTCGCAACGTACCCGGCGTCGCCGGTAGTCCTGAAAGGTGTCAGACACCTTCAAGGTGTCTGACACCGGTGCCAGGTGAACAGCGCGAGCTGTGCTCGACGACCGGGTCGCGGAGCACCCCGAGCAGCCGAGGTTCCCAGTCGGGGCGCTCCTGACGGACGGAACGCGAGCCGTGGAGGATCGCCGCGAGTGTGTCCGGATCGGCCTCCGCCGCGCGGACGAGCTCGTCGAGCATCAGCGCGCGTGCGCGAGGTAGTCGAGCAGGTCGGAGCGGGTGACGACGCCGATCGGCCGCCCGGCTTCCGCGACCACGACCGCGGAC
>CAZBYA010000065.1:2616-15736 GCA_964496175.1 uncultured Gaiellales bacterium | reverse complement strand
TCGCGATCGCGATCTCGACGCTCGAGCACGTCGGCCGCGACAACACGCAGTACGGCCTGGAGCAGGAGAGCGCAGACACGCTCGACGGGGCGCTGCGCGAGCTCGCCCGCGTGGCGCGGCGGCTGCTCGTCACCGTCCCGACGGGCGAGCGCGAGCTGCGCCCGGAGCAGGCGGTCCACGAGCCGTCGGAGTGGGTCGACCGCTTCGAGCGCGCCGGGCTGGTCGTCTTCGAGGACGAGCTGTACGAGCTGACCGGCGACGGCTGGCGCTCGGTGCCCGAGCTGACGCCGGGCCTCCGCTACGGCGCGCGCGGGCCGGGCGCCTCGGCGGTGCTCTGCGCGGAGCTCAAGCCGCGGACGATCGGCGAGCGGCTCCGCCTCGCCGTTCGCGATCGCCGCTACCGCGACGACACGCGTCGAGTCGTGTAAGGCGGATCAGCCCGTCGGCAGGCTGACCACGAAGCGGCCGCCCCCGGGGTGTGGCAGCGCCTCGACCTCACCGTTCGCGCTGCGGGCGAGGCGGCGGGCGAGGGCGAGGCCGAGGCCGGCGCCTGCGCCGTCCCGCGTTCGCTGGCTGCCGCGGACGCCGGGCTCGAAGATGCGCTCGCGCTCCTCGTCGGCGACGCCGGCGCCGTCGTCGTCGATCACGTAGCGCACGGCGCCGCCGGCGCGCTCGATCGTGACGTCGACCCTGCTCGCGCCGTAGCGGCAGGCGTTGTCGAGCAGCGGCTGCAGGATGCGCTCGCCGAGCTCGCGCTCGACGGCGACGCGAATCGGCGCGGCCGGCGGAGTCAGGTCGAGGTCGACCCCCCGCTGGGCGGCGAGATCCGCGCACGCAGCCGCCGCTTCGGCGGCGAGCTGGTAGGCGTCCGCGCTGCCGCGTCTCGTGCGGGCGTCGTGCCGGGCGGCGGCGACGAGCGCATCGACGGTGCGGGTGAGCTGGACGGCGTTGCGGTTGATCAGCTCGAGCGCGCGGCGATACTCGCCCGGCTCGCGTTCCCGGCGGAGGGCGAGCTCCGACTCGGCCAGCACGCGCGCGAGCGGGGTGCGCAGCTCGTGCGAGAGCTCCGCCGAGAACCGCTGCTCTCGCCGCAGGCCCGCGGCGAGCCGGTCGAGCAGCCCGTCGAGCGTCGCGGCGAGCTCGGTCAGCTCGTCCCGCGGCTCGCCGAGCGCGAAGCGGCGGTCGAGGTCGCGCTCGCTCCAGGCCGCCGCCTGCCGCGTCATCCGCGCGACCGGCCGCAACGACGCGGCGAGCAGCCAGCGGGCGGCGAGTGCGACGACGAGCAGCACGAGCACGCCGAGAACGAGCGAGGCCACCAGCGCGAGCCGGCCCGTCTGCTCGTACGGCGCGAGCGAGACACCCGCCACGACAGTTCCGACGCGGCGCCCGCCGGCGAAGACGGGCGCCGCGTACAGGCGGACGTCGGCGGCGGGGACGTCGGCATAGCGCGCAGGTCCGCCTGCGAGCTCGCGCGCCGCGGCGTCGACGGCCGCGCCGCCTCGCGGCTGCTCGAGCGTGTCTCCTCCCGAGAACACCCAGATCGACGCGTCCGCGACGGCGGCGTCGGGCGCCTCGCGCACGCTGACCCTCCCGTGCGCCGTGGTCAGCAGCGCGAGCTGGGCGGAGGCCCGGGCGCGGACGAGGTCGCGCGCGTCCTGCGCCAGGGTCGACGCCACGATGAGGTTGAACGCGACCACGAGCACGGCGACCGCGACCCCGACGGTCGCGATCACCACCAGGAAGAGCCGCCGGCGGATGCCGAGCCGGCTCATTCGATCCGGTAGCCGACGCCGTGGACGGTCGACACCGCGGGTGCGCGGTCGAGCGGACGCAGCTTGCGGCGCAGCCGTGCGATGTACGCATCGAGGGTGTTCTCGCGCACGATCGCGCCGTGCGGCCAGCCGGCGCGAACGAGGTCGCGCCTGCGGACCGCCTCGCCGGGGCTCGCGAGCAGCCGCGCGAGCAGCCGGAACTCGGTCGGCGTCAGCGGCACCCGCTGGACGTCGTCCCCCACCGTGTGCGTGACCGGGTCGAGCCGGAGCCCGGCCGCCTCGACCGCGCCGCTGGCGCCGGCGCGGCGCAGGAGCGCGTGCAGACGTGCGGCAAGCTCGGCGAGCGCGAAGGGCTTCGGCAGGTAGTCGTCGCCGCCGGCTTCGAACCCGGCGATCCGGTCGACCAGCGCGTCGCGCGCGGTCAGGAAGAGAATCGGCGCCTGCACGCCCCGGGCGCGCAGGGCCTGGCAGACGTCGCGCCCGTCCGCGTCCGGCAGGCCGATGTCGACGACGAGCACGTCCGGCTCGGCGTCCGCGACCCGCGTGAGCGCATCGGCCCCGGTCGCGACCCCCTCGACGGCGAAGCCCTCCTCGCGCAGGCCGCGGCCGAGCAGGTTGCGCAGCTCCTCGTCGTCCTCGACCACCAGGACGGTCTGCCCGAAGCTCACGCGGGCATTGTCGTCATTCCTCGCGCAGGATCGCGCCGAGCGGCAGCCGGCGGATCAGCAGCGCGGCCAGCGCCGCGGCCGCGAGCCCGCCCAGGAGGGCGGCGCCGCCGAGGCCGGCGAGGAACGACCAGGGCACGGCGAGCCGGTCGGGCGGGGGGTCGAAGACGTGCTGGAGCATGGCGACGAGCATCTCCGCGAGCAGCCAGCCGAGCAGCGCGGCGAGCGCGAGCGCGGCCGTGAGCACGAGCACGGCTTCGCTCCAGAGGAACGCCGCCGCCCGGCGCAGCGACGCGCCGAGCGCGGCCATCGTCGCCAGCTCCTGCCGCCGCTCCGCCAGCCCGACCGCGACGAACAGCGCCATCGCGGCGGCGGCGAGCACCAGCACGAACGCCTCCTCGATGCGGCTGATCCCGCGCAGGTCGACGGTCGTGATCGAGCTGACGGTCTGCGCCGTCTGCGTGCGGATGTCCTTGACGCTCACCCCGAACCCCGCGGTCACGGCCGCGACCCGCCGCGCGAGCGCGCTCGGATCGCCGCCGGCGCGCACGAAGACGACGTTCGGGCCGGGGTCGTGCGTGACCCGCTGCAGGTAGGCGAGGTTCGTGACCATGAACGAGTCCTTCGGCGCCGAGGGGAACTCCTGCACGATCCCCACGACGTGGAAGGGCGCGACGCGGAAGCGGCCGCTGCGGTGGTCGAGCACGCGCAGGCGCAGCAGGTCGCCGACGTTGAGCGAGTAGTCGGTGATCGTCTCCTTGGAGACGAGGATCCCGTCCGGCGTTGCGCGCAGCCGGTCGAGCAGCTCGCGTGCGCCGCCGCCGAGGAAGTACGAGTCGCGGAGGCTCGTGCCCCGCGTCAGCGTCGCCGCGTCGATGCCGAAGGTGTCCTGCAGGTCGGGCCCGACGTACGCGTAGGAGTGGTCGACGCCCGAGACGCCGGCGACACCGGGTAGGACGGCGATCCTCTCCAGGAGCCGGTGCCCCGACACGGCGCCGGGCGGCGCGGTCGCGACGACGTCGGCGCCGATGGTGAGCTGGGCGTCGACGCGCGCCTGCTGGTCGTAGGTGGCGGCGAAGATTCCGAGCTCGACGCCGAAGGCGAGCAGGAGCCCGAGGACGAGCAGGCCGCGGTTGAGGGCGGCGCCGCGCCGGCCGGCGCTCGCGAGCAGGAAGCCGAGCGGCGTACGAGCGCGGCCGCCCGCCGCGCGCGCCGCGAGCCACGCGAGGGCGCGGCCGCGGAGGCGCAGCAGCAGCAGGGCCGCGCCGAGCCAGAGCAGCGCCGGCGCGAGGAACATGTACACCGACAGCGACAGCGTCGGGTTCGAGTCCGGGTTCACCACCGCCGAGAAGCCGGTGCGCGCGGTCAGCCAGTAGACGAGGCCGGCGGCGGCGAGGGCGACCAGGTCGAGGTAGAGGCGCTGCCAGAGCGGCGTGCCGCCGCGGCGGACGCTGCGCCTCCCTTCGGCGACGGTGCCGCGGAACGCGACGAGCCCCGCGCCGACCCGCGCCGCCGCGGCGCCTGCCGCCGCGACCCCCACGCACGCCGCGAGCGTGGCGAGCACGCGCCCCGTGCCGATGCCACCGCCGTTGCCGGCCAGCCGGACGGCGCCGAGCGCGACACCCGTCCCGATCGCGCCCGCGGCCAGCCCGAGCACGAGGCTCTCGAGCGCGGCCAGCCAGACCAGGTCGCGGCGGCGCGCGCCCCGGGCACGCAGGAGCGCGAGGTTGCGCCGGTCGCGCTCGGCCGTCCCGAGCGCGGCGAGGTAGGCGAGCCCGAGCGCGACGAGCGCGCCGGGGACGGCGAGCATGATGTACAGGGTCTCGGCGTAGAGCGCGTCGCCGGCGGCGCCGTTCAGGGTGTCGGCGAGGTTGTCGACGAACACGACCTGGCCCGGGAGCGAGCGCTCGACGCGGTTGCGCAGCTGCGTCGCCTGCTGCAACGCGTGCGCCGGGCTGCCCGTGAGCGCGCGCGGGTCGACCTGCGCCTGCACCTGCCACTGCGTCCCGCTCTGCGACCCCGGCACGGCCGAGGCGCCCGCAGCCGAGGTGATCGACGGCAGCGCGGGCGCCACCTTCGCCGCGAAGGTGGCGAACGGCAGGATCGCGATGTCGGCCGGGGGCTGCGCGGGCGCGGGGCCGAGCAGCGGGTTGAGCGGCTGGAAGAGCGTGTCCGGGGCGGTGACGAGCGCGACGCCGCTGACGCGGAAGCGGATCGGCGTCGCACCGGCTCTGGGCGTCAGCGTGACGGTGTCTCCCGGCTGCACCTGCAGGGTCGCGGCGAGCTGCTGGTCGAAGACGATCTCGCCCGGGCGCAGGGAGCCGCGGAGGAAGCGGAGGGTCTTGATCTGCGCGAGGTAGCCCGGCGGCACGGCGAGGATCGCGCCCGCGCCGGAGCGGATCGTCCCCGCGGCCGCGACGTGCTCCAGGCCGGCGAACGGCGCCGTCGCGACCGGCGCCGCCTCCGCCACGCCCGGTTGCCGTGCGACCTGCCGCGCGACCGCCTCGGCGGCGCGGCCGCTGCCGACCGGGCCCTGCCAGTCGAGCGGGACGCTGCGCACCGCGCTCCCGGTCATCGTCCCCAGCGAGTGCCCGACGAAGAGCACCATCGCCCCGAGCAGCCCGACGGCCGCCGCGAGCGTCAGCACCCGCACGCCGGTGCGCCCCGGGGCCCGCACGAGCTCGGCGAGCGCGAGCGGCGCGGCGATCCTCATCCCGTCTCCTCCCGGACGACCGCGCCGTCCTCCAGCTCGACCGCCCGCTCCAGCCTGGCCGCCACGTCGGGGTCGTGCGTCGCGACGACGAGCGCGAAGCCGAGCTCGCGCTGCAGGGCGTCGACCAGGTCGAGCACCCGCTCGCCCGTGTCCGAGTCGAGGTGCCCGGTCGGCTCGTCGCAGAGCAGCAGCTCCGGCTGCTGGGCGAGCGCGCGCGCGATCGCGACCCGCTGCGCCTCGCCGCCCGAGAGCTCCGCGGGCAGCTGGTCGGCCTTCGCCGACAGGCCGACCAGCTCGAGCAGCGCCTCCGGGGCGAGCTCCGAATCGCCGGCGAGCTGCGCGGCGAAGGCGACGTTCTCGGCGGCGGTGAAGTGGGGCAGGAGGTTCGCCCCCTGGAAGACGTAGGCGATGCCCCGCGCGCGCACGGCGCCGCGGGCGGCCCGGTCGAGCGAGGCCAGGGGACGGCCGTGCCATTCCACGTGGCCGCTGCTCGGCTCGACCAGCCCGCCGAGCACGTGGAGCAGCGTCGTCTTGCCGGACCCCGAGCGACCGAGCAGCGCCACCCGCTCTCCCCGCTCGAGCGCGAGCGAGACGCCGTCGAGCGCGCGCACCGCCGCCTCGCCGTCGCCGTGGACGACCTCGACGTCGCTGCACGACGCGAGCGCCCCTGCCGCGGCGGCCGTCACGCCACCGTCCCGTCGCGCAGCTCGATCACGCGGTCGACCGCGTCCGCGACCCGCGGCGAGTGCGTGACGACGACGACCGTGCTGCCGAACTCCTCGCGCAGGCGACGCAGCGCGAGCAGGACGATCTGCTCGCTGTGCGCGTCCAGCTCCGCCGTCGGCTCGTCGGCGAGCACGAGCGGCGCCTCTCGGGCCGCCGCGGCGGCGATCGCCACCCGCTGCTGCTCGCCGCCCGAGAGCGTGCCTGCACGCTGCCGCTCGCGGCGCTGCAGGTCGAACGCCTCCAGGGCGCGCTCCGCGGTGTCGCGCACGCCGCGCTTGCCCGCCAGGCGCAGGCCGAGCGCGACGTTCTCGCGCGCGCTCAGGTCCGGCCACAGGTTGCCGCTCTGGAAGACGAGCGCGACGTCACGGGCGCGGTACACGGCCAGCTCCGCCTCGCCGAGGCGCGGGAGCGAGCGCCCGAAGACCACGACGTCGCCGGCGGACGCCTCCTCGAGGCCGGCGGCGAGGTGCAGCGCCGTGCTCTTCCCGGAGCCGGACGGCCCGAACAGCGCGACGAGCTCGCCCGGCTCGATGCGCAGGTCGAGGCCGCGCAGCGCCACCGTCTCGGCGGGGCCGGACCGGTAGATGCGGAAGACGTCGTGGAACTCGAGCGCCCCGAAGCTGACCTCCGGCCGGCGCTCCGGCTCGCGGTAGAGGCTCCTCAGCTCCACCGGAAGCTCTCGCTGATCAACCGGTAGGCGTCGACGTTGTCCACCCCCACCGGGCAGCCGAGATCGAGCACGGCACGCCGGCCCTGCTTCCACACGTAGTAGCGGTCGACCGAGAGCGTCACGCGCTTGCCGCTGACAGGGTTCGGGGCGCTCACCGTCCGGTAGACGGCCTTGAACGCCGGGCGGCCGGAGAGCGTGATCGCCTGCGGCGGGCCCTGCACCTGCGCCCCCTTGAGCCTGCGCAGGTCGGCCGCCACGCTCGCCCGCGTCCAAGCCGGCCCGGCGGAGACGACGGCGCGGATGACGTTGTTCTTGTCGCGGAACGAGACCTTGCCGCCCGACCCCTGCTGCGCCCAGCCCTCCGGGTACTTCAGCGAGTAGCCGGCGCGTGCGTCCCGGAAGACGAGGAACACCTGGTTGTCGGGGATGTCGCCGGCCGCGGCCGCGTTCACCTCCGCCTGCAGCGCGCCCGCACCGCCCGTCGGCGGAGCGGTCGTGGTCGCGCGGGCGGTCGTGGCGGGCGCGACCGTCGTCGTCGGCGACGCGCCCGAACCACACCCGGCGGCGAGACACGCCGCGAGCGCCGCCGCGAGCATGCTGCACACCCGCATGGGCGGATGATCGGCGACCGCGGCTGAACGCGGCCTGAACGACGACTGTTCGCGGCCGCGGCGGTCACCGACACGAGCGGGCTGAGGCTAGGCGTCCGGGACGGCCGCCGCTGCGGCGACGTCCGCCGCGCCGCCGGCCGACGCGCGCAGCGCCGCCAGCACGAACAGGACCGCGCCGATGCTGACGCCGCCGGCGAGGAACGTCCAAACGCCGGCGTTCCCCCACGCCTTGTAGAAGGGCCCGACCAGCAGCCTGCCGCCGGGGCCGCCGAGTCCGCTCGCGGTGAGCACCGCCGTCATCACCTTCGCGCGCACCGCGACGGGCGGACGCGTCGTGATCAGCGCCATCATCGGTGCGTTGATCAGCGGGACGAAGAACCCGCAGGCGAACACCGCGGCCCAGACGACCGCCCAGGGCACGTTCGCGACGACGATCCAGAGCGGCGCCGCGACGAGCAGGATCCCGGCGCACGCGAGCTTGATCGAGTCGAAGCGGTCGAGCAGCTTCATCACGACGACCGAGCCCACGATCGCCCCGACGCCGAAGCCGGCGAAGATCCAGCCCGCGACGTGCGCGCTCTGGTGGTACCGCGTGTACGCGAGCAGCGGCACGGCGACGGAGATCGCGTTCGCCGAGCCGTCCAGGACGATCAGCGTCAGCGTCGTCGGGCCGAGCAGGCGGTCGCGGACCAGGTACCGGACGCCCGCGAGCACGCCGCGGCTCTCGTCGTCCACCGGCACGCGCGCCCCGCCGCGCACGAGCGTGAGCACGACGACGAACGCGAACAGGAACGTCGCGCCGTCGACGACGAGCAAGGGCGCGGTGCCGAACCAGCCGATCAGCAGGCCGGCCAGCGCCGGGCCGACCACGATCGGGACGTGCGACGCGCCGCCGAAGAGGCCCGACGCCTTCGCGACGAGCTTCTCGTCGTCGCCGAAGAGCTCCGGGATGATCGTCCGCTGCGACGAGATGTACGGCGTGATGAAGACGCCGATCAGGAACACGATCACCAGCAGCAGCGGGAAGGTGAGGTGCCCCGTCCAGTGCAGGACCGGCACCAGCACGATCAGGGGCGCGCGGATCGCGTCGGAGATCAGCATCGTCGCGCGGCCGCCGAGGCGGGCGACGAGCGACCCGCTCGGGATGCCGAAGAGCGCCATCGGCAGCACCTCGGCGGCGAGGACGATGCTCATCCGCGTGGCCGAGCCGTGGCTCGTCTGCAGCACGAACCAGGGCAGCGCGAGGAACGTCAGCGCGCTGCCGGTCGAGGAGACGACCTCGGCGACGACGAGCGCGGTCAGGGTGCGGTTCCGCACGGCCATGAAAATAGTACGTCCGTCCGTTTTTGTAAAGTGGGCCGATGCCCAAGGTGTCCGAGGAGCACCGCTCGGAGCGCCGGCGCCAGATCCTCGCGGGCGCCCGGCGCGCCTTCGCCCGGGACGGCTACGAGGGGACGACGGTGCCGCGCCTCGAGCAGGAGATCGGCCTCTCGCGCGGCGCCATCTTCAGCTACTTCCCGTCCAAGCTCGAGCTGTTCGTCGCGCTCGCCGAGGACGACCAGCGGCACCTCGCCGAGCTGTGGATCGCCGAGGGCTTCGAGGGGGTCGTCCGGCACCTCGGCGAGGAGCCCGACTGGGCGGGGGTCTACCTCGACGTCCCGCGCATGCTGCGGAACGACGACGCGCTGCGCGAGCGCTGGCTGTCGTTCAACCCGGAGGCGCTGGAGCGGCTCGCCGCGCGCATGGCCGGGGAGCAGGCCGCGGGCGAGCTGCGAAGCGACCTGACGCTGAACACGCTCGGCCGCTTCCTGGGCGTCGTCCTCGACGGACTGGCGGTCCAGCAGGGGTCGCGCTTCGGGATCGACATCGAGGGGACGATCGAGCTCGTCCGGAGTGCGCTCGCTCCGAAGTAGCATCGCGCCGGTGAGAACCGTCCTCTTCGTCGGCGCCGGCCTGCACCAGCGCCGCGCGATCCTCCAGGCGAAGGCGGAGGGGCTGCGCGTCGCCGCCGTCGACGGCGAGCCGAACGCGCCCGGCCTCCGCGAGGCGGACATCGCGCGCGCCGTCGACTTCTCCGACGTGGAGGGCGTGCTGCGGGCGACGGCCCGCCTGCGGCTCGACGGCGTGCTCACGGTCAGCGCCGACCGCGCCGTGCCCGTCGTCGCCGCGGTCGCCGAGGCACGCGGGCTGCCCGGGATCGGCACCGAGACGGCGCACCTGATGACGCACAAGGTGGCGATGCGGCGGCGGCTCGCCGAAGCCGGCGTTCCGCAGCCGCGCTTCGCCGCCGTGCGCTCGCTGTCCGAGAGCCGCCGGGCCGCGGCCGAGGTCGGCTTCCCCGCCGTCCTCAAGCCCGCCGACTCGGGCGGCCAGCGCGGGCTCTTCCGCGTCGAGTCGCTCGACGAGATCGACGCGCACCTGCACGAGACGCTCGCCACGTCGCCGAGCGGCGAGGCGATCCTCGAGGAGTTCGTCGAGGGGACCGAGATGAACGGGATGGTCGTCGCGCGCGACGGCGAGTCGATCCTGCTGACGCTCTCCGACCGGCTGCGGCCGCCGGGGATCGGCTTCGGCGTCGGCTGGACGCACGTGTATCCCGCCACGGTGTACGGCGAGCAGCTCGAGGAATCGGAGCGCGTCGCGCGCCACGCGGTGCACGCGCTCGGCCTGCGCAACGGGATCGCGTTCCCGCAGCTGCTGGCGGCGGACGACGGGCGGGTGGTGCTCGTCGAGTGCGCCGCGCGCATCCCTGGCGGGCAGATGGCCGACCTGGTGCGGCACGCCGTCGGCGTCGACCTCGTCGACGTCCAGCTCCGGCTGGCGCTCGGCGACCCGCTCCCGGACGAGGTGGTGCAGCCGCGCTTCTCGCAGCCGCTCGCGATCCGCTTCCTGACCGCCTCGCCGGGGCCCCTGCCGACCGGGCGCGTGCGCCGCATCGGGCCGCTCGATAAGGTCCTCGCCTTCCCAGGGGTTGTGCAGGCAGATGTGTACCTCGAGGAAGGGGAGGTGATCCGTCCCGTCCGCGTCGACGCGGACCGGCGCGGCTACGTGATCGCGACTGCGGCGACGAATCTCGAGGCGCTCGAGCGCGCGGAGGCGGCGGCGCGCCTGATCGACGTGGAGGTCGCGTGAGCTGCACGTTCACGATGGAGCACTACCGCGACCTCCTGCACGCGGCTCTCGGGGCCGGCTACCGGATCGCGACGTTCGACCACGAGCCCGAGCCGGGCGACCTCTTCCTCCGCCACGACGTCGACATGTCGCTCGAGGCGGCCGTGACGATGGCGGAGGTCGACGCGGCGGAGGGCATTCGCTCGACGTTCTTCCTGATGACGCGCTCGAACTTCTACAACCTCGCTTCGCCGGTCGGCGAGCGGACGATCGCGCGGCTGCGCGAGCTCGGCCACCGCGTCGGCCACCACGCGCGGTACCCGCACATCGAGGTCGACGAGCGGTTCGACCCGTTCGTCGCGTGGCACAACCCGGAGCCGAGCTTCATGCACATCGAGGTGCCCGGCGCCGTCAACGTGATGCGCGCGCCCTTCTTCGACCACACGCACTACCGCTCCGACTCGAACCAGGACTGGCGGAACGGCTGCCCGCACGATGCGATCGCCGAGGGGCGCTACGACTGGCTGCACCTGCTGATCCACCCCGTGATCTGGGTGTTCCCGGGCGAGACGATGCGCGAGACGATGGAGGCGTTCCTCGACGCCGACCGCGCCGTCCGCCTCGACCTCCTCGCGCACGACAGGATCGACCTCTCGTGAGGCCGCTGACGGTGCTGGTGACGGCGTCGGGCGCGCCCGGCACCGCCGCGCTCCTGCGCGCGCTGCGCGCGAACGGCGAGCGGGAGGTGCGGCTCGTCGGCACGGACCTGGGCGACCGGGCGGTCGGGCGGCACCTGTGCGACGTCTTCCAGCGCGTCCCGGCCGGCTCCGACCCCGCGTTCCCCGACGCCGTGCTCGAGCTCGCGACGCGCGAGGGCGTCGACGCGATCCTGCCGCAGTCGTCGTTCGACCTCGCCGCGCTCGCCGAGCACGTCGATCGCTTCCCGATGCCGGTGCTCGTCTCGCCGCCGGAGACGATTCGCCGCGCGAACGACAAGGCGGAGACGTACGCGCTGCTGCACGCGCTCGGCGTGCCGGCGCCGGCGTTCCGGCGCGTGAACGGCGCCGCCGCGGTCGCGGCGGCGGCCGCTGAGCTCGGCTACCCGGAGCGCCCCGTCTGCTTCAAGCCCGTGTTCTCCTCCGGGTCGCGCGGCTTCCGCATCCTCGACGCGACCGTCGACCGCGCCCACCAGCTCCTCTACGAGCGGCCGGGCTCGGTCGCCATGCGGCTCGAGGAGGCGGTCGAGCTGCTCCCCGACGAGGGCGGCCCCGACCTGCTCGTGATGGAGCTCGCGACGGGCGACGAGCGGACGATCGACGGGATCGCGAACGGGCGCGAGATCGTGCTCGGCCACCCGAAGACGCGCGAGTCGATGCGCGCGGGCCTCGCGATGTACTTCGTCACGCTCGACGACCCCGAGCTGATGCGGATCGCGGACGCGATCGTCGGCGAGCTCGGGATCGAGCACTTCTTCAACATCCAGCTCGTCGGCGAGCACGTGATCGAGGTCAACCCGCGGATCTCGACGATCGTCTACCAGGAGGACCTGAACCTTCCGTACCTGGGCGTGAAGCGCGCGCTCGGCGAGATCTCGGAGGACGAGCTGCGGAGCCTCGCGACGCGCGTGCGGCCGGGCCGCACCGCGCTCCGCTACTTCGACCAGCTCGAGTTCGACGCGTGACTCTGCGCGTCACCCACTGCCCCGTCAACACGGCGGGGATCCCGTGGGAGAACGTGCAGGCGCTCAGGCGCAAGGGAGTCGACGCGCGGCTCGTCGTCTTCGAGCGCGGGCGCCTGCACCCGGAGGCGGACTGGTCGCTCGACCGCCGCGGCGGCCTGCCGCGCCGGCTCGCGACGCAGCTCGCCGCGTTCGTCCGGCTCGCGCCGCGCACCGACGTCTTCCACTTCTACTTCGGGTTGACGCTGCTGCCGAAGTCGGTCCAGTTCCCGCTGCTGCGCGCCCTGATGAAGAAGAGCGTCTTCCACTACCTCGGCTCGGACATCCGCGACAAGACGCCGGCGGAGCTCGCGTACGGCAAGCGCGCGGACGCGGAGATCGTCGGCTCGTACGACGCCGTCCGCTGGGTGCCCGAGGCGCACGTGATCCCGCCCGGGCTCGACCTGCGCCCGTTCACGCCGGTCCTGCCCTCCGACCGGGCGCAGCCGCTCGTCGTGCACGCCCCCTCCGACCGCGCCAAGAAGGGCACCGAGCACGTGATCGCGGCGTGCGCGCAGCTCGACGTCGAGCTCGACCTCGTCGAGGGGCTGCCGCACGACGCCGCGCGCGAGCGCTACGCGCGCGCCGACATCGTCGTCGACCAGCTCTACGCCGGCTGGCACGGCGTCTTCGCGCTCGAGGCGATGGCGCTCGGCAAGCCCGTCGTCTGCCACCTGAAGCCGGACGTCGTCGAGCGCAGCGCCCAGGGCTACGGCGTGCGCGTCCCGATCGTGACCGCGACGGCCGACACGCTGGTGGAAGCCCTGCGGCCGCTCGTCGAGCGGCCGCAGCTGCGCCGCGAGCTCGGCGCGGCGGGCCGGGCGTACGTCGAGCGCGTGCACGACATCGACCGCGTCGCCGACCGCCTGCTCGATCTCTACCGTTCGCTCTGAGCCTGGGAGGCTCTCGCATGATGGACCTTCGTTGACCGGGTGCGATCGGCGCGTGCGAGGCAAGGACGCAGGGAGCGCTCATATGCAGTGCATATGGGCGCGACTGAGGACGCGGCATCGCGCCGCCGAGCGCGGCCGGGCGACACAAGGTTCATCGTGTGAGAGCCTCCAGACATGAGCCTCGCCTTCCAGATGCGGCGCCTGACGCGCCACTCCGCCGTGTACGGCGTCGGCGGGCTCGT
>CAZBYA010000065.1:0-2516 GCA_964496175.1 uncultured Gaiellales bacterium | reverse complement strand
TCCAGATGCGGCGCCTGACGCGCCACTCCGCCGTGTACGGCGTCGGCGGGCTCGTCTCGCGGATCCTCGCCACGATCCTGCTGCCGCTCTACACGCACTACCTGCCGCCGAGCGCCTACGGCCAGGTCGAGTGGGTGACGGCGGCGACCGCCGTGCTCGCGATCGTGCTCCAGCTCGGCATCTCGTCGGCGTTCTTCCGCTTCTACTTCGACGCGAAGGCGGCCGCCGAGAAGCTGACCGTCGTCCGGACGTCGTTCTGGTTCACGATGGCGACGTCGACGCTCGGCCTCGTCCTCGGCGTCCTCTTCGCGCGCCAGATCGCGCAGGTCGCACACCTCGGCCACGCGACCACGCTCGTGCGCGCCGGCGCAGTCGGCCTCTGGGCGCAGACGAACTACCAGCAGCTGACCGCGCTCTTCCGCGTCGAGGAGCGCTCGACGCAGTACGCGATCGCGAGCGTGGTCAACGTGCTGGTGACGGTCGCTGCGATGGTCGTCTTCGTCGCCGTCTTCCACTGGGGGGCGGTCGGGCTCGTCGTCGGCAACTTCACCGGCACGCTCGTCGTCTACGTCGCGCTCGTCGCGTACCGCCGCGAGCAGCTCGGCCTCGAATTCGACCGCGCGCTCTTCCGGCGGATGCAGCACTTCGGCATGCCGCTCGTGCCGAGCGCGCTGGCGCTCTGGGTGATCAACTTCGTCGACCGCCAGTTCGTGATCGACTACAAGGGCCTCGGCGAGGCGGGCGTGTACTCGGCGGCCGTCAAGATCGCGTCGGTGATCACCTTCGTGCTGATCGCCTTCCGCACGGCGTGGCCCGCATTCGCGTACTCGATCGAGGACGACCGCGAGGCGCGGCGCACGTACGCGTTCGTGCTCACGTACCTGCTCGCGTTCGCGTCGTGGGTGTCGCTGCTGCTCGGCGCGCTCGCCCCGTGGTGGACGCACCTCCTCACGGCGCCGAAGTACCACCGCGCCGAGGAGGGGATCGCGCTGCTCGCGTTCGCCGGGGCCTTCTACGCGGGCTACACCGTGCTCGCGATCGGCAGCGGCCGCGCGCGGCGGACCCAGCTCAACTGGGTCGTGACCGGTGTCGGCGCCGCCGTGAACGTCGGTCTCAACTTCTGGCTGATCCCGCGGTGGGGAATGGTCGGCGCCGCGATCTCGACGCTCGTCTCGTACGTCGTCCTCTTCGCCGGGATGACGCTGTACTCGCAGCACGTCTACCCGGTGCCGTACCAGTGGCGGCGCGTCCTCACCGTCGTCGGCACCGCCGTCGCGCTGAACGTGCTGGCGCGCGCGCCGCACCTGTCGTTCGCGCCCTCGCTCGGGCTCGTGGCGGTCTACCCGCTCGCGCTCCTGCTGCTCGGCTTCTACCTGCCGGCGGAGCGGCTCCGCCTGCGGCGGCTTTACGCCGTGCCGCGGCGGTTGCGCGCGTAGCGCACGCCCGCGCCGATCGCGCCGGCCGCGGCGAGCGCGATCGCGACGCCGCCGAGCACGAGGATCGGCAGCGGCGTCCCCGACGACGAGGAGGAGGTGTGCGAGGTCGCCCTGGCGTTCGGGCCGCTCGGCGGGTTCTTGAGCGGGTTCGCGACCAGCACGCCCTTCTTCGCGTGGAAGCCCTTGCCGACCAGGGCCGGCACCTTCAGGCCGTGCGCGCGGCGGATCGCGGCGAGCAGCGCCGCGCGGATGTCGTCGGTCAGGTTCGAGTAGATCTGCGCGTCCAGCGGGACGTGGCGGAGGGCGCTGCGGTAGCACGCGACCGGGAACGACGTCGACACCTTGCCGCTCCGGTACCACTCGTTGTAGATCTGGTTGCGGCACGGTACGGCGGCGCCCGCCGCCTGAGGAACGGCGAGCGCGGCGGTCAGCGCCGCGAGCAGCACGAGCTGGAAGAGGACGCGCCCCATCGCGGCCATCTTCCCAGGTCGCGGTGAGGTTCCACCCGGGCAGCGGTAAGGCTTGTGTAAAGGCCGCCCGCTACCGTGAGGCGGTGAGCCACCCGGAGCTGCAGGCCGAGCAGGCGTACGTCGACGCCGCCTACGCGCACCTCGAACGGATGCGCGCCGCCGTCGCGGGCGCCTCCGACCGCGTCGACGGGGAGGTGGCGCAGGCGGCGATGGACGCGTGGGCCGCGCGGCGGCTGCGCACGTTCGAGGACGCGGAGCGCGGCCTCTGCTTCGGCCGCCTCGACTTCGAGACGCTCGAGCGGCCGCTCTACGTCGGGCGCCGCTGGGTGCACGACGAGGAGCACCGGCAGCTCGTCGTCAACTGGCAGGCGCCGGCGGCGCGACCCTTCTACACGGCGACGCCGCAGGACCCGCACGGCGTCACGCTCCGGCGCCGCTTCCGCACCGACGGCCGGCGCCTGCTCGACATCGCCGACGAGGCGCTCGACGGCTCGATCGTCGACGGCGCGGCCGTCGGCGACTTCCTGCTCGAGGAGCTCGAGCGGAACCGCGACGTGCACATGCGCGACATCGTCGCGACGATCCAGGCCGACCAGTACCGCCTGATCAC
>CAZBYA010000064.1:0-15869 GCA_964496175.1 uncultured Gaiellales bacterium | reverse complement strand
GCGCCCGGGCGCAGCGCGCGCAGGACGTGCAGCAGGTCGGGGCGCGGCAGGCTGACGCAGCCGTTGGTCGGGCCGCCGGTCGCGTCGTGCAGGAAGATCGCCGAGCCGAGGCCGGGCACCGTGGGAGCCGTGTTGTAGTCGATCACCGCGAGCTCGCGGTAGGCGACGGTCGCGCGCCACAGCGCTTCGCTGCCGCCCCCGAACGGCGGCGCCGTCCCGCACGCGACGTGCCGGAAGCGGTTGTAGGACGGCGAGGCGGGATCCTCGTCCCACCAGTCGCCGCAGACGAGCCGGTGGTAGCGCAGGCGCACGCCGGGGTCAGAGTCGAGCCCGTACACGACCGGGCCGATGCCGAAGGTGCCGAGCGGCGTCGTGCCGTCGCCTTCGCGGTGGTGCGCCGACAGCCCCGCCCAGCCGACGCGCGCCGGCCACGGCCCCGCGACGCGTCGGCCGCAGTCCCACATCGTGAAGACCGCCGTCGTCGAGCGCGCCGACGGCGCCGTCACCTGGAGGCGCTGCGGGCAGGCGAGCGCGAGCGCCAACGCGAGCGTGAGCACCCGGGTACTTTGCCCACGTGCCGGCCCTGCCGCCCTTCCACGCCGCCGTCGCGCCGGTGACCGCGGCCCAGCTCGGCCGCTCGTGGCGCCCGGGCTGCCCCGTCGGGCCGACCTCGCTGCGCCGCGTCTCCGTCTCCTACGTCGGCTTCGACGGCCGCGCCCACACCGGGACGCTCGTCGTCAACCGCGCCGTCGTCGCCGACGTGACGATCGTCTTCCGGCGGCTCTACGCCGCGCGCTTCCCGATCCGGAGCATGCGGCCCGTCTCCGCCTTCGGCGGCAGCGACGACCGCTCGATGGCCGCCGACAACACCTCGGCGTTCAACTGCCGCTACGCCGTCGCGCCCGGGCCGAGGCAGTGGTCGGTGCACGCCTACGGCGAGGCGATCGACGTCAACACGGTCGAGAACCCGTACGTCGAGGGTGGCCGCGTGCTGCCGCCGGCCGGGCGCGCCTACCTCGACCGCTCGCGCTACCGCCCGGGGATGGCCGTCGCCGGCGGCGTGCTCGTGCGCGCGTTCGCATCGGTCGGCTGGCTCTGGGGCGGCCGCTGGGCCGCGTCACCCGACTGGCAGCACTTCTCCCGCACCGGCGGCTGACGCACCCAGGTCCTCCAGCCGGTCGACGCGCGCGAGCCCGGGGAAGAGCCGCGGCCAGGCGAGCGCGAGCAGGATCGTCAGCGCACCGCCCGCGACGACCGCCGGCACCGCGCCGAGCAGCGCTGCGGCGACGCCCGACTCGAACGCGCCCAGCTCGTTCGACGCGCCGACGAAGACGCCCTCGACGGCGTTGACGCGGCCGAGGAGCGGGTTCGGCGTCGCGAGCGCGACCGTCGTCTGCCGGATGTTCATCGAGAACATGTCGACGAACCCGCTGACGGCGAGCGCGGCGAAAGAGAGAAGGAACCAGCGGGAGAGCCCGAACGCGACCATGCTCGCGCCGAAGACGGCGACGGAGAGGAGCAGCGTGCGGCCCGCGCGGCCGCCGAGCGGGCGGCGGGCGATCAGGAGCCCCGCCGCCAGCGCCCCGACGGCGACGGCGCTGCGCAGCAGGCCGAGCCCGAACGGCCCCGTGTGCAGGATCGACCGCGCGAAGAGCGGCAGCAGCGCGACCGCGCCGCCGAAGAGGACCGCGAACAGGTCGAGGGTGATCGCGCCGAGGATCACCGGCGTCGCGCGGACGAACCGGATCCCCGCGAGCAGCCCCTGCGCGCGCTGCACGGGGTCGAGCACCGCCGCGGCCGCGGGGCGCGAGACGCCCACCAGCACCACGGACGAGAGGACGAGCAGCGCGGCGCCGGAGGCGTAGACCGCCTCCGGGCGGAGCGCGAACAGCAGGCCGCCCACGGCGGGGCCGGCGATCGTCGTCGTCTGCCCCGCGATCGAGCGCAGCGCGATCGCCCCCGGCAAGAGGCCGGCGGGCACGAGCTCCGGCACGAGCGAGCGCCCCGCCGGGTTCCCGAACGCGCCGGCGGCGCCGGTCAGCGCCGCGAGCACGAGGAACTGCCACAGCTGGTGGGCGCCGCCGAGCGTCACGAGCAGGAGCAGCGCCATGATCGCCGCGTCGGCGAGACCCCAGACGAGCACGACCGTCACCCGCGGCAGCCGGTCGGCGAGCTGCCCCGCCGGCAGCGCGAGCAGCGGCACCGGCACGAACTCGACGAGGCCGATCAGCCCCAGGTCGAACGCGCTGTGGTGGATCCCGTACACCTGCCAGCCGATCGCGACCTGGGCCATCTGCATCGCGAGGCCGGAGGCGAGCATCGACGCCCACACACGGCGGAAGCCCGAATGGTGCAGGGCGCTCGGCACGGCCCCACACTCTGCCTTCTTCGCTCCTTCCTAGGTCCAGCCGAGCGCGGGCACAGCTCCGGGTGGTTCAGTGGTGCGTGGACGGATACGTACGGGAGTGCGAGGAGGAGCCGGATGCAGAGGTTGCAGAAGAGGATCGTCGCGGTCGGAGCGGCAGCCGCGCTCGCCGGCGCCGGCATCGGCGCCGGCGCCGTCGCGCTGACGGAGGGCGGCTCGCCGCGCGCGACGGTCACGCCGATCGGGCCGGCGGGGACGAATGTCGCCCAGACGGCGCTCGGCGTCCCCGAGGTGGCGAGGCTCGCGACCCCGGCCGTCGTCGAGGTGGACGCCACCTCGGGCTCCTCCTCGCCGTTCCCGTTCGGCGGCGGCGGCGGGGCCGCCGAAGGCTCCGGCTTCGTCTACGACACGGCGGGCCACGTCGTCACCAACCAGCACGTCGTCGACGGCGCGTCGAGCGTCAAGGTGAAGCTGCCGGACGGCACGGTCCACTCGGCCACCGTCGTCGGCACCGACATCTCGAGCGACCTCGCGGTGCTGAAGGTCGACGCTCCCGCGTCGAAGCTGACGCCGCTCGCCCTCGGCGACTCGAGCACGCTCGCCGTCGGCGACGGGGTCGTCGCGATCGGGAACCCGTTCGGCCTCGACGAGACGGTCACCAGCGGCATCGTCAGCGCGCTCGACCGAGAGATCCAGGCGCCCGACGGGACGCCGATCGAGGGCGCGATCCAGACGGACGCCGCCGTCAACCACGGCAACTCCGGCGGGCCGCTGCTCGACCTCCAGGGGAAGGTCGTCGGCATCACCGCCCAGATCAAGAGCGAGTCCGGCGGCAGCGACGGCGTCGCGTTCGCGATCCCGTCGAACACGATCCGGAACGTCGTCGGCCAGCTGCTCGCCGGCGGCAAGGTGCAGCACGCGCTGCTCGGGATCGCCCCGGCGGACGCCCCGGGCGGCGGCGTGCGCGTCCTCTCGGTCGAGGCGGCGACGGGCGCGGGCCACGCCGGCATCAAGGCCGGTGACGTGCTCACGGCGGTCGACGGCATGAAGCTGGCCGACGCTGCGCAGCTCCGCGCGCTGATCGACGCGCACAAGCCGGGCGACCGCGTCACGGTCACGCTCCGCCGCGGCGGCGCGACGAAGACGGTCACCGTCACGCTCGGCAGCCGCTCGTAGCGAGAACGCGGACGCAAAAAGCCGCCGGGTCGGTGGCGTTTTCGTCCACCTCACCGACCGACCGATTCGGGCTTGCGCCCTTCACGACCGCTCGGCGGGGCTTCGACCTACTCACGCTCCGTGCCCGGCGGGAGCCGCACTGTACGACGCCGGAGCGGCGGCGCGCAAGGGGTCGCCCGGGACGAATTGCCGCACGTTGCGCGCTTTTCGCCCGCGCGCCGTGACACCCGCTCTGCGAGAGCTACGTGTTGACGATCGCGTAGACCTTCCCGCCCATCGGGCCGTCGTGCGGGTGCTGCGGCGTGCCGCAGAAGAGGCACGTCCACGAGTACACGCCGTACGGCGCGACGAACGTCGCCGTCTCCGTCCTGAACGGCCGGACGATGACGCTGACGTGCAGGGCGCGGATCGTGAAGGTGTGGAACTCCTTCGTGTGGTTCCGCAGCGTCACTGTCACCTCGCCGCCGGCGCGGACGGCGATGTTCTCGGGCAGCACGAGCTCGCCGCCCTGGCGCGGGTAGATGTCGATCGCGACGCGCATCGGCGCCGCGTGGCGCGAGCCGGCGCCGGCGCCGGCGGCGACGAGCGCGAGCGCGGCTGCCGCGGCGAGGACGAGCACCCTGAGCCTCTGTGGCATGACCCAACTCCGGTTGTGACGAACGTCACGTATTCAGGCGCACGGCGCGGCCGGGCGCATCGGGGCGCCGCCGGATCCCGCCGTAGGGGTTCCTACGGGCGAGGCGGCTCGAAGAACCCGAGCTCGAGCAGGTCGCGGGCGGCGGCGACGACGTCCCGCCTGAGCTCCGCCGCCTCCCGCTTCGAGAGCTCGGCGCGGCGCACGTGCCGCTCGACCGCGCGCCCGAGGGCGACGCTGCCGTCGAGCTCCGCGAGCACGTCGGCGGCGTCGGGGTCGACCGGCAGCTCCGACCACGTGCCCTCCTCCAGGTAGACGCGCGCCACCCGCGCCTCCGCGCGCGGGTCGTACGTCTGCTCGATCCTCGCCGTCCGCGCGAAGACGAGGCGCAGGTCGAGCAGCGCGGCGGGGCCGTCGAGCGCGGCGAGCGCCGCGCGCGCCGTGAACGCGCGCTCCACCTGCTCGCCCGCCTGGTGCAGGTCGTCCTCCTCGATCGCGTCAGTGCGCACCGTCTGGCGCGCCGCGTCCGTGCGGTGCAGGACGACCGCGCCCTCCGTGATCCAGCCGACCCCGAGCTCGTCGAAGTATGCGCTCCACTCGTCGAGCGCCGCCGCCAGCTCGTCGCCGTCGAGGTGCTCGTTCCAGCCCGCCGCGTGGTCGAGCGGGTCGGCGCCCGCCATCCCCAGCACCCAGGCGTCGCAGCCGCAACCCTCGAGCCACGCCAGCACGCGCTCGTCCGGCTCGTCCTCCGTCTCCGCGAGCCAGCTGACGAGCAGCGTCGCGAAGCCGCCGTCCGCGAGCGCGGCCGCCGCCTCGGTGACGACCCTGCGCGACAGCTCGTCGGCGGGCAGTCCCCCGTCGCGGTACTGCCACCGCGTCTCGGGCGAGACGACGTACGGCGCGTTGCACGTGACGAGGTCGAACCGCTCGCCCGCGACGGGGTCGAAGAGGCTGCCGAGCCGCGTCTCGACGTTGCCGAGCCCGTTCATCGCGGCGTTGAACGCGGTGAACGCCAGCGCGCGCGGGTTGACGTCGGTCGCGACGACGTGCTCGGCATGGCGCGCGGCGAACAGTGCCTGCGCCCCGTTGCCGGTGCCGATGTCGAGCGCGCGGAGCACGCGGCGGCGCGGCGTCAGCGCCGCGCACCAGGAGGCCGTCGGCGAGAAGCTCGCGACGTAGCCAGGGGGATCGTCGGCGCCGCGCGGGAAGCCGTCGAACGCGAGCAGCAGCCCGTCGACCGGGACGATCCGTGCACGCGGGACGAGCCGCTCGCCCTCCGCGACGGCGAGGCCTGCGCGCACGAGCGCCTCGACCGCGTCCTCACCCAGCGCGTGCGTCGCGTCCCGCCGCGCCACGTCGAGCTGGAGCAGCGCGAGCCGGATCGCCGTGGCCAGCCGCGTCTCGGGCAGCCGGCGGTCGAAGACCAGCGCGTCGGTCTCGTCCGCGGCCGGGCCGTCCTCGCCGAGCAGCTCCTCGATCGCCGCCTCCGAGTAGCCGACGTCGCGCAGCGACGCGCCGAGCGTCGCCGCCGCGCCGGCGTCGGCGACCGGGTCCCACGTCTCCGCCGGAGCGCTCGTCATCCGGCGCGTAGTGAATCAGCAGCGACGCTACGACGACGGCACGAAGCGCGCACGCACGTCGAAGACCGCGATCGTGCACACGCGCGCGGCGCAGTCGTGGGAGCTCGCGAGCTGGAACGTGCACGCCGGCGCCGACCCCGAGCAGAAGCCGCCCCAACCGGCGAAGCGCCAGCCGGCTGCTGCGCGCGCGACGAGCCGCACGTCGGCGTCGCGCGGGAAGAGCCCGCGGCACGCGCCGGGGCACGCGATCCCGCGCGGCGCGCTGGTGACCGTGCCCTGCCCGGTCAGGAACACCTGCGCGATCCGCCGCGCGCTCCCGCCGGCGCCCGCCGGCGCGACCGCCAGCAGGGACGCCGCGAGCAGCGCGGCTGCCGCGAGGCAGCGGCTCGTCACGAAGCGCACGATACCGGGCTGCTCCTAGGCGGCGGCGAGCCGCCGCCGGTAGCGGCGCACGTTCGTGCGGTTGCCGCAGACCGACGCGGCGCACCACTTGCCCGACGCGTTGCGCGAGCGGTCGTAGAAGACCCAGCGGCACGCGTCGCGCGGGCACGCCTTCAACCGTGCGAGCGTGCCGTCCGCCTCCGCCTCCTGCACGATCGCGAGCAGGCGGCCGAGCGCGCCGGCGAGCCCGTGCGCCTGCGGGACGAGCCGCACCCGTCCGTGCTCCCGGCGCAGCGTCAGCCGCGCGGCGTCCGCGGCACGGTCGAGCGGCGCGAGCTCCTGCGGGGTCGCCGGCACGCCGCTCCGCTGCAGCAGGAGCGCGCGTAGCGCCTCGCGCACCTCGAGCGCCGTGCGGAGGTCCCCTTCGCGCAGCCCCTCGCCCCGACGCAGCACGCCCGCGCGTGCGAGCACGCCGCGAAGCGCCGCGACGCTCGTCAGCTCGTCGACGTCGTGCTCGAGGTCCAGCGTGTTCACGAAGAGCTGGACGGCGCGGAGAGGCTCGGGCGCCGGCTCGCGCCCGCCGGGATCGGGCAACATCGACAGAACCATACCAGTTTTGCTACTGTCGCAGGCGGTGCGTCTCCTCGACTCTCCCCGCCGGCGGCGCCGGCTCACGTGGGCGGCCGCGGCGCTCGGCGCGGCCGCGCTCGTCGTCGTGCTCACGGTCGTGATCGGCGACCGGTCGCCGGGCAACCCCGCGCCGACGCGCAACGAGGGCCCGGCGCAGCTCGCCTCGACCGTCCGCTACCGGCTGAGTGCTGCCGACCGGCGCAAGATCTCGGCGCTGTTCGCGGTCTGGATGCCCGCCGCGGTCGGCCGCGAGGACGCGCGCGTCGCGTGGCGGTACGCGGGCCCGGAGCTGCGCGCGGCCGCGCCGTACCCGGAGTGGGTCAAGGGGACGATGCCGGTGCCGACGTACCCGATCGCGGCGACCGGCCTCGACGGCTGGCGCGCGCTCGACGTCGAGCGCGACGCGGTCGTCTTCAACGTGCTCGCGCACGCGCGGCCGGGCGCGCACGTCTCCGACTGGGTGTTCGCCGGCCGCGTCGTCCGCCGCGGCGCCGGCTGGGCGGTGAACGAGATCTACACGATCGCGCTGATGAACCCGGTGCGGCACACGACGCACGAGGTCGGCCCGGCCGACTTCCAGGCGCCGCCGACGTCGTCGGGCCGCGCCGAGCCGGCCGGCCCGTCGTTCCTCGGGCACGGGTGGCTGCTCGCCGGGATCGCCGTGCCGGCGCTCGTCCTGCTCGGCCTGCTCGCCGCCGGGCTCGTCGCGCTGCTGCGCTCGCGCCGCTGGAAGCGGAGCGTCCGCGCGGCCGGCCGCAACGAGCTGCCGCCGCTCCCGGCGAGCTACCGCCGCAGCTAACCGAGGGATCAGCGGCGTCCCCGATGGCGGCCGGCCGCGGCTGCGGCATCGTCGCGGGCGAGGATGGTCGCCACCGACCGTCGCGTGTTCGACTGGCTGCTCGCCCTGCCGCTCCTGCTCGTCTTCGTCGGCATCGGCGCGCTCGGCCTCTACCGCTACGTCGACAACTACTGGCTGTACCGCGGCTACGCGCCGCCGCGGGACCCCGCCTTCGTGAAGGTGCACGGCCGCCAGGAGACGGTCTTCGTCGCGAGCGCCGCGCTCGGCGGCCTGCGGCAGCAGGTCGTCGTCTACCTGCCGCCCGGCTACGACGCGAGCCCGGCGCGTCGGTACCCGGTCGTGTACCTCCTGCACGGGTTCCCCGGCCGGCCCGACGCGTTCCTGCTGACCGTGCGCATGGGCGTCTGGGACGATGCGCTCACCGCGCAGGGCCGGATCGGCGGCGCCATCCTCGTCATGCCGTTCGGGTCCACGGGCACCTTCGAGGACAAGGAGTGGGCGAACGGCGTCCACCGCGCACAGGGCTGGGAGACGTTCGTCGCCCGCGACGTCGTGGCCGCGATCGACGGCCGCTACCGGACGATCCCGTCGCGCGCCGGCCGGGCGATCGGCGGTCTCTCCGAAGGCGGCTACGGCGCGCTCAACATCGGCTTCCACCACCCGGATGAGTTCGGCGTGATCGAGAGCTGGTCGGGCTACATGCGGGCCGACAACATCCCCTCGATCTTCGGTGGCCGCCAGGAGCTGCTCCGCCGCAACAGCCCCGCCGACGAGCTGCCGCGCGTCGCGAAGACGCTGCGGCGGAACGGCACGTACGTCTGGCTCTACACGGGCAAGCGCGACCGCCTGGTGGGCCAGAACCGAGAGTTCGCGGCGCTGCTCGACCGCTACCGCGTCGCGCACCGCTTCTTCGTCGACCCGGGCGGGCACACGTGGCGCATCTGGCGCGCGAACGCGCGCGGCGCGCTGCTCGTCGCGCTCGACCGCCTGCGGAGGCCCGGTGTCTAGGTCGCTCGCCTTCGCGCTCCGCACGCTCGAGCTCGCCTTCGCCCTCGTCGTCGCGCTCGTCGTGCCCGCCGCCGCGGTCGGCTGGCTCTACCTGCTGCGCGGCTCGCTGTCGTTGCCGGGGCCGCGCCTCGGCGACGCGCTGCCGCTCGACGAGCTGCCGGGTCGCTCGTCGGTCCCGGTCCTGCTGCTGCTCGTCGTCTGGGGCGCCGCCTCGCTGTCGCTCGGGCTCGTCGCGCGCGCCGCCCGGGTCGAGCGGCTCGCGGCCGCGCTCGTCTTCGCGCTCGCCGCCGGCGCGCTGCTCTACGCGTCCACGGGCGTCTCGATCTTCGTCGTCCGCCAGATCCCCGCCGGCGACGCCTTCGAGTCCGCCGGGCGGATCGAGTTCGTCTACGTGGCCGCCGCGATCGTCGGCCTCGGCGGCGCGGCGCTCGGGCGGCAGCGCGCCGCTGGCCGCGCCTGGCCGATCGTGCTCGCGGTGCTCGTCGCCGCCTCCGGGATCCTCGACGTGTTCTCGGCGATCACGCCCGCGATCGACTCGCGCCTCCACCTGATCGAGAACGCCACGCCGAACGTCGTCCCCAAGGTCGCCAGCGCGCTCGTCGTGCCCGCGGGCCTGGCCCTGCTCGTGCTCGCCCGCGGCCTCAAGCGCCGGCGCCGGCGCGCGTGGCAGCTGACGCTCGCGCTCGTCGTCGCCGCGGTCGTCCTCCACCTGCTGAAGGGCCTCGACTACGAAGAGGCGGCCGCGAACATGCTGATCGCGCTCGCGCTGATCGCCCGCCGCCACGACTTCGCGGGACGCGGTGACCCCGCGGTGCACGCCCACCTCGTCCAGCGCGCGCTCGTGTACGCCGGTGCGATCGCCGGCTACGCGGCAGTCGCGCTCTGGGTCAACCGGATCTCCGCCGACCAGCCGTACACGCTCGGCTTCGTGGCGAGGGAGACCGGCGAGTCGCTGCTCGGGCTGGAGCTGGCGGGCGCCCGGCACCTCGGCGGCGAGTTCGGCAGCTGGTTCTCGCTCTCCGTCTTCCTGCTCGGGCTGACCGCGGTCTTCTCGCTGCTCGCGACGTGGCTCGCCCCGTGGCGCTACCGGCTCAGTCACGACGCCCGCGACCGCGCCCGCGCGGAGCAGCTCGTGCGGCGGTTCGGCGTCGACACGCTCGCGCCGTTCTCGCTGCGCGGCGACAAGTCGTACTTCTTCGGCGAGCACGACGAGGCGTTCCTGGCGTACAAGGTGGTCGCGGGCGTCGCCGTCGTCTCGGGCGACCCGATCGGGCCGGACGAGGCGGTCGAGCCGCTGATCCAGCGCTTCCGGGGCTTCGCGCACGAGCGCGACTGGCGCGTCGCCGTGCTCGGCGCCGGGGAGCGCTGCCTCGACGCCTACCGCGCCGCGGGCTTTCGCGCGCTCTACCACGGAGACGAGGCGGTCGTGCACCCGCAGGAGTTCTCGCTCGACGGCCGGGCGATCCGCAAGGTGCGCCAGTCGGTGACGCGGCTCGAGCGCGAGGGCTACGCGGCCGAGGTGCTGTACGCCGGCGAGATCCACGACGAGCTGCGCGCGGAGCTCGAGGACATCTTCGACGAGTGGCGCGGCGGCGAGGCGACGAAGGGCTTCACGATGGAGCTCGACACGCTCTTCCGGCTCGACGGCGAGGAGGCGGTCTTCGTCGTCGGCCGCGACGAGCACGGGACGCCGAAGGGCTTCCTCCACTTCGTCGTCGCCGAGCCGGCGGAGGCGCTCTCGCTCTCGTCGATGCCGCGCCGGCACGAGACGCCGAACGGGTTCAACGAGTGGCTCGTCGTCACCGCGATCGCGTGGGCGAAGGAGCACGGCTTCGCGCAGGTGTCGATGAACTTCGCCCCGTTCGCGGCGATCCTCGCGCCCGACGCCGAGGTGCAGGGCGCGCAGCGCCTCCAGCGCCGCGCCCTCTCGACGCTGAAGGGACACGGCTTCCAGCTCGAGAACCTGCTCGCCTTCAACCGCAAGTTCTTCCCGACCTGGCAGCGCCGCTACGTCGTCTACGAGCGGCCGCTCGACCTCCCGCGCGTCGGCGTCGCCGGCCTCGCCGCCGAGGGCTACCTTCCGCTGCCCTCGCGGGGCTAGACGACGCTCGCGCCGTCGACGGCGCGGCAGACGACGGACGGCGCGTCGACGGCGGCCCTGACGCGGTCGACGTCGGCGGCGCGCACGAGCGCGACGACGGAGCCTCCGAAGCCGGCCCCGGTCAGCCGCGCCCCGAGCGCGCCGGCGGCGACCAGGCGCTCGACGAGCTCGTCGAGCTCCGGTGTCGAGACGGCGTAGTCGTCCCGCAGGCTCGCGTGGCTGGCGAGGAGCAGCGGCCCGAGCGCGTCCAGGTCGCCCCGCTCGAGCGCGTCGGCGAACGCGAGCACGCGCTCGTTCTCCGAGACGACGTGCCGCGCACGCGGCTCGTCCCGGACCTGCTCGAGCGTCGCGTCGCGGAGCGCGGGCACGCCGAGCCGCCGCGCGACGACCTCGCATTCGGCGCGCCGCTCGGCGTACGCGGTGCCGGCGAGCGCGCGCGGCACGCCTGAGTCGACCACCAGCACCGCGAGCGCGTGTGGCAGCGCGATCGGGCGGAGCTCGAGGCTGCGGCAGTCGATCAGCAGCGCGCAGTCGCGTTGGCCGCAGAGGGACGCGAGCTGGTCCATGACCCCGCACGGCACGCTGGTGGCGAGCGTCTCCGCCTCCTGGCACGCGCGCGCGAGCTCGCGCCGGTCGAGCGCGAACCCCGCCGTCTCGCAGAGGCCGAACGCGACCGCGACCGCGAACGCGGAGCTCGAGGAGAGGCCGCCGCCGACCGGCACGGTCGACGTCACATCCACGTCGGCGCCGACAGCCGGACGGCCGCGACGCGCGAGCACGTGCGCGACGCCGGCGACGATGCGTCCCCAGCGCGGCGACACGCCGGCGGGCGAGTCGCCGCCGTCGGCGGGCACCTCGACCATTCCGGGAAAGGACGCCGACGCGACGCGCACGACGCCGTCGGCGCGCGGCTCGCAGCGCGCGACGCATTCCAGGTCGACCGCCAGGGGCAGCACGAACCCGTCGTTGTAGTCGGTGTGGTCGCCGATCAGGTTGACGCGCCCGGGCGCGCGGACGACGACCGTCACGCGAGCGGGCGGAGCGCGGGGTAGAGGGACCGGAAGCGGCGGTACCCGTCCTCGTAGGCATCCGCCCAGGCGGCGCGAGGCTCGACACGCCCCGTCACGCGCACGCATGCGGCCACCGCCTGGTGCGCGTCCGCGAAGACACCGGCGCGCACGCCCGCGAGCAGCGCCGCGCCGAAGGCTGCGCCCTCGTCGACGGCGGTGCGCTCGAGCGGCAGGCCGAGCACGGTCGCGACGATCTCCGTCCAGAGCGCGCTGCGCGCGCCGCCGCCCGACACCCGCGCGACGGTTGCCTCGACCCCGAGCTCGCGGAGCAGCTCGAGCGAGTCGCGCAGCCCGTACGCGACGCCCTCGAGGACGGCGCGCACGAGCGCGCCGCGGTCATGGCGGACGGTGAGCCCGGCGAACGCGGCGCGCGCGTCCGGGTCGGCGTGCGGCGTTCGCTCGCCGGTCAGGTACGGCGCGAACAGCAGCCCCTCGCTGCCGGCGTCCCAGCGCCCGGCCTCCGCCGTCAGCGCGTCGTAGTCGCCGCCGACGACGCCGCGCAGCCAGTGGAGCGAGCCTGCCGCCGAGAGCATCACGCCCATCGCGTGCCACGTCTCCGGCAGCGCGTGGCAGAACGTGTGCAGCCGCGCCTGCGGATCGGCCTCGAAGCGGGGGAGCACGCCGAAGACGACCCCGGAGGTGCCGAGGACGACCGAGAGCGGCCCGGGGCGGTCGACGCCGACGCCGAGCGCGCCGGCGGCCTGGTCGCCGGCGCCCGCGACCTCGGTCGACTCGGCGGCGGGCGGCAGCCACGCACGGTCGAGCTCGAGGGCGTCGAGCAGCTCGTCGCTCCACCGCCGCCGGGCGACGTCGAAGAGCAGCGTCCCCGACGCGTCGGCGGCGTCGATCGCGAGCTCGCCCTCGAGTCGCAGCCGCACGTAGTCCTTCGGCAGCAGGATGTGACGCACGCGGGCCCACGCCTCCGGCTCGTGCCGCCGCAGCCAGAGCAGCTTCGGCGCCGTGAACCCCGTCAGCGCGCGGTTCCCCGTCAGCTCGATCAGCCGCTCGAGGCCCACCGTCGCCTCGATCTCCGCGCACTCGCCGGCCGTGCGCTGGTCGTTCCAGAGGATCGCCGGCCGTACGACCCGCCGCTCGGCGTCGAGCGTGACGAGCCCGTGCATCTGCCCCGACAGCCCGACCGCCGTGGGTCGCACGCCCAGGTCGGCGAGCGCTGCCTGCGCGGCGCGCCACCAGTCCTCCGGGTCCTGCTCCGACCAGCCCGGCCGCGGCGACGAGACGGGGTAGTCGCGCTCGGCCTTGGCGAGCACCTCGCCCGCCTCCGAGATCGCGAGCGCCTTGACCGCGCTCGTCCCGACGTCCAGGCCGACGAGCATCAGGCGCCGAGCGCCGCGTAGACGAGCTCGTAGGCGCGCACCGCGTCCTTCTCCCGCTGCGCCGCCCGCAAGCCGGCCTCGTCGATCCGTGCCGCGACCGAGTCGATGAACCGCCATTGCAGCACCGACCGCCCGACCGCCCCGACCGCGTCCTCCGTGTACGGATACAGGTCGAAGCCCAGCCGTTCGCCGTGCTCGCCGTAGCCGGCCCGGCGGAGCTCGAGCGCGAGCTCCAGCGTCTCCATGAACGCCGTCGCCCCGACCATGTTGTCGTCGTCGAACGTCCCCCAGCCCGAGTTCGCGTGCTGATGCCCCAGCAGCCCCTCCGCCGCCAGCAGCGCCGCGTACTCCGCCAGGCTCTCGCCGTTCATGATCAGGTGCTGCCAGTCCATGTTGACCTTCACGTTGTCGATCCCGCGGCCGCGCAGCGTGTGGATCACGTGCAACGTCATCCCGACGTTGCGCATCAGGATCTTCATCGCCGGCTCCGAGTTCTTGTGCTCGAGGAAGAGCGTCGTCCCGTCCTCGGCGCAGCGGGCGGCGACCCGCCCGACGCCGTCGATGAAGCGCGCCCACGCGTCCGCGTACGGCGTCTGGAACGGGTAGTTGTAGCCCTCGATCCCCGGCCAGAGGATCAGTTGCGCGCCCAGCTCGCCCGCGAACGCGGCCGCGTCGACCGCCTCCGCGAGCGCGGCGTCGCGGACGTCGTCGTCCGGCGAGGAGAGACCGCCCTTGCCGTAGCGCGGGTTCAGGTGCGTGCCGGTGGCGATCGCGTAGATGCCGTGTCCGCCGAGCGCCTCGCGCACCTCGTCGAGGTTCTCGCGCGACAGCTCCTGCGGGTAGTGGAACTCGTAGTCGTCGATCAGGTCGCCGAGACCGGCGACGGCGGTGCGCACCTTGTCGGCGGTCGACGCGCCCGCGAGGTCCGGCTTGTACCCGCCGGGGTTGAAGCGCGTCGCCATCGCGCCGAACGCCCAGATGCCCAGGCTCGTCTTCATAGTCGCCACCGCTCCTTTGCATGCTCGTTGACCGCCCTGATCGCCGCCGGCGGCGCCTTCGGCCGGCGGTCGTGCGTGAGCAACCCGTTCAGCTCGCCCTCGACGTCCGCGAGCTGCGTCCAGACGAAGCCCGCGACCTCGCCGATGCCCCCGACGAGGCGCGCGTACTCGCGCGCAAGCTCGTCGCCCGAGGCGACGCTGCGGTAGGCGAAGTCCTCGCGACCTCCGAGCGCGAGCGACACGCCGCCGCACTCGCCGAGCCACAACGGCGGGCCGTCGCCCGAACGGTGCCGGGAGAGATCGTCGCCGTAGTCGTGCACGTCGAGCAGGTCGGTCACGCCCCGATGCTGCCAGCCCGACGCGTCGACGACGAGGGACCGCGGGTCGAGCGCGCGGACGCGCTCGACGAGCGCGCGCTGGAACTCCGCCGGCGGCTCGCCCCAGTCCTCGTTGATCGCCACCCAGATCGCGACGGACGGATGGCCGCGGAGCTGGACGACGAGCTCGTCGAGCTCGGCGGCGAAGCCGTCGCGCGCCGCCTCCGTCGCGAGCGAGAGCGGGCTCGGCAGGTCCTGCACGACGAGCAGCCCGAGCCGGTCGCACCAGCCGTACCAGCGCGGGTCGGCGACCTTCACGTGCATGCGCGCGAGGTCGAAGCCGAGCGCCTTCGCCGCCTCGACGTCGGCGCGCAGCGCGTCGCCGGAGGGCGCGGTGTAGACGCCGTCCGGCCAGTACGCCTGATCGAGGACGCCGCAGAGGAAGCGCCGCTCGCCGTTCAGGAAGAGGGCGCCGTCGCGCGCCTCCAGCGAGCGGAACGCGACGTAGCTCTCGATGCGGTCGCCGCTCACCGTCGTCAGCGCGGCGTCGTAGACGTGCGGCCGCTCGGGGCTCCAGAGCCGCGGCGCGTCGACGCGGACCGTCACGCGCTCGCGAAAGCGCGTCGTCCGGCCGGCCAGCGCGAGCTCCACGTCCACGGGCTCCGTCGTCTCGACCCGCACCTCGACCGTGCCGTCGACGGACGCGTCGAGGTCGAAGGAGCGGATGTATGCGCGCGGCACGGCCTCGAGCCACACCGGGCGCCAGATCCCGGTCGCGCGCGTGTACCAGATGCCGCCGCTGCCTCGCTGCTTGCCGCGCGGCTGCGGGCCGTCGGCCGCGTCCTCGACGTCCACCTGGAGCTCGTGGTCCCGCGCCGGGTCGAGCTCGCCGAGCGGCAGCGCGAAGTGCGCGTAGCCGCCGGTGTGGCCGCCGACGTCCGCGCCGTCGACCGCGATCCGCGCCCGCCAGTCGACGCCGCCGAAGCGGAGCAGCACATCCGAGCCGCGCCAGTCCTCGGGCACGCGGAACGTGCGGCGGTAGCGCAGCCGCTCGTGCACCTCGTCGCCGCGCCCGATCCCCGAGAGCGGCGCCTCGAACGTGAACGGCACCCGGATCGGCTCGAACGGCGCGTCCGGCTCGAGCTGCACCTCCCAGGCGCCGTCGAGCGAGTGCCGGCGCGGCCGCACCTCGCGCGGCAGCGGCGGCGTCATCCCGCCGCCCGCCCCGCGAGCACGCGCGCGCCCGAGAGCTCCGGCTCGGGCGAGCGCGCCGGGCGCACCTCCGCCGCGACGTCGGGCGGGAGCGCCTCGCGAAGGGGCTCCCAGAGGACCGGGCCGGCCCGCGAGACGCCGCCGCCGACGGCGACGAGCGCCGGGTCGACGACGGCGACCAGCGCGTCGATCGCGACGGCGAGCGCGCGGGCGGCGCCGGCGAACGCGCGGCGCGCCGCCTCGTCGCCGGCGGCCGCCGCGGCC
>CAZBYA010000063.1:0-16825 GCA_964496175.1 uncultured Gaiellales bacterium | reverse complement strand
CGCCAGTACCCGGAGAAGTTCCTGCCGCTCTTCATCACCAACGCCTTCGACGGCGAGCCCCTGCCCGTCTACGGCGACGGCCGCCAGCGGCGCGAGTGGCTGCACGTCGACGACCACTGCGCCGCGATCGAGCTCGCGCTGCGCGCCGGCGAGCGCGGCGCCGTCTACAACGTCGGCGGCCAGGAGCGCGAGAACCTCGAGGTCGTCCGGCGCCTGCTCGACCTGACGGGCGCCAGCACCGATCTCGTCCGCCACGTCGCCGACCGGCCGGGCCACGACCGGCGCTACTCCGTCGACTCGTCGCGGCTGCGCGACCTCGGCTGGGCGCCGCAGCATTCGTTCGACCAGGGCGGCCTGGCCGAGACGGTCGACTGGTACCGCGAGCACCGCGACTGGTGGGAGCCGATCAAGTCCGGCGACTACCGCAGGTACTACGAAGCGCAGTACGCCTCCCGGCTCGGCCTCTAGCAGACTCCCTGGGCCCGCGCACGCAGGCGGTCGATCTCGACGCGACGGCCCTGGATCGCCTGCGAGCGGTCGAGCAGCGCGAGCACGCCGTCGCAACGGTGTAGGGCGAAGCGCACGAACGCGAGGTTGTAGTCCGCATACGCCTCCGCGAGCGAGCCGGTGCCCTGGAGCTGGTGCACGGCCTGCTCGAGCAGCGGCAGCGCGCCCTGGTCGTCGCCCGCCTTCAGCTTCGCCCAGCCCGCGTCGTTCAGCTGCGTGCCGCTCGCAGACCCCGCCGGCGGCGCCGCCGGCGTGGAGGTGGCGGCCGGCGGCGCGGTCGTCACCGGCGGCTCGGCGGTCACCGTTTGCACGATCGTCCGGCTCGCGCCCGCGATCGTGCGGAGCACCGTGACGGGACCGTGGGCGCTGCGGTGCGGGCTCGACGTCGACCCGACGAGCGCCGCGGCCGCGCCTCCCCCGGCGAGCGCGAGCGCGACCAGCGCGAGCGGGGCGGCCCGCCGCGGCCGCCGCCGGTGCAGCGCCCGCGTGGGCGCGGTGGCCGGCTCCGGCCACCGGTCGTCGGCCAGCGCGCGCCGAAGGGCGTCGACGAACGCGCTCGCGGACGCGTACCGCTCCTCGGGCGTCTTCGCGAGCGCTCGCCGGAAGACGGCGTCGACCGCAACCGGCAGGGCGCGGTTCGCGGCGTGCGCGGAGGGGATCGGCGCGTGCACGTGCGCGGCCGTCTCGGCCGCCGGCACGTTCGACTCGTAGGGCCGCCGGCCCGTCAGCAGCTCGAACGCGACGACCGCGAGCGCGTACCGGTCGCTCGCGGCGCTCGCGGGCCGGCCGGCGGCCTGCTCGGGCGCGAGGTACCCGGCGGTGCCCAGGACGGTGCCCGCCTCGGTGAGCGAGTCGAGGCCGGTCGCTCTCGCGATGCCGAAGTCGGCGACGTGGAGCCTGCCGTTCGCGTCCAGCAGGAGGTTCGCCGGCTTGACGTCCCGGTGCACGACCCCGGCCGCGTGCGCGACGTCGAGTGCGGCCGCAGCCTGCCCGAGCCACGTGAGCACCTGCCGGGACGGGCACGGCTTCCTCCCCGTCACGCGCTGCTCGAGCGACCCGCCTGGCAGGTACTCCATCACGATCGCGGGTCGCCCCTCGTACTCGGCGACGTCGAAGATCGAGACGATGCTCGGTGCGCCGGACAGCCGCGCCGCCGCGATCCCCTCGCGGCGAAAGCGTGCGCGCACGACCTCGTCGCCTGCGTATCGCTCCGGGAGCACCTTCAGCACGACCTCGCGGCCGAGCTCGCTGTCCGTCGCCCGGAAGATGTCGCCCATGCCGCCGCCCGCGATCGCTACGACGTCGCGGTAGCGGTCCGTCTGGCTGTCGGTCTGGGGAGGCATGCCGGAGAGGGCACCGAAGTGGGTTGCCGCCTTTCCCGCGATGGAAACCTGGTGTTCTCCCGTGCGAGGTCGGCTACCGTGACCGGCGTGCGTCGGCACGTCCTCCGGCTGAGCGCCGCCTCACTGCTGCTCGCCGCCGGCCTTGCCGCGGCGCTCTACGCCCCCGGCCGCGGCTCGGGCGCCACCACCACGGGCAGCACGCCGACCACCGCGGGCGCGACGACGACGACCGCGCAGACCACCACCAGCGCCGCGTCCACCGTGCTCGCGGTCAGCGGCCACGGCTGGGGTCACGGCCTCGGCCTCAGCCAGTGGGGCGCGTACGGCTACGCCCGGCACGGGTGGACGTACACCCGCATCCTCGCCCACTACTACCCCGGCACCACCCTCGGCGCCTCGACCACCTCGCTCGTGCGCGTGCTCGTCGCCGACGGCAAGAAGGCGACGCTCACGTCGACGGTCCCGTGGACGGTGATCGACGCGAACGGCGTCCGCGTCTCGCTCCCACCCGGCGACCTGGCGCTGACCGCGACGCAGCTCGCGGTCGCCGACCACCCCGACCTCCAACCGCCCTTCCGCTTCGCGGCGAAGCAGCCGCTCGCGGTGAACGGCACCGCGTACCGCGGCACGTTCCGTGTCGAGACGGCGGGGAAGCACCTCGAGGTGATCGACGTCGTCGCGCTCGAGTCCTACCTCCAGGGCGTCGTCCCGTCGGAGATGCCGTCGCAGTGGTCGCCCGAGGCGCTGAAGGCGCAGGCGGTGGCCGCGCGCTCGTACGCGCTCGCCAACCTCGCGCACGGCCGCGACTTCGACCTCTACGGGGACACGCGCAGCCAGGCGTACGGCGGCGTCGCCGCCGAGTCGGCGCCGGCGACGGCGGCCGTGACCGCCACCCGCGGCCAGGTGCTGCTCTACGCCGGCCAGGTGGCGGACACGCTCTACTTCTCCAGCTCCGGCGGCCGCACCGTCTCGGCCGCCGAGGCGACGGGGCTCGCGGTGCCGTACCTCGTCTCCGTCCCCGACCCCTACGACACCGCTTCGCCGTACCACGACTGGGGGCCGGTGCTGTTCGACGGGGCGAAGGTGCAGACGCTGCTGAAGCTGTCGGCGCCGCCCGCCGACGTGCAGGTGACGCCCGGCGCGTCGGGACGGGCGAAGGCGGTCACCGTCGTCTCGGCCGACGACTCGCAGGTGACGCTGACGGGCTCGCAGCTACGGACGGCGCTCGGGCTGCGCTCGACCTGGTTCTCGCCCGCGCTGCTCCAGCTCCTGCCGGCCTCGACGACGATGACGTACGGCGGCGCGACGTCGCTGAGCGGCCTCGCGCGCGGCGTCGACACGCTCTCGCTCGAGTCGAGGACGGCGGGCGGGACGTGGACGCCGGTCGGCGACCTCGTCGTCGGCCCTGACGGCACCTACTCGACCGTCGTCAAGCCCCAGGCGACGACGCAGTACCGGCTCGCCTGGGGCGACGTCCGCGCGGGGCTCGCCAAGGTCGCCGTCGCGCCGCGGCTCGCGGCGACGGCGCTGCCGGACGGCGTGCAGGGCACGATGCGGCCCGTCGTCGCGGGCGCCGCGGTCGAGCTCCAGCAGCAGGACGGCGCCGGCTGGACGACGCTCGCGTCGACCGTCGCCGACTCGACCGGCGCCTGGAGCTTCACGCAGACCCTCTCACCCGGCACCTACCGCGTCCGCTGCGCGCCCGGCCACGGGCTCGCCGTCGGCCTCTCCGCGCCGCTCACGGTCCAGTGAAGCGCCTGGTCGCCGTCGTGCTCGCGCTCGCCGCGCTCGTCCCGGCTGCGGTCGCGACCGCCTTCCCGAACACCGAGCCCGACGCGGCCAAGCAGTGGTACCTCGAGCAGGACAAGGCGTGGGACTTCTGGCCGACGATGCCCCAGCTCTACCCGGTCAAGGTCGCGATCGTCGACTCCGGGATCGACGGCAGCCACCCGGATCTGCAGGGGCAGGTCGTCGCCGCGCGGTCGTTCGTCGGCGGCTCGCCCTACGTCGACGAGCAGGGGCACGGCACCTTCGTCGCCGGCGAGATCGCCGCGAACGCCACCAACAACATCGGCATCGCCGGGCTCGCGTTCAACGCGAAGCTGATCGTCGCAAAGGTCGTGACCGCCGACGGCAGCGTCTCGCTCCAGGGGGAGGTGGCCGCGATCCACTGGGCGGTCGACGAGGGCGCGCGCGTGATCAACCTCAGCCTCGGCGGCGTGCGCGACCCGCTCGACCCGAAGCTCGACACGTACTCACCGCTCGAGCAGGCGGCCGTCGAGTACGCGGTCTCGAAGGGCGTGGTCGTCGTGGCCGCGGTCGGCAACGGGCCGCAGTCGCCCGCGACGCCGTGGAACTTCGCGCACTACCCGGCGGCGCTGCCGCACGTGATCGGCGTCAGCGCCGTCCGCCGCGACGGCTCCGTCCCGAGCTACTCGAACCGCGACGTCCTCTACAACGACATCGCCGCGCCCGGCGACGCCATCTTCTCGACGATCCCGCGCAGCCTCGTCTCGGCGAGCGACCCCGCCTGCGCCGACCAGCCGTACTCGGACTGCGGGCCGTTCGAGTTCCGCGACGCGATCGGCACGTCGTTCGCGGCGCCGCAGGTGAGCGCGGCCGCTGCGCTCCTGCTCGGTCAGGACCCGAAGCTGACGCCGGACCAGGTGTCCTGGCTCCTCGAGCGCAGCGCCGACGACGCCAACCCGTCGACCGGGTGCGGGCAGTGCCCCGTCGGCCGAGACCGCTTCACCGGCTGGGGGACGCTCGACGTCCTGAACGCGCTGACGATGCTCACGTCCGGCACGCCGCTGCCGCCGCCGGATCACTACGAGCCGAACGACGACGCCGGCCCCTGGGCGCACGCGCTGCCGCCGCTCCCGCGCACGATCACCGCGTCGCTCGACTACTGGGACGACGACGTGGACGTCTACCGGATCCACCTGGGCAAGGGCCAACGCCTGTACGCGCGCCTGACGCCGCTCCAGCCGGCGATCGTGCGGCTGACGCTCTGGAAGCCCGGCACCGTCCGGATCGAGACCGCGGCGCCGTCGCAGCGCGCGGCGGAGTCCCGCGCGAGCGGCGGCCAGGCGCGGCTCGCCTACCGCGCGGCCGCCGGCGGCGCGTACTACGTCGAGGCGAAGCTCTTCTCGCAGACGCGGCTGCCGGTGCAGTACCGGCTCTCGCTCACCCGCGCCGGGAAGTCCTAGCCCCCGTTCTCGCGCAGCTCGGCGGGGTCGACCTCGCGCAGCACGCGCGCCGGCGAGCCGACGACGACCGTGCGCGGCGGCACGTCCTTCGTCACGACGGCGCCCGCGCCGACGAACGCCTCCTCGCCGACCTCGATCCCCGGCAGCAGGATCGCGCCGCCGCCGATGCGCGCGCTGCGCCGGATCGTCGGCCCGCGCATCAGCTCCTTCCGGCGCTCGGTGCGCCCCATGAAGTTGTCGTTGGTCGTCACCACGCACGGCGCGATGAACACGTCCTCCTCGAGCGTCGAGTACGCCGTGATGTACGCCTCGGCCTGGATGCGGCTGCCGGCGCCGACGGTCGTGTCGTTCTCGATCAGCGAGCCGCGGCCGACGACGCAGCCGTCGCCGAGCTCCACCCGCTCGCGTACGCACGACTGGTCGCCGACGATGCAGCCCTCGCCGATGCGGGTGCCGGCGAAGACGATCGCGCCCGTCGAGACGACCGTGCCCGCGCCGATCTCAGCCGGCGGCAGGGGCTCGCGCTTCGCGGTCGACCGCGCGCCGAGCGACGGCTGCTTGCCGACCACCGCGTTCTCGAGCACGCGCACCCCCTCGCCGAGGACGGTGCCGGGGTGGACGGTCGCGCTCGGGTGGACCTCAGCCGCCACGGAGCGACTCCGTCAGCATCTCGAGCGCGCGCACGACGCGGGCGCCGTCCCGCGCGACCTTCTGCCGGTCGCCCTCGCCCGCGACGAGCGCCAGGAAGTGCGAGCACTCGAGGCGCAGCGGCTCGTCCGTCGAGATCTTCGGGATGGAGATGTCGCCCGAGCGCGTCTGCCACTCGCCGTACGTCTCGGCGCGCTTCCACGGCGACTTCTCGTAGACGGTCACCTTGCGCTCGAGCTCCATGTCGTCGAAGACGACCATCTTCTCGCGGCCGACCACGGTCAGCTTGCGCATCTTGTGCGGGTCGAGCCACGACAGGTGCATGTGCGCGATCTTGCCGCTCGGGAAGCGGAGGAAGCAGAAGACGACGTCTTCGACGCCGGCCGTCAGGAAGTCGCGCCCCTGCGCCACCGCCGTCTCCGGGTCCTCGTCGAGGAGGTAGAGGATCACGCTCAGGTCGTGCACGCCGAGCGACCAGAGCGCGTTCTCGTTCGTCCGCACGATCCCGAGGTTCTGCCGGTTGCCGTAGACGCAGAGCACCTCGCCGAGCTCGCCGGCGTCGACGAGCTCCTTCAGCTTCGCGACGCCGGGGTGGTACAGCAGCAGGTGCCCAGGCATCAGCACCAGGTCGCGCGCGGCGGCGAGCTCGACGAGCTCGTCCATCTCCGCGGCGCGCATCGCCGGCGGCTTCTCGACCAGGACGTGCTTGCCGGCCTCGAGCGCCTGCTTCGCGAGCGCGTGGTGGGTCGGCACCGGCGTCGCGACGACGACCGCGTCGACCGCGTCGTCGGCGAGCAGCTCGGCGTAGTCGCCCGTGACGCGCGCGTTCGGGTAGCGCGCCGCGAAGCGCTCGCGCAGGCCGGGGTCGAGGTCGCAGAGCCACGTCAGCTCGGCGAGCTCGTCGAAGTTGCGGACGAGGTTCGGCCCCCAGTAGCCGAGGCCGACGACGCCGATCCTCACAGCTTCCAGACCTTGCCGTCGACCTCGTGGCCCTTGGTGGCGTTGCGGAAGTCGACGATCACGCTGCCGCGCCGGACGACCTCGGCGTAGTCGATGCCGGAGTGCGCGGTGACGATCGCGACGCAGTCGTACCGCTCCGGCTCGAGCGGCACCGACGCGAGGCCGTCGAACTCGGCGACGTAGGGGTCGTGGTACGAGACGTCCGCGCCGGCGTTGCGGAGCAGCCCGAGCAGCTTCTCGGCCGGCGACTCGCGGACGTCGTCGATGTCGGCCTTGTAGGCGACGCCGAGCAGCAGCACCTTCGAGCCGCTCAGCGGCTTCTGGGCGCCGTGGTTGAGCGCCTGCGAGATCACCGAGCGGCAGAAGTACGGCATGTTGTTGTTGATCTCGCCGGCGAGCTCGACGAAGCGGGTGTTGAAGTCGAACTCGCGCGCCTTCCACGCCAGGTAGTACGGGTCGAGCGGGATGCAGTGGCCGCCGAGCCCCGGGCCGGGCTTGAACGACATGAAGCCGAACGGCTTCGTCGCTGCGGCGTCGATGACCTCCCACACGTCGATCTCCATCCGGTCGCAGAGCTGCGCGAGCTCGTTGACGAGCGCGATGTTGACGGAGCGGAAGATGTTCTCGAGCAGCTTCGTCAGCTCCGCGGCCTCGCTGGTCGAGACCTCGTGGACGTTGTCGAGCACCGAGCGGTAGAGATCCGCGGCCGCCTTCGTGGACGCGGCGTCGATGCCGCCGACCACCTTCGGCGTCGTCTTCGTCGTCCAGTCGACTCGGCCGGGGTCGACGCGCTCCGGCGCGAACGCGAGGTGGAAGTCGGCGCCGGCGCGGAGACCGCTGCCCTGCTCGAGGATCGGCAGCAGGACCTCACGCGTCGTCCCGGGGTAGGTCGTCGACTCGAGGACGACGACGTGCCCCTTCCGCAGGTGCGGCGCGAGCGAGCCCGCGGCGCTCTTGATCTGCGTCAGGTCGGGCTCGCGCTGGCGGGTCAGCGGCGTGCCGACCGCGATCACGACCGCATCGCTCGCGTTGGCGGCGGCGAAGTCGGTGGTCGCGCTGATGCGGCCTTCGTCGACGAGCGGCTTGAGCTGCTCCGAGGGGACGTCCTGGATGTGGCTCTCGCCCCGGTTGATCGCCTCGACGACGCGTTCGACGACGTCGATGAGCACGACCTTCTTGCCGGACTCGGCGAAGGTCTGTGCGTGAGGCATGCCGACGTACCCGGCGCCGACGACCGCGATGTCCCAGGGCATCTCCGGGGGTCAAGCGTACAGGGCTGCCGCGATGCGTTCCGCGGCATGTCCGTCGCCGTAGAGCGGCGGCGCCTCGTCGGGGAAGGCCGCGGCCGCGAGCGCGGCGGCGAGCTCCTCCGGCTCGGCGAGCCGGTTCGCGCCGGCCGCCACCGTGTCGACCCACTCGGTGCTCCGCCGCATCGTCACGCACGGCACGCGGAGCCAGTACGCCTCCTTCTGGAGGCCGCCCGAGTCGGTGAGCACGGCGTCGGCGCGCGCCACCAGCGCGAGCATCTCGAGGTAGCCGAGCGGCTCGACCGCGTCGACATGCGACCCGAGCGGGAGGCCGGCGGCGTCGAGCGCGCGCCGGGTGCGCGGGTGGACCGGGAAGACGACGTGCCGGTCGAGCGCATTGACGGCGTCGATCAGCGTGCGCAGCCGCGCCGGCTCCGTGTTCGCCTGGCGGTGGATGGTCAGCACGACGTACGGCGGCCGGTACGGCAGCTCGCGTGCGCGGGCGAACGGCTCGAACAGCCGGGTCGCGTCGGCCATCACGTCGCCGACCACCTCGCGGCGGCCCGGCACGCCCTCGGACTCGAGCTGTCGGGCGGAGCGCTCGTCGGGGCAGAGGAGCAGCGCGGCGAGCCGGTCGACCTCGATCCGGTTGCGCTCCTCCGGCATCGACAGGTCGAAGCTGCGCAGGCCGGCCTCGACGTGCGCGACGGGCGCCTCCTCGCCGCCGGCGTGCGCGCCGGCCAGCGTCGAGTTCGTGTCGCCGAAGACGAGCACCCAGTCGGGCCGCTCGCGCTCGACCGCCTCGCGGATCGGGGCGGTCATCGCCTGCGGGTCGGCCGTCCGCAGGTCGAGGCGGTACCGCGGCTCCGCGAGCGCGAGCTCGTCGTAGAAGACCTGCGAGAGGGCGTGGTCCCAGTGCTGGCCGGTGTGGACGACCACCTCGTCGATCCCCGCCTCGCGCAGCGCGAGCGAGAGCGGGGCCGACTTGACGAACTGCGGCCGGTTGCCCACCACGGAGAGGACGCGCATGCCGCGCTACGATACGCGGCGCTCCCGGGCCGTTAGCTCAGCTGGTAGAGCAGGGGACTCTTAATCCCAAGGTCGAAGGTTCGAATCCTTCACGGCCCATCTCGTGCCGCTCCGCAATCGCGTGACGCCGCTCGGCGAGCTGATCGCGGATCCCGCCCACGGCCTCGTCTTCGGCAACCGCGGCTGCCTGCACGACGCGGACGGGCGGATTCGCAGGCGCTGGCAGGTGAAGCGCTGGATCGCGTGCCGGCTCGAGTTCCGCGGCCGGCGGCGCTCGCCGCTCATGCAGCCGGGCCGCTACACGGAGCTGTTCTTCCTCGACGAGGCGACGGCGTTCGCGGCGGGGCACCGGCCCTGCGCCGAGTGCCGGCGCGACGACTACCGCCGCTTCCTCGAGCTGGTCGGCGAGACGCGCGCGGACGCGATCGACGAGCGGCTGCACGCCGAGCGCACGGGCGGGCGCGCCGGCGCCGCGTGGGCGTCGCTGCCCGACGGCGCCTTCGTCCTCGACGCCGGCGAGCCCTGGCTCGTCCGCGGGCGCGACCTTCGCCGCTGGACGCCGGCCGGCTACGCGGAGCGGGCGGCCCGGCCCCGGAACGGCGAAGCGACGGTGGTGACGCCACCGTCGCTCCTCGTCGTGCTCGCCGCGGGCTGGCAGGGGGCGGTGCCCCTGCTCCACCCCTCTAGTAGGGCGTGACCCGGCGCAGCTTGTCCCACGGGATCGGGAGGATCACCGAGGACGCCTCCGCGACGTCCTGCTCGGGCCCCGGCTTCGCGATGCGCTTGCCGGTCGGGCGGCGCGGCGCCGTCGTGTCCCACGAGAGACGGTTCATCAGTGCACCTCCTGCGCGTCCGGTGCGGGCGCGGGCGCCCGCATGATGTGGATGTCGCCGCTGACCGTGCGAGCCTTGATCTCGACGAGCGGCGCGTCGCCCGCCGGGAGCTCGCCGGTGTGGTCGAGGTCGGAGCGGGTGTCGCCGCTGACCGTGTTGCAGTCGAGGTAGACGTTCGAGCCGCGGCGCACGCCGATCTCGACGTCGCCCGAGACCGCGTTGGCGCTGACGGTCCCGCGCACGACCGCGCCGAGCCGCAGGTCGCCGCTCGCGGTGTTGGCGCGAACGTCCGACCAGGCCTCGTCGATCGCCAGGTCGCCCGAGGCGGTCGCCGCGTCGGCGGCGCCCCGCACCACCCGCACCTCGGCGTCGCCGGAGGCGGACTGGTGCGAGAAGCGGCCGGTGACCTCGCGGATCGAGACGTCGCCGCTCGCGCTCTTCACCCTCGCGTCGCCGTCGACCACGTCCGCCTCGACGTCTCCGGAGGCCGTCGCCACGTCCAGGCCGCCGAGCGTCCCGTGCGCCCGCACGTCCGCCGAGCCCGTCTTGACGGCGGCGGACGAACGGTCGGGGCAGGCGACGCGGCACGTGATGCCGCGGCCGCCGAACCGGAAGACGAGGCTGCCGCGCTGCTTCGGGACCTCGATCAGCAGCCGGTTCCCCGAGAGCTCGACGCGCGCCTCGTCGACGCGCTTCTGCGCCTCGTCGTCGTGCGCGATCAGCTCGACCTCCGCACGGCCGGCGAGTGTCGCGTCGAGCTCGATCTCGCCGGCCGGGAGCCGGACGTCGAGCTCGATCGGCCCGGTGACCTCGAACTCCTTGCGCATATCGGCCTCCTCTCCTCTCAGCTCCGGGCGTAGCCCGTCAGGCGCTTGCCGCCCTGGTGGACGGGGCGCGATTCCGTCGCGCGCGCGACCGCGCGCACGAGCCAGGTGTTGACCGAGACGCCCTCGCGGGCGGCGGCCGCCTCGGCCGCCGCCTTCAGCGAGTCGGGCAGGCGCAGGGTGATCCGCGCCGACAGCTCCTCGCCGGCCGCGCCCGCCGGCTCGCCGGGGGCGTCGTCGACGAAGACGAGCTCCGGCTCCTGCCCGGCGAGGCGCACCTCGACGTGGCCGGAGGGGAGCTTCGACGAGAGCTCGACCGCGACCTGCGAGAGCAGCTCGAGCAGCCGCAGCCGCAGCGTGGCGCCGAGCAGCTCGCCGAGGCGGCCCGCGATCCGCGCCGAGCGCTCGTCGCCCAGCTCGGCCACTCCCTGCAGCTCCTGCTGGAGCCCTTCGAGCACGATCGTCAGATTCATCGTGATGTCACTATGACATCACTTCTGATGTCTGTCAAGCGCCACCCCGACATCCCGGTGCGGCGGCGGCCCCGGAGCTACGCTGCGCGCTCCCTCGGGATGCAGGTGCAGCGGACACTCGAGCACGAGCCGAGCGCCCTCCTGGACGCGCTCTACGGCGCCGCGCCGGTCGGGCTCGGCTTCTGGGACCGGGAGCTGCGCTACGTCCGGGTCAACGAGGCCCTCGCCCGCATCAACGAGCTGCCCGCCGCCGAGCACGTCGGCAAGACGATGGAGGAGGTGATCCCGCAGCTCGCGCACGTGCTCCGGCCGATCGCGCAGAAGGTGCTCGACACGGGGCAGGCCGTGACCGCGCTTGAGATCGCCGCCGGCTCGCCCGGCAACCCGGACGAGCGGCGCGACTGGCTCGCCAGCTACTACCCGGTGCTCACCGCGGACGGCGAGGTGCTCGGCGTGGGCGCGGTCGTCGAGGACATCACCGAGCGGCGGCGCGCGGCGCGGCTGACGGAGCTCCAGAGCACCGTCAGCCGGATCCTCGCCAACGCGGACTCGGTCGAGGCCGCGGTGCCGGCGGCGCTCGAGGCGCTCGGCGAGATCGTGGCCTACGACGTCGTCTCCTACTGGCCGGCCGACCCCGACCTGCCCCGCGTCACCTGGGTGCGGCCCGGCGTCCAGGCGGACGGCTTCGTCGCGATGACCGCGCGGATGACGCTGTCGCCGCAGACCCTGCCGGGACGCGTCGAAGCCGCCGGCGAGCCGGTGTGGCTCGAGGGGCTGGAGGGGGAGGGCCTCGCACGCGCGTCCGTCGCCGACGCCGAGGGCCTGCGGTCGGCGGTCGCGTTCCCGCTGCTGGTCGAGGGCGAGTTCGTCGGCGCGATCGAGGCGTTCACCGCCGACCTCCGTCGCCGCGAGCCCGAGCTGCTCGCGTCGCTCGCGGCGCTCGGCCTCCAGCTCGGTCAGTTCGTCCGGCGCAAGCGCGCCGAGGAGGAGCGTGGGGAGCTCCTGCGGCGCGAGCGCGCCGCCCGCGCCGACGCCGAGGAGGCGGCGGCCACGCTCGGCAAGCTCGAGCGCGTCTCCGAGGCCGCGCTCGCCCACCAGAGCCTCGGCGACCTGCTGCGCGTCCTGCTCGAGCGGATCGTGGAGGTGCTCGAGGCCGACTCGGCGGCGATCCTGCTCGTCGGCGACGACGGCATGCTGCACCTCCGCGCGACCGTCGGGTTCGGCGAGACCGTCGAGCACGCCGTCGCCGTCCCGTTCGGCGCAGGCCTGGCGGGCACCGTGGCCGCCACGCGCGCGCCGCTGCTCGTCCCGGATCTCTCGGCGATCGAGCTCGCGAGCCCGGTGCTCCGCCTCCGGGGCATCAACTCGGCGGTCGCGATCCCGCTCGTCGTCGAGGACCGGGTGATCGGCGTCGTCCACGCGGACTCGGTCGCGTTCGCCCAGTTCCGGGAGCAGGACGCCCGCCTGCTCGAGCTGATCGCCGACCGGATCGCCCTGGCGATCAGCCAGGCGGCGCTGGCGGACGCGGAGCGCGCGGCGCAGGAGCGGCTGCACTTCCTGGCGGAGGCGAGCACGCTGCTCGCGGCGACGCTCGACGTCGACGAGACGCTCGCGCAGGTCGCACGGCTCGCGGTGCCGCACTTCGCGGACTGGTGCGCGGTCGACCTGGTGACGCCCGCCGGCGCGATCGACCGCGTCGCGGTCGCGCACGTCGACCCGGAGCGCGTCGAGCTCGCACGGCGGCTCACCGCGGCCTTCCCGCCGTCGCTCGACGACGAGCACGGCGTCGGCGCCGTCATCTCGCGAGGGGAGGCCGTCCTCTCCGCGGAGATCGACGAGGACGCGCTCCGGGCCGCGTTCGGCGCGCGGCCGGCGTACCTCGACGCCCTGCTCCGGCTCGGCCTGACGTCGACGATCGTCGTGCCGCTCCAGGCGCGCGGCCGCACGCTGGGCGCGCTCACGTTCGTGTCCGCCGAGTCGCGCCGGGTGTTCGACGACGCCGACCTCCGCTTCGCGCAGGAGCTCGCCGCGCGTGCGGCGGTCGCCGTCGACAACGCCCACCTCTACGGGGAGGCCGAGCGGGGCCGCGAGCGGCTCGCGTTCCTCGCCGAGGCCAGCGCCCTGCTCGGCTCGTCGCTCGACGTCGACCGCACGCTCGAGCAGCTCGGCTCGCTGCTCGCGGGGCGCGCGGCCGACTGGTGCGCGATCCACCTGCTCGACGAGAGCGGCACGCTCCGCTTCGTCACCGTCTCCCACCGCGACCCGCTGCGGACGGCCGAGGTGCGCGACGAGCTGGCGGCGGCGCCGCGCACCGAGCTGCCCGACGTCGTCCGGCGCGTGCTCGCGAGCGGCGAGCCCGAGCTCTTCACGGAGCCGGCGGGGGAGCCGCCGGAGGGGTCCTTCGAGCGGCGCGAGGGTGTGCACACCGGCCTCGTCGTGCCGCTCGTCGCGCGCCATCGCCCGGTCGGCACGCTCTCGCTCGTCCGCGCCGAGACGCCCGAGGCGTACACGCCGGCCGACCTCGAGTTCGCCGCCGACGTCGCCCGCCGCGCCGCCGTCGCGATCGACAACGCCCAGCTCTACCGCGCCGCCGAGGAGCGCGCGCAGGCAGCCCGCGTGCTCGCCTCGGTCGGCGACGGCGTCTTCCTCGTCGACCGCCGCGGGATCGTGCGCACCTGGAACCGGGCGGCCTCCGTCGCCACGGGTCTCCGCGCGGGCGACGTCGTCGACCGGCCCGCCGACGAGGCGATCCCCGGCTGGAGCGCGATCTCGGGGTCGGTGCCGGTGACCCCGGCCGGCGCGGCGGCGCCCCGCGCGGAGTCGCTGCCGCTCGAACTGGCGGCCGGCCGCGAGTCGTGGCTGTCGATCCACGGCGTCGCGGTCCCGGACGGCGTCGTCTACGCCTTTCGCGACCTGACGGAGGAGCGCGCCCTGGAGCAGATGCGGACCGAGTTCGTCTCGACCGTCTCGCACGAGCTGCGCACGCCGCTGGCGGCGATCTACGGCGCCGCGATGACGCTGTGCCGCAGCGACGTCGCGCTCGACGAGGACCAGCGCTCGGCGCTCCTCGACGTCGTCTCGGGCGAGGCCGACCGCCTCGCGCGCACCGTCAACGACATCCTCTGGGCGAGCCGCCTCGACACCGACTCGCTGCACGTGACCATCTCGAGCTGCGATGCCGCCGCGCTCGCGCGCGACGTCGTCGACGCGCAGCTCGCGCACCTCGACGAGGCGCACGAGCTCGTGCTGGAGGTCGAGCCCGGGCTGCCGGCGGTCGCTGGCGACCCGGAGAAGGTCGGCCGCGTGCTGATCAACCTCGTCGACAACGCCGTCAAGTACTCGCCGGACGGCGGCCGCGTCACGGTGACGGTGCGACCGGCCGGCTCGCACGTGCGCTTCGAGGTCTCCGACCAGGGGCTCGGGATCCCGCCGGCGGAGCAGCGCCGCATCTTCGAGAAGTTCTACCGCCTCGACCCGAACATGACCCGCGGCGTCGGCGGCACCGGCCTCGGCCTCTACATCTGCCGCGAGCTCGTGCGGCGGATGGATGGCCGGCTGTGGGTCGCCTCGGACGGGCTCGGCCGCGGCTCGACGTTCCACGTCGAGCTGCCGGCCGCGCCGGAGCCGTAGGCGGGAAGGTGTGAGGCGGCGGCCCGGAGGCCGCCGCCTCACCCGCGTCTGCTAGTACGGACCCGGTCCCTCGTCGACGTACGTCGTCCGCCTGCGGGCGGGGCCGCCGAAGCCGCCCCACGTCGACCAGAACATCATCGACAGGATCAGCCCCACGGCGCCGACGATCATCAGGATCACGCCGATCGTCTGGATGCTGACGCCCGACAGGGTCGTGTGCACGGCCCAGGTCAGGATCGCCCCGACCGCGATCAGGATCAGGCTCACTCCGATTCCCATTCCAACCTCCTCTCGTGTCTCCCGACGGGTTCTTCCGGTCCCCACGCTGGGGGACGGCGATTGAACGGCCGAGCGGCGCCTTCGGTTACGCTTGCCGCCGGGTGCGCAGGGGCTCGATCCTCCAGCTGGCCGCGATCGGCCTGGTCGCGGGTGCGATCGGCACTGCCGTCGCCGTCCTGATCCCCTGGCTGCCGCCGGCGGACGGCAAGGAGGCGCAGCGCATCCACTTCGTCTTCTGGTTCGCGACCGCCATCTCGCTCGCCGTCTTCTCGGTCGTCGCCGCCGTGATCGTCTACTCGGTCTGGAAGTTCCGCGTCCGCCCCGACGACGACTCCGACGGGCCGCCGACGCACGGGCACACGACGCTCGAGATCGTCTGGACGGCGATCCCGGCGGTGCTCGTGACGGCGATCTCGATCGTCAGCGCGATCGTGCTCGCCGAGAACGGCAAGGCGGGCCCCAACCCGCTCCGCGTCACCGTGACCGAGCGGCAGTTCGCGTTCTCGTTCACGTACCCGAACGGCCGCACCTTCGACACGCTGACGATCCCGGAGGGCCGCTCCACCGTCCTGAGCATCACCTCGCTGGACGTCATCCACGCGTTCTGGGTGCCCGTGCTCTCCCAGAAGCAGGACGCGGTGCCGGGCGAGCACAACGCGATCGTCGTCACGCCGGTCACGACGGGCACCTTTCCCGTCATGTGCACCGAGCTGTGCGGCCTCGGGCACGCGCTGATGCGCAGCACGGTGACGATCCTGCCGGAGGCGAAGTTCGACCAGTGGTACAAGGGCGGCGGCCAGACGTCGGGCGCGCCCGGCCTCGCCGTCTTCCAGACGTACGGGTGCGGCGGCTGCCACACGTTGCAGCCGGCCGGGGCGACCGGCACGACCGGCCCGGACCTCGGCAAGCTGAGGCAGTACGCCGCGCAGGCCCACCGCGGCAGCCTGCAGCAGTTCATCAAGGAGTCGATCGTCAGCCCCGGGGCATACATCCAGCCGGGCTACCAGGACGTGATGCCGCACATCTTCGGACAGCAAATCCCGGCCGCGAAGCTGAACCAGCTCGTGCAATATCTGGCTGCGAACGCGCACTGAGATGACCGCCACGACCGCCCACGCCGCGCACGAGCACGCGCCCGCGCCCGCTCCCACGGGGCTGCGCCGGTTCACCGCCGCCGGCTGGCTGCGGGCGCTCTGGACGACGCCGCTCTTCTTCGGCATCGGCCTCGGCCTCGTCCTCCTGATCCGGTGGCTCGCCCACTGGCATCCCGTCTGGAAGGGCTCGGCGCTCGTCGTGCCCGAGCTCGTGACGACGCCGCTCGGGTTCCTCGTCGGCATCGGCGGCTTCGACTACTGGGCCTACTACGTCAGCGGCCGGCCGACGCGGCCCGAGGACCACTCCGGCCACGGCGCCCGCTCGTGGCGCGACTACTTCCGCGTCAACACCGACCACAAGGTGATCGGCGTCCAGTACGTCGTCACGACCGTCGTCTTCTTCCTGATCGGCGGCCTGTTCGCGATGCTCTTCCGCGCCGAGCTGGCGCAGCCGGGCGACCAGTTCTTCAACCCGCAGACGTTCAACGTGCTCGTCTCGGACCACGCGGCGCTGATGATCTTCCTGTTCGTCATCCCCGCGTTCGCCGGGCTCGGCAACTTCGTCATCCCGCTCATGCTCGGCGCCGCCGACATGGCGTTCCCGCGCCTGAACGCGCTCTCGTTCTGGCTGCTGCCGATCGCGGGCCTGATCATGATCGCCGGCATGGCCGCGCCGGGCGGCGGGCCGTCGGCCGGGTGGACGTGCTACGCGCCGCTCTGCTCGCACCAGCCGATCGGCCAGGTCTTCT
>CAZBYA010000062.1:0-17347 GCA_964496175.1 uncultured Gaiellales bacterium | reverse complement strand
GTGGCGGACGCGGTCGCCCGCGCCGGCGGCCTGACGCGCCGCGCCGATCGCACCGCGGTCAACCTCGCCGCGCCGCTCGCCGACGGCGAGCAGGTGCTGGTCGTCGAGCGCGGCAGCGGCGGCGCCGGCGGGACCGCGGGAGCGACGGGTCCGGTGTCGCTCAGCGCGGCGACGGCGGAGCAGCTCGACGCGCTGCCGGGGATCGGACCGGCCACCGCGGCGAAGATCGTCGCCTACCGGCGCGAGCACGGGCCGTTCCGGAGCGTCGACGAGCTCGACGCCGTGCCCGGGATCGGCGCCGGGAAGCTCGCCGACCTGAAGGGGCTGGTCGTGCCGTGAGCCGCCTGCTGCCGGTGCAGGCAGTGGCGCTCGCGGCCGCGGGCGGGCTCGCGCTCGCGGCACTCGTGCGCGCGCCGCGGGCGCCGGCAGTCGTCGCGCTCGCGTGCGCGGCCGCCCTCGTCCTCGCGCTGCCGGCTCGCCGGCGGCTCACCGGCGTCGCGCTGCTCGCCGCCGGCCTCGGCTGGTGGTGGGGGACCGCCCGCCTCGACGCGCTCGACCGCAGCGTCCTGCGCGCGGAGATCGGGCGGGCGGGGCGCGGCGTCGTCGTCGTCACGGGCGAGGCCCGAGCAGGGATGTACGACCAGCGCCAGTTCGCCCGGGTGCGGAGCTTCGAGGGGCGCCGCGTCTCGGAGCCGGTCGAGCTCGAGCTGCCGCTCGGCCGTGCGCCGCCGCAGGGAGCGATCCTCGAGCTGCTCGCGCGCGTCCGGGCGCCGCGCGGGCCGTCGCACGGCTTCGACGAGCGGGGCTGGCTGCGTCGCCAGGGCGTGCACGTCGTCCTGCGCGTGGACGAGTGGCGCGTCACCGGCCGGCGCGGCGGGCTCGGCGGCGCCGGCGACCGCCTGCGCGTCTGGCTCCGGCACGCGTCCGCACCCGGCCTGGCGGGAGAGCGCCGCGCGGTCCTCGAAGGCGTGCTGCTCGGCGACGCCGACGGCCTCTCCGCCGACCTGAAGCGGAGCTTCCGCCGCTCCGGGCTCTTCCACCTGCTCGCCGTCTCGGGCCAGAACGTCGTGCTCCTGGCGAGCGGCATGCTCCTGCTCGCGCTGCTGCTCGGCGCACCGCGCGCCTGGGGCCACGGCGCCGCGGTGGCCGCGATCCTCGCGTACGTGCTCGCCGTCGGTCCGCAGGCGTCCGTGATCCGGGCGGCGATCTCGGGCGTGGCGATGTCGATCGGCTGGCTGCTCGGGCGCGAGCGCGACCCATGGCACGTCCTGCTGCTCGCGGCGGTGGCCCTGCTCGCCTGGAGCCCGTACGCGCTCTACGACCCGGGCTTCCAGCTCTCCTTCGCCGCCGTCGGCGCGATCTTCCTCTTCGCGCGGGCGCTCGAGGGCGGCCTCGGCGGCTACCCGCTGCCGGGGCGCGTCTCGAAGACGGCGTCCGTGTCGCTCGCGTGCAGCGTCGCGACCGCGCCGATCCTCTGGCTCCAGTTCGGCGCGGTACCGCTGCTCGGCGTGGTCGCGAACGCCGTCGTCGAGCCGGCGGTGGGGCCCCTGCTCGGGCTCGCGTTCGCGGCAGCGGCCGTCGACTCCGTCTCACCCTCGCTCGCTGCGACGCTCGCGTGGGCGAACGGGTGGGTGGCGGCGTACATCGCCTTCGCGGCGCGCGCCGTCGCGGCGGTCCCGTTCGCGCAGGCCTCCGGCCGCGGCGCGTCCCTGGCCGCGGCCGTCGCGCTCGTCGCGGCCGCCTATGCTTGGCGGCCGTGGCGGACGAGCTCAAGCCGGCGTACCTGATCGCGGGCAGCGACCGGCCGAAGGTCGACCGCGCCGTCGCGCGGCTGCGCGCCCGCTTCGAGGCGGACGCCGTCGAGCTGCACGACGCGACGGAGACGAGCGGGGACGATGCGGTGGCGGCCTGCAACGCGATGGGGCTCTTCGGCGCCGGCGCGCGGCTCGTCCTCGTCGAGGGCGTCGAGGCCTGGAAGGCCCCGGACGCGAAGGTGCTCGCCGCGTACCTCTCGTCGCCCGCGCCCGGCACGACGCTGGCGCTCGTCGGCGGCGAGCTGAAGAAGGACGCGCCGGTGGCGAAGGCGGTCGCGCCGAGCGGCGAGGTGCTGATCTGGGACGTCGCGCAGCGCGGGCTCCAGGGTTGGGTCGCCGAGCAGTTCAAGCTGCGCGGCACCCCCGTCGACCCGGAGGCGTGCCGCCTGCTGCTCGAGCTCGTCGGCGACGACCTGTACGAGCTCGCGACGGAGGTCGACAAGCTCGCGACGTGGGCGGACGGCGACCGCATCACCGACGCGGAGGTCGAGGCGCTGGTGCCGCCGCGCGCATCCTCGCCGGGCTTCGCGCTCACCGACGCGTGGGGTGCGCGCGACGTCGCCGGCGTGCTGCGCGCGTCGGAGCGGATGCTCGAGCGGACGGGCGACCCTCGCTCGAAGACGATCCCGCGCCTCGTCGGCACCCTCGCCAACCACCTCGGCCGCATCCGCACCGTCCAGCGACTCGACACGGAGGGCGTCTCGCCGAAGGACGCGGCGGCGCAGCTGAAGCTGCATCCGTTCTACGTCCAGAAGCTGTACGCGCAGGCCCGCAACTACAGCGAGGAGGAGCTCCGCGGCGCCGTCGTCAGGCTTGCCGACCTCGACCATGCGCTGAAGGGCGGCTCGCGCCTCGCGAACGACCTCGAGCTCGAGCGAGCCCTGGTCGAGATCACGAGCCCGAGCTAGGACTCGGCGCCGGCGGCGGCGCGGGCGGCCTGAGCCTTCTTGCGGGCGCCCGTGTTGCGATGGAGGGCGCCGCGCGCGACCGCGCGGTCGATCAGCTTGACGAGGTTCCGGTGCTCCGCGTCGATCGTCGCGGCGTCGCCGTCGGTGACCGCCGCCTCGAGGCGCTTGGTCAGCGTCTTGATCGTCGAGCGGTAGCGGAGGTTCTCGAGCCGCTCCTCGGCGGCCACCCGCACACGCTTGCGCTGCTGCTTGATGTTCGGCATCGGCGGCCGCTCAGGGTAGCAGCGGCTCGGCTCCGACGGTGACGCTCCCTATGCTCCGGGCGATGGACGAGAGCGAGCGGGCGCAGGCGCGGCTCGACCGCCTGCGCGAGCGCAACGAGCGCCGGCGCGCACGCGGGGAGCCCACCTGGGACTTCGGGGAGTTCCCGCCCGGCTACGACCGTCGCGCCGAGACGCCGACCTTCGCCGACCCGGACCAGCCCACGATGGTGCTGCCGCGCGAGCGGCTCGACCCGACCGCGACGCCCGGGGAGGACCGGCCGCGGCTGGCGTGGACGACGGCCGTCTTCTCGCTCGCCACCGGGCTGTCGCGCATCCTCGGGCTCGCGCGCGAGATCGTGGCGAAGAGCTACTTCGGCGTGCGCGGGCCGGTGAACGCGTTCGAGATGGCGTTCCTCGTCCCGAACACGGTGCGCGCGCTCGTCGCGGACGCGGCGCTCTCCGCGGCGTTCGTGCCGGTGTTCAGCGAGCTGATCGAGAAAGGGGAGCGCAAGCGGGCCTGGCGCGTCGCCTCGAGCCTCGTCTGGCTGACCCTGCTCGGCCTCGGCGGCTTCACCGCGCTCTTCATCGTGATCGCGCCGTGGGTGATGCCGGCGTTCTACCCGCGCGACCACGCGCTGCTCGTGGGGCTCTCGCAGGTGCTCTTCCCGATCGTGGCGCTGCTCGGGGTTTCGGGGATCGTCGTCGGGATCCTCAACACGTACGACGAGTTCTCGATCCCCGCGCTCTCGCCGGTCGCGTGGAACCTCGTGATCATCGCCGGGCTCGTCTTCGGGATCCCGCACGCGCACGGCGTCGACCACAAGCTGTACGTCTACGCGGTCTCGATCCTCGTCGGCACTGTCGTCCAGGTGCTGTTGCCGGTGCCGTGGCTGCGCGGCAAGGACGGCCGCCTGCAGCTGGTGATCGACTGGCGCGACCCCGCTGTCCGCCAGGTCTTCCGGCTGATGCTGCCGGTGACGCTCGGGCTCGGACTGATCAACATCAACGCGCTGATCGACGGCACGATCGGGAGCTGGCTGGTCAGCCAGAACGCGCCCGCGTCGATCACCGCCGCCTTCCGCATCTACATGCTCCCGCAGGGGATGTTCTCGGTCGCGGTGGCGACCGTGCTGTTCCCGTCGCTCGCCCGCTTCGCCGCGCGCGGCGACCTGGGCGGCTTCAGGAGCACGACCGCGATGGGCCTCAGGCAGATCGCGTTCCTGCTCGTGCCGGCGAGCGTCGTCTCGGCGGTCCTCGCGGAGCCGATCGTCCGGGTCATCTACCAGCGGCACGCATTCACGCCGGGACAGACGCCGGTCGTCGCAGCCTGCCTCGCCGCCTTCAGCGCAGGGCTGACCTTCAACGGTGCGATGTTGATGCTGAACCGCTCGTTCTTCAGCCTGCAGGAGAACTGGGCGCCGACGATGGTCGCCCTCGCCAACCTGTTCGTGAACGCGATCCTCGACGTGGCGTTCTCGCCGCTCGGCATCTGGGGGATCCCGCTCGGCACGTCGGTGGTGAACCTGGCCGGCACTGCGGCGTTGATCGTCCTGCTGCGCCGCAGGCTCGGCGGCATCGAGCTCGGCGGTGTCGCGTCCGCGTTCGTGCGGGTGCTCGTCGCATCGGCTGCGGCAGGCGCCGTGGCGTACGGCGTCTGGGTGACGCTCGACGCCGCCGCGGGAAGGTCCTTCGGCGGCCAGGTCGTGTCCCTGCTGCCGGCGCTCGCCGCCGCGACGGCCGTCTACCTGGGCGCCTGCCGGGCGCTCCGGGTGCACGAGATGCAGACGCTACTCTCCTTGCGCAGCCGTCTCCGCCGCGGCTGAGCGGCCATGGACCAGCAGCACATCCGCAACTTCTCGATCATCGCGCACATCGACCACGGCAAGTCGACGCTCGCCGACCGCATCCTCCAGCTGACCGAGACGGTGTCGGCGCGGGAGATGCGCGATCAGCTGCTCGACACGATGGAGCTCGAGCGCGAGCGCGGCATCACGATCAAGGCGCAGGCCGTGCGCGTGCAGTGGAAGGGCCACGAGCTGAACCTGATCGACACGCCCGGTCACGTCGACTTCACGTACGAGGTCTCGCGCTCCCTCCAGGCGTGCGAGGGCGCGCTGCTGGTCGTCGACGCGGCGCAGGGGATCGAGGCGCAGACGCTCGCGAACGCCTACCTCGCGATCGAGAACGATCTCGAGATCGTGCCGGTGGTGAACAAGATCGACCTGCCGCAGGCCGACCCCGAGCGCGCGTCGCTGGAGGTCGCCGACCTGATCGGCGAGTCCGCCGAGCGGGTGCTGCGAATCTCGGCGAAGACCGGGCAGGGCGTCGAGGCGGTGCTCGACGCGATCGTGGAGCGGATCCCGGCCCCGGCGGGCGACGACTCGGCCCCCGCGCGGGCGCTCATCTTCGACTCGTCCTACGACCAGTACCGCGGCGTGGTGGCGTTCGTGCGCGTCGTCGACGGCGTCTTCCGTGCCCGCGAGCAGCTGCGCGCGATGGCGCTCGGGACGCGCTTCGAGGCGCAGGAGATCGGCTTCATGACGCCGGCGATGCGCCCGGTCGGGGAGCTGCGCGCCGGCGAGGTCGGCTACGTGATCACCGGGCTCAAGGACGTGTCCGAGCTCCGGGTCGGCGACACGCTCACGTCGAACCGCGGCGGTGCGTCGGCGCCGCTCCCCGGCTACAAGGACGTGAAGCCGATGGTGTTCGCCGGGTTGTTCCCGACCGACTCGGACGACTACCCCGAGCTGCGGGACGCGCTGGAAAAGCTGAAGCTGAACGACGCCGCCCTCTTCTACGAGCCGGAGACGTCGCAGGCGCTCGGCTTCGGGTTCCGGTGCGGGTTCCTGGGCCTGCTGCACATGGAGATCGTGCGCGAGCGCCTCGAGCGCGAATTCGACCTCGACCTGCTCGTCACGGCGCCGAACGTGGCCTACCGCGTGAAGCCGCTCCACGAGGAGTGGGTCGAGGTGCACACGCCCGCCGATCTGCCCGACTCCTTCGACGAGGTCGAGGAGCCCTACATCCGCGCGTCGATCATCGTCCCCAAGGAGTTCGTCGGGACCGTGATGGAGCTGTGCAACGACCGGCGAGGCAAGTTCGACCACCTCGAGTACCTCTCGCCGGAGCGCGTGCACCTGACATACGAAGTTCCGCTCGCCGAGATCGTCCTCGACTTCTACGACCAGCTGAAGTCCCGGACGCGGGGGTACGCGAGCTTCGACTACGACCTCGCCGGGTTCCGCGCCGGCAACCTCGCGCGCGTCGACATCCTGGTCGGCGGCGAGCCGGTCGACGCGCTCTCCTTGATCGTGCACCGCGAGCTTGCCTACGAGCGCGGGCGGGCGCTGGTCGAGAAGCTGCGGGAGGAGATCCCCAGGCAGATGTTCGACGTCGCGATCCAGGCTGCGATCGGCGCCCGGATCATCGCGCGCGAGACGGTGAAGGCGCGCCGCAAGGACGTGCTCGCGAAGTGCTACGGCGGCGACATCACCCGGAAGCGCAAGCTGCTCGAGAAGCAGAAGGCGGGGAAGAAGCGGATGAAGTCCGTCGGCGGCGTCGAGGTACCCCAGGAGGCGTTCCTCGCGGTGCTGAACCTCAACGACACCTCGAAGCGGTAGCGGTGGCGCTCGAGCTGCGCACCCGCTGCGAGCGCTGCGACGCGGCGCTCGCGCCCGACGGCGACGCCGCGATCTGCTCGTACGAGTGCACGTTCTGCCCCGGGTGCGCCGAGGCGATGGCCCACGTCTGCCCGAACTGCGGCGGCGAGCTGGTCCCGCGCCCGCGGCGATCGGTGGGCCCGTGAGCGGCGCGCGCCACCTCTACGTGCACCTGCCGTTCTGCGGGTCGCGCTGCGGCTACTGCGACTTCGTCACCGTCGTCGACCGCCACGGCGAGCACGACCGCTACGTCGACGCCGTGCTGCGGGAGCTCGAGCTGCGTCGGCCGTTGCTCGCCGAGCCGGTGGAGACCGTCTACCTCGGCGGCGGCACGCCCACCTTCACGCGGCGAGAGGCACTGGCGCGCCTGCTCGCCGCGCTGCCCGCGGCATCGGAATTGACGGTCGAGGCGAACCCCGAGACGGTCACGGGCGAGCTGGCGGCCCTGCTGCTGGAGGCCGGCGTCACGCGTGTCTCCTTGGGGGCCCAGACGTTCGAGCAGCGGTTGCTCGAGGTGCTCGGCCGCGTTGCCTCACCCGGCGACGTCCGGTGCGCCGTCTACCGTCTCCGTGATGCCGGATTTGACAACATCTCGCTGGATCTCATCTACGGGATCCCGGGCCAGGAGCCCTCCGACCTCGCACGCGACCTCGCCGAGGCGCTGGCCCTCGAGCCGGAGCACCTCTCCGCGTACGAGCTCGAAGCGAAGCCGGGAACCCGTTTCACGCACGCCCACGGAGCCGAGCTCGGGCGCCAGGCGGACGCGTTGGAGTCGTACTTCGAGCACGTCGTCGAGACGCTGACCGCCGCCGGGTACCGCTGGTACGAGACGGCCAACTTCTGTCTCGCGGCCGGGCGCGTGGGCGGACGCGACCTGCGGGCCAGGCACAACCTCGGCTACTGGCTCGGGGACGACTACCTCGGTCTCGGCGTGGGCGCGGTCAGCACAATCGAGGACCGACGGTGGCGGACGACGCCCTCGCTCGCCCGCTACGTGGCGGCGCTCGAGGCGGGACGCGTGCCCACCTGTGACGTCGAGGACCTGTCGCCGGCGGTTCGCCGCACCGAGCGGCTGATGCTCGGCCTGCGCCTGGACGAGCCGCTGCCGCTCGCGGGCCTCGCGGAGGCCGTCGACGCGACGGAGCTCGCGCAGGCAGAGCGGCTCGGACTCGCGACCGCGACCGGCGGCGCGCTGGCGCTGACGCGGCGCGGCCGGTTCCTCGGCGGCGGCGTCACGGCGCGCCTCCTGGCGTAGCTCTTCGCCGCGCGAGCCCGCGGTCGCTCGGGTGCGCCGCCTACCATGGTGCGCGTGAGCGTCGTCGTCACCCAGCGCCAGCGCGAGGTGCTCCGCCACCTGGTCGAGGAGTACGTCGCCACCGGGCAGCCGGTCGGCTCGAAGACGCTGGTCGAGCGCTGCGGCCTCGCGGTCTCATCCTCGACGGTGCGCTCCGAGCTCGCGGAGCTGGAGCGGCTCGGCCTGCTCACGCACCCGCACACCTCCGCCGGCCGTGTGCCGACCGAGGCGGGGTACCGCCTCTACGTCGACGAGCTGCTGTCGCGCCAGGAGCCGAGGCCGGGAGAGCTCGTGCTCGGGCTGGAGGACGCGCGCGCGGAGGTCGAGGAGGCGCTGCAGGCGACGACCGAGGTGCTCTCCCAGGTGACGCGGCTGCTCGCGCTCGTCTCCGCGCCGCCGCTCGAGGGCTCGACGGTCAAGCACGTCGAGGTGCTGCTCCTCCAGCCGGCGGTGGTGATGGTGGTCGTGATCACGTCGACGGGCGGCGTCACGAATGTCCGCTACGTCTTCCCGCATCCCCTCGACCCCGGCCTCGTCGCGTGGGCGGCCGACTACCTGAACGACCGCGTCGCCGGCGCGCGGCTCGGCTCGCGGATCGCCAAGCATGCGTTCGACGATCCCGGCCTGAGCCACGTCGAGCGAGAGTTCCTGGCGCAGGTGCGCACCGCCTTCGAGCACGCCGCGGACGAGGACCGCCGCCTCTACGTCGGCGGCACGGCCGGGCTGCTCGAGGAGCTGCGGGGCGACGAGATCGGCGCCTACCGGAGCCTGATGGAGGCGCTCGAGCAGCGCGCGACGCTGCTGGGCGTGCTCGCGCAGCGCCTCGACACGCGTCGCACGTTCGCCCGCGTCGGCGAGGAACTCGAGCAGCCGGGCCTGCGCGAGCTCGCGCTCGTCGGCTCCACCTACGGCCTGCCGCACCGGACGCTCGGCACCGTCAGCCTGCTCGGGCCGCTGCGCATGGACTACGAGAAGGCGCTGCGCTCCGTCCGCTCGGCGGCGTACGAGCTGTCGCGGTTCGTCGAGGACGTCTACGTCGACGACTGATGGCGACGAGCGAGCGCGACTACTACGAAGTCCTGGGCGTCCCCCGCGACGCGGACGAAGCAACGATCAAGAAGGCGTTCCGGCGCCTCGCGCGCCGTCTGCACCCCGACGTGTCCGACGAGCCGGACGCGGAGGCGCGCTTCCGCGAGGTGACCGAGGCGTACGAGGTGCTGACGAACTCCGAGACGCGGGCGCTCTACGACCGCTACGGCCACGCCGGCCTGCGCTCGGGAGGCTTCACGCCGACGCACTTCGACATCGGCGGCCTGAGCGACCTCTTCTCCGCCTTCTTCGGCGACGACCTGTTCGGCGCAGCGATGCGCGGCGCCGGTGGGCGTCGCCGCGGCGCGGACGTCGCGGCGGAGGTGACGATCGAGCTGGTCGACGCGGCGCGGGGAACGACCGTCCCGGTGCCGTTCGAGCTCGGCGTCGCCTGCTCGACGTGCGGCGGGAACGGCGTCGAGCCGGGGACGCAGCCGACCCAGTGCGACCGCTGCGGGGGCACGGGGCAACTCCACCAGGTCTCGCGCAGCGTCTTCGGCGAGTTCGTACGCGCGCAGACGTGCCCCCGCTGCGGCGGCCGCGGCGCGGTCGTCGAGCACCCGTGCAAGGCGTGCGACGGCGCCGGCCGCGTCATCGAGCAGCGCGCGCTGAAGGTCGACATCCCGGCAGGCATCCACGACGGTCAGCGCATCCGCCTGAGCGGCGAGGGCCACGCCGGCGCTCTCGGGGGCCGCGCGGGCGACGCCTACGTCCTCGTCCGCGTCCGCCCGGACCCGCGCTTCGTGCGCGAGGGCAACGACGTCTACTCGCAGGTCGACCTGACGATCGTGCAGGCCGCCCTGGGTGCGACCGTCTCCGTCGACACGCTCGACGGGTCGGTCGAGCTCGAGCTGCCGGCGGGCGTGCAGCCCGGCGAGGTGCGCGTGCTGCGAGGGAAGGGCATGCCCGTGCTCCAGGGGTTCGGCCGGGGCGACCACCGTGTGCTCGTCAACGTGTCCGTCCCGCGGCGGCTGACCGACGAGCAGCGGCGCCTCCTCGAGCAGTTCGACGCCGCGAGCGACGAGCACACCTACCGCACCGACGAGAGCTTCTTCGAGAAGCTGAAGAGCGCGTTCCGCTGAACGGGCTGCGCAGAGTCGCCGTCGAGGTGGCGCCCGAGAACCTGGAGCAGGCGCGGGCCGCGATGCTCGAGCTCTTCCCGGACGGCTTCGAGGAGGTCGACCGCGACGGCGGCGTCGAGCTCGTCGCGTACACCGACGCCGGCGGCGAGGAGCGCCTGTGGCTGGTCTTCGGCGGCGCGCGCGGGAGCGACGTCGCGGCGGGCTGGGAGGACGGCTGGCGCGCCTTCCATCGGCCCGTGCGCGTCGGCCGGCTGTGGGTGGGGCCGCCGTGGGAGCGGCCGCCGGCCGATGCGCTCGCCGTCGTCGTCGACCCGGGCCGTGCGTTCGGCACCGGCGCTCACCCGACGACGCAGCTCTGCCTCGCGCACCTCCAGGCGCTGGAGCCGGGCCCGCTGCTCGACGTCGGCTGCGGCTCGGGCGTGCTGTCGATCGCGGCCGCGCTGCTCGGGTTCGCCCCGGTCGTCGCCGTGGACGTGGAGGCCGCCTCGGTGGAGGCGACGCTCGCGAACGCGGCCGCGAACGGCGTCGAGGTCGAGGCGCTCCCCGTCGGGCCGGACGACGCGCTGCCCGCGGCGCGGACCGTGGTGGCGAACATCTCGCGCGACGCCGTGCTCGCCCTGCCGGCGCGCATCGACGCGGAGATCCTCGTCACGTCGGGGTACCTGGAACCGGAGCGGCCGCGCCTCGCGGGGTACGACCACGTCGAGCGACGGACGCTCGACGGGTGGGCTTCGGACCTGTACCGCCGTCCGTAAAGCCCTACGATGCGCGCGTGGCGACGTTCCGCGTCGACTTCCTCGGCTGCAAGGTCTCGCACGCCGACGTGCACGAGGTGCGCGAGGCGCTGCTCGCCGACGGGCACGAGGAGCGCGACGACGCGCGTGCGGACGTCGCCGTGATCAGCACGTGCTGCGTCACGAACGAGGCCGTCGTCAAGAGCCGCAAGGCGGCGGCCCGCGCCGCGCGCGCCCACCGGCGCGTGTACCTCACCGGCTGCGGCGCCAACCTCGGCGGCGAGGCGTTCGCGAGCCTGCCGCCGAACGTCACCGTCGTCTCGCGACGGAGCGAGGACACCGCCGCCTTCGTCGCCGGGGACGTCGGTGCGATCGGCTGCGTCCAGGCGGACGCGCGCATCGACCGCGTGCGCGCGTTCGTGAAGATCCAGGACGGCTGCTCGTTCTCGTGCGCGTTCTGCGTGATCCCACGCGTCCGCGGCGCGTCGCGCAGCCGCAGCGCGGAGGCGGTGCTGCACGAGATCCGCCGTCGCGTCGCACAGGGGCATCGCGAGGTCGTCCTGACCGGCATCAACCTCGGCTGCTTCCGCGACCGTGCCGCAGGCTTCGACCTGCCTCGGCTCGTGCGCGAGGCCGGCGCGACGCCCGGGCTCGAGCGGCTGCGCCTGAGCTCGATCGAGATCAACCACGTCAGCGAGGCGCTCGTGGACGCGCTGCGCGAGACGCCCACGGCGAGCCGGCACCTGCACGTGCCGCTCCAGTCCGGCGACGACGGCGTCCTCCGCGCGATGGGTCGCCGGTACACGACGGCGACGTACCTCCGGCGTCTCGAGCCGCTGGCCGGCGAGTTCAACCTGACGAGCGACGTGATCGTCGGGTTCCCGGCGGAGGACGAGCCGGCGTTCGAGCGGACGCTCGCCACCGTCGAGCGCGCGGGCCTGACGAAGGTGCACGTCTTCCCGTACTCGCCGCGGCCGGGAACCGTCACGCAGGCGGACGACCCGGTGCCGCCGGCCGTGAAGAAGGAGCGCGGCGCGCGGCTGCGGGCGCTCTCGCACGAGCTCTGCCGGCGGCGCTGGGAGCGCAAGCTCGGTGCGCACGACACGGTGCTCGTCGATCGTCCCGGCCGCGGCTACGGCGACGACTACTCGCCCTGGCTCGTCGACGCGCCCGTCGGGGAGCTCGTCCGGGTCCGCGCCGCCGCCGTGACGGAGGAGGGGATCCGTGCAGCCGCGTGAGGACTGCCTCTTCTGCACCCTCGTGCGCGAGGGCGATCACGTCCACGCCGGCGACGGCTTCGTCGCCGTGCGCGACATCAACCCGCTCGCTCCCGTGCACATCCTCGTGCTGCCGGAGCGGCACGTCGACACCTTCCGCGACGTCCGCGCGTTCCCGCCGGACGAGGCGAAGCGGATGCTCGAGTTCGTCGCGGCGACGGCGGAGCGGGTCGGTCTGACCGACTACCAGGTGCAGGTGAACGTCGGGCCGGCCGCGGGGCAGACGATCTTCCACCTGCACTGGCACATCCTGGGAGGATGGGAGCGATGACCCTGATCGCCGAGATCGAGCAGGAGGTCAAGGACGCGATGCTCGCGCGCGACACCGACCGCCGCGACGCGCTGCGCCTGATCCTCGCGAGCCTCCGCTCCGCCGAGAAGGAGCTCCAGCGGCCGCTCTCCGAGGAGGAGGAGCTCCAGGTGCTCCAGCGCGAGCGCAAGAAACGGCTCGAGGCGGCCGAGGCGTTCCGCAGCGGGGGCCGCGACGCGCAGGCGGAGCAGGAGGAGAACGAGCTCGCGATCCTCGAGGAGTTCATGCCGGAGCCGCTGACCGAGGAGGAGCTCGAGCGGATCGTCGACGACGCGATCGCCGAGGTGAAGGCGACGAACGTGCGCGACATGGGCCGCGTGATGGCCGACGTGATGCCGCAGATCGCGGGACGGGCGGACGGCTCGGCCGTCAGCCAGCTCGTCCGCGAGAAGCTCGCGTGATCCGGCGCGTCGACCTCGGCGTCTGCCCGGCATACGACTACGAGGGCGAGGGGCCGACCGCCGTCGTCCTGCCGGGCGCGATGCTCGGCGGCATGCCGGCCGTCTGGTACGCGTTCGAGCCGCTCCTCGCGGCCGGGTGGCGTGTGCGGCTGCTCTGGTACGAGTACCTCGACGAGACGCGCGACCGGCGCCGTTTCGTCCGGGAGTGCTTGGCGGCCGCGGGCCCAGCCGACCTCGTGATCGCAAAGTCGCTCGGGAACCAGGCGGCGCCGTTCGAGGTGCCGGCCGTGTGCCTGACACCCGGGCTGGCGAACCCTGATCTGGTGGCCGCGCTCCGGTCGAGCAGGCAGCTGCTCCTCGTCGGCGGGACCGAGGATCCGGTGTGGGACGGCGCGGTCGCGCGCGAGCTCACCGAGCACGTGCTCGAGCTCGAGGGCGCCGACCACGGTCTCGCCCGGGTGCGCGACGCACCGCGGATCGGCGAGGCGGTGCGCGCGTTCTCAGCCGGCCTGCGGGCCTGACGCGACGAAGTCCTGCCGCCGCACGAGCGCGAGCGCGAGGAGCGCTCCGGCGGCCGCGACCGCCGTGCCGACGAGCAGGATGTCGTGCAGGCCGTGCACGAACGCTGCGCGCGACGGGTGCTGCGACGAGCCCGTCTTCGACGCGAAGATCGCGCCGAGGGCGGCGATCCCGGTGGCGATGCCGATCTGCCGGAAGGTGTTGTTGATCCCCGACGCCATCCCTGCCCGCTCGACGCGCACGGTCGACACGGCGGTCGCCGCGAGCGGCGCGTTGACGAACCCGATGCCGACACCGCCGATCAGAAACCCCGGCAGCAGGACGGTCCAGTGCGACCCCGTCGTCAGCCGGCTCATCAGCCACATCGCGACCGCGTTCAGCGCGAGCCCGAGGCCGAGCAGCGCGCGCACGGGCACGTTCGCCGACAACCGGCCGGCGAGCGGCGCGGCGAAGAACGAGATCGCGCTCAGCGGGAGGAAGCGGATGCCCGTCGCGAGCGGCGAGAGGCGGAGCACGTCCTGGAGGTACAGGGTCAGGTACAGGAACATCGCGAACATCGACGAGGAGATCGCGAAGGCCGTCGTCTGCGCGCCGACGAACGCCGGTCGCCGGAACAGCGAGAGGTCGATCATGGTCGTCCGCTCGACCGCCTGCGCGGCGACGAACGCGCCGAGCGCGACGGCGGCGCCCGCGAAGAGCCCGAGGATCAGCGCGCTCGACCAGCCGTGCCGGTTGCCCTCGATCAGGGCGAGGATCAGGCAGAGCAGGCCGACGGTGAGGGTGACGAGGCCGACCGGGTCGAGGCGGCTGTGCTCCGGGTCCTTCGACTCGTGGAGCTCGCGCGCGGAGAGGACGACGGCGAGGACGCCGATCGGGATGTTGACGAGGAAGATCCAGCGCCACGACAGCCACGACGTCAGCATCCCGCCCGCGAGCGGCCCGATCGCGACGGCGGCGCCGATCGTCGCCCCCCAGATGCCGAACGCCGAGCCGCGCTCCTTGCCGTGGAACTCCTGGGAGAGCAGTGCGAGCGCCGTCGCGAACATCAGCGAGCCGCCGAGGCCCTGGATGCCGCGCGCGACGATCAGGAACAGTGGGTCGGTCGCCGCCCCGCAGGCCGCCGAGGCGACGGTGAAGAGGACGATGCCGAGCAGGAAGAGGCGCTTCCGGCCGAAGAGGTCGGCGAGCGAGCCGGCAGTGAGGACGCACGTGGCGAGCGCCAGCGCGTAGGCGTCGACCACCCACTGGAGGTCGGAGAACGACGCGTGCAGGGCGTGCTCGATCGCCGGCAGGGCGACGTTCACGATCGTGATGTCGAGCAGGAGCATGAAGGTCGCGATGCACACGGCGACCAGCGTCCACCACTTCCTCGCCATCCGGGCAACCTACACTGGACCCCGTGCAGGACACGCTCGACGTCTCGAACGCCGTCGCGGCCGAGCTGGCCGGGATCTCGGACGGCGTGCTGGAGGCGCTGCGCGAGCGGTTGCACTGCACGATCCGGCTGCGTGGCAACCAGCTCACGCTGGAAGGCGACGAGCGCCACGTCGCCGAGGCGCGGTCGGTGATCGACGAGCTCGTCGAGCTCGTCGAGGGAGGCCACCAGATCGGCGCGCACACCGTCGACGCGGTGCTCGGGGCGCTCGAGGCCGACCAGGACGTGCGCGAGGTGTTCGACTCAGTCGTCTGGCGCCACCGGGGGAAGAAGATCTCGCCGAAGACGGTGACGCAGAAGCAGTACGTCGACGCGATCCGCCGGTCGACGGTGACGTTCGGGATCGGCCCCGCCGGCACCGGGAAGACGTACCTCGCGATGGCGCTCGCCGTTGCGGCGCTGCACGAGCGCGAGGTGGCGCGGATCATCCTCACGCGCCCCGCGGTCGAGGCGGGGGAGCGGCTCGGCTTCCTCCCGGGCGACCTGATGGCGAAGGTCGACCCGTACCTTCGCCCGCTCTTCGACGCGCTCTACGACATGCTCGATCCCGACCGCGCGAACAACCTGATGGAGCGCGGCACGATCGAGGTGGCCCCGCTGGCGTTCATGCGTGGGCGCGCGCAGCCGCTCGACACCGCCGTGCTCACACCCGGCGGCTTCCGTCCCATCGGGAGCCTGCGGGTGGGGGATCTCGTCGTCGGCTCCGACGGCCGACCGACGCCGGTGCTCGGCGTCTATCCGCAGGGGGCGAAGGAGATCTTTCGCGTGAGCGCGCAGGACGGCGCCTCGACACTCTGTTGCGCCGAGCACCTCTGGCAGGTCTGGACAGCAGAGGACCGGGCCCGTGGAAAACCCGGCCGTGTGCTCGAGACGCAAGAGATGGCAGGTCGGCTGCGAGCTGCCCACAGGCACCGCTTCGAGCTGCCGCTCGTGTCCTCCGCCGTGGAGTTCGAGCCGTGCGACGTCCCGATCGACCCCTATGCGCTGGGGCTCCTGCTGGGTGACGGCTGCCTCACCGGCACGACGACGCCGACGTTCGCGACGTCCGACCCCGAGCTGGTCGAGGCGCTTGAGGCGGCTCTCGACGGAATCGAGCTCGCCCACAAGTCCGGCTACGACTACGTGCTCCGGAACGTCCACGGCGGACGCGGAGGGGTCATCGTCGCCAACCCCGTGACGGCGGCGTTGCGCGAGCTCGGGCTCGCAGGCACGTACTCCTACACGAAGTTCATTCCGCCGGCGTACATGCACAACTCCGCGGACGTCCGCGTCGCACTGCTGCAGGGTCTCCTCGACAGCGACGGCGGACCCGTCACGCAACAGGGTCGCAGTTGCCGGATCCAGTACACGACCTGCTCCGAGCGGCTCAAGGACGACGTCGTGTACCTCGTTCGCTCTCTCGGCGGCGTCGCGTACTGGCGTCGCCGCGCGGCCGCGGGCCGAGCCGCCGGAAACGCGCGTGGGCGCGCCGTCGAGTGTCGCCACGACTCGTTCGTCATGGACATCCGCGTACCGAGCGGCATCGACCCCTTCCGCCTCGGGCGGAAGCTCGAGGCCTACCGGCGTGACGGCGGCGGCCGGCCGATGCGGTTCATCGAATCGATCGAGCCTGCGGGCCGGGCTGAGACGGTGTGCATCCAGGTGGGGGCCGCCGACTCGCTGTACGTGACCGAGGACTTCCTCGTCACCCACAACACGCTGAATGACAGCTTCATCATCCTCGACGAGGCGCAGAACACCTCGCCCGAGCAGATGCAGATGTTCCTGACGCGGCTCGGCTTCGGCTCGAAGGTCGTCGTCACCGGCGACGTGACGCAGATCGACCTGCCGCGCGAGCAGCGCTCCGGCCTCGTGCACGTCCAGGACGTGCTCGACGGCATCGACGGCATCGCATTCGTTCGATTCGGGCACCGGGACGTCGTGCGCCACAAGCTCGTGCAGCGGATCGTCGAGGCCTACAAGGAGCACACGGACGAGCAGAACCGATGATCGCGGTCGAGGTCTCCAATCGAAGCGGCGTCGAGGTCGACTCCGAGGGAGCCGTCGAGCTGGCGGGCGCCGTGCTGCGGGGCGAGGGGGTCGAGGACGGCGAGCTCGGCCTCGCCTTCGTCGGCGCGGAGGAGATGCGGGAGCTGAAGCGCGAGCACCTGGGGATCGACGAGGCGACGGACGTGCTCTCGTTCCCGGTCGACGGTCGCGACGAGCTGCCGCCGGGCCTGCCGCGGGTGCTCGGCGACGTCGTGCTTTGCCCGCAGGTGGTCGGCGACGACTGGCGCCGGCCGCTGACGCACGGCCTGCTGCACCTGCTCGGCTACGACCACGGCGACGAGATGGAAGCGCGAGAGCAGGCGCACCTCGGAGGCTGAGCGTGCGGCGCGCTCCGACGATCCTCGACTCCTTCAACTTCGCGTTCGAGGGGATCATCCACGTGCTCCGCACGCAGCGGAACATGCGGATCCACTTCGCGGTCGCGTTCCTCGTGATCGTGATGGCGCTCGTCGCGAACGTGACGAAGCTCGAGCTGATCGCGCTGCTGATCTCGATCGCGTTCGTGCTGATCGC
>CAZBYA010000061.1:0-17766 GCA_964496175.1 uncultured Gaiellales bacterium | reverse complement strand
GGAGCAGAACTTCGTCGCGCGCAAGAACGTCCTCAAGTACGACGACGTGATGAACGTCCAGCGGCAGGTGATCTACAAGGAGCGCGACCGCGTGCTCCGCGGCGAGGACGTCGGCGACCGCATCAAGGAGGAGTGGATCCCCGAGGTCCTGTCGAACGTCGTCGCGAACTTCACGATGGAGGAGTCCCGCGACGAGTGGGACCTCGGCTCGCTCGTGCAGGCGATGGACACCGTCTACGGCACCGGGGTGACCGAGGAGGAGCTGCGCGGCCTCGAGCGCGACCAGGTCGTGCAGGAGTTCGTCGACGACGCGCTCGACGCCTACGCGGAGCGCGAGAAGGAGCTCGACGCGATCGAGGCGGGGCTGATGCGCGACCTCGAGCGCTTCATCCTCCTCCAGACCGTCGACGTCCGCTGGCGCGAGCACCTCGAGGCGATGGACTACATGCGCGAGGGCATCCACCTGCGCGGGATGGCGCAGAAGGACCCGCTGGTCGAGTACCGCAACGAGGGCTCGATCATGTTCGACGAGCTGATCGGCGCGATCCACGAGGAGGTCGTCACCCTGCTCTTCCACGCCGAGGTGACGGCGGGCGAGGAGCAGCTCCAGCAGGCGGCAGCGGGCGGCGCCAACGGGAACATGAGCTACGAGCACTCGTCGCTCGCGGGCGCCGACGCGATCCTCGCCGCCGGCGGCACCTCGGCGGTCGCGACCGCGGCGACGATGGGCGGCGGGTCGGTTGCGACGCCCGTCGCGCAGCGCCCGAAGGTGAACTCCGAGTTCGAGAACGTCGGCCGGAACGACCCGTGCCCCTGCGGCTCCGGCAAGAAGTTCAAGAAGTGCCACGGCGCCTAGCGCCGCCCGACCCGCCGCTCGCCGACGACGCGATCGTCCTCCGGCCCCTCGAGCAGGCGGACGGCGGCGACCTGCTGGCGCTCGCCGCCGATGAGGACGTGCTGGCGTTCACGCGCGTCCCGCGCGGCGCCGACGCGGCGTTCGTGTCGCGCTGGATCGCTCGGTACGAACGCGGCTGGTCCGACGGCAGCTGCGCCGGCTTCTCGATCCGCGACCGGGCAGGCGGCGGGTTCCTGGGCTTCGGCGCGCTCGTCGACCTCGACCTCGATGGGCGTCAGGGCGAGATCGGCTACATGCTCGCGCCGGTGGCGCGTGGGCGAGGCGCCGCGGTGCGCACGCTGCGCCTCCTGACCGCGTGGAGCTTCGACGGGCTCGGGCTCGAGCGGCTCGAGCTGCGGATCGACGTCGGCAATCCGGCCTCGGCGCGCGTGGCGGAGCGTGCGGGCTACGAGCGGGAGGGAATCCTGCGCAACCTCCACATCAAGGGCGACGTCCGCGCCGACACGGCCATCTGGTCGCGCCTGCGGGCGCGGTAGGCTCTCGATGTGAGGACGCCCGACCGCCGCGTGCTGGTCCGCGAGGCGGCGATCTCCACCGCCGTCGCGGGCTCGCTCGCCGCCATTCTCGTCTGGCTCGCTCCCCCGGGGGTCGACTGGGCCGCGCATGCGTACCAGCGCACGTTCCTGCTCCGCCACGGCTTCGAGCTCTGGAACAACTTCTGGTACGCGGGCCGCTACTCGTTCATCACCTACAGCCTGATCTACTACCCGCTCGCCGCCCTCTTTGGGATCAGGATCCTCGCAGTCGCGTCGATCGCGACCGCGGCGCTCGCCTTCACGTTCGTCGTCTTCCGCCAGTGGGGGCCGGTGTCGCGCGCGTCCAGCCGCACGTTCGCGGTCATCTGGACCGGCATCGTCTTCTCGGCTGCATTCCCGTTCGCGCTTGCGGTCTCGTTCGCGCTGCTCTCGATCTGGGCGCTCCAGCAGCAGCGACGCGGCCGCTTCGCGCTCGGCGCGGCGCTGACGCTCGCGGCGAGCCCGCTGGCGTTCGCGATGCTGGCGATCGTCGTCGCCGGCGTCGGCGTCTCGCGCCGCACGCTGCGCAACGTCGGCGTCCCCGTCGCGGTGATCGCCGGGGGCGCGCTGGTCGAGCTGCTGCTCTACCGCCTCTTCGGCGACGGCGGCCGCTTCCCGTTCGCGACCGTGCAGCTTCTCTCCGCGATCGCCTTCTGCGCCGTCGGGCTCGCCGCGACGCGGCGGGTGCCCGCCGCGCGGCCGCTCCAGGGGTTCTTCGCGATCTACCTCGTCGCCGTCGTCGTCGCGTACCTCGTGCCGTCGTCGGTCGGCGCGAACATCGACCGCATCCGCCTGGCGGCGCTCCCGCTCGCCCTGATGGTGATGGCGCTGCGCCACTGGCGGCCGCTCTGGCTCGTCGTGCCGGTGGTCGCGCTGGCGGCGGCGTGGAACGTGACGCCGATCGCGTCGAGCTGGGTGCAGTCCGCGTCGGACGCCGAGCACTCGCAGGCGTACTGGCAGCCGGCGATCGGCTACCTCCAGCAGCACCTGAGCCCCTCGTTCAGGGTCGAGGCGGTGGACACGATCGAGCACTGGCCGGCGGCGTACCTGCCGGATGCCGGCATCCCGATCGTGCGCGGCTGGTACCGGCAGAGCGACTACCCGCAGAACGAGCTGCTCTACGACAGGTCGCTCGGCGCAGGGCAGTACGAGTCGTGGCTGCGGCGGCTCGGTGTGCGCTACGTCGTCCTGAGCGACGCGCCGCCCGACTACAGCGCGCGCGCCGAGGCGAAGCTGATCCGCTCCGGGCGCACCGCCCTGGTGCCGGTCTTCCGCTCGCAGCACACGACCGTGTACGAGCTGCCGGACGCGAGCCCGCTGATCGTCGGCCCCTTCCCGGCGACGGTGCTGTGGCTCTGGTCCTCGCGGCTCGTCGCGTCCGTCGACGGCCCCGGCTCGTACCTCGTCAAGGTGCGCTGGTCGCCGTACTGGCGGCCGTCCGCCGGGTGCGTCGCCCGGGCGAAGGACGGCATGGTCCGGCTCTCCGTGCGCCGGGCCGGGCTCGTCGAGCTCGCCTTCTCGGTCGACGTCAGCGGCGGGCTCGAGGCGCTGACCGGCTCGGCGCCGGCCGAGCGCTGCGCCTCGACCGGCTAGATTGGCGGCATGACCGACGAGGGGAAGCCGCTCGCCGAACAGCTCGTTGAGCTCGGGGCCCAGCTGGACTGGGTCCGTGAGTACCTTTGACCCGGCTGCCCTCGAACGACGGCTCGGAGACCTCGAAGCGGAGATGAATCAGGCCGGGTTCTGGGACGACCAGGCCCGGGCCGCAAAGGTATCGGCGGAGCACGCGCGTGTCTCGCGCCGCCTCGAGGGCTACCGCTCGCTCGTCCGCGACTTCGAGGATGCGCGCGGGCTCGCCGAGCTCGACGGCGGCGAGCTCGAGGCGGAGATCGCGGGCTCGCTCGAGCCGCTCCGGGCGGAGGTCGCGCAACTCCAGGAGGCGGCCCTGTTCGACGGCGAGTACGACGCGGGCGACGCCGTCCTGACGCTCCAGTCCGGCACGGGCGGGACGGACGCGCAGGACTGGGCCGAGATGATGCTGCGCATGTACGAGCGCTGGGCGCAGGGGCGCGGCTTCGCCGTCGAGCTGCTCGAGGTCAGCCCGGGGGAGGAGGCCGGCGTCAAGTCCGCGACGCTGACCGTCGGCGGCGAGAACGCCTACGGGATCCTGAAGGCCGAGCGCGGCAAGCACCGGCTCGTCCGCCTCAGCCCGTTCGACCAGGCCCACCGCCGGCACACCGCCTTCTCGACGGTGATCGTGGCGCCGCTCCTGCCGGACGACGGCGACGTCGAGATCGACGAGGGCGACCTGAAGATCGACACCTACCGGGCGCAGGGCGCCGGCGGCCAGCACGTCAACAAGACGGACAGCGCGGTCCGGATCACGCACCTGCCCACCGGGATCGTCGTCCAGTGCCAGAACGAGCGGTCGCAGTCGGCGAACAAGCAGACGGCGATGCGCGTCCTCCGGGCCCGGCTCGTCGAGCGGGCCGAGGAGGAGCGGGAGGCGCTGCTGGCGAAGGAACGGGGCGGGTCCGCCGACACCGGCTTCGGCGGCGAGTCGATCCGCTCCTACGTCCTCCACCCGTACCAGCTCGTGAAAGACACCCGCACCGGCCACGAGACCGGAAACGCCCAGGCCGTCCTCGACGGCGAGCTCGACCCGTTCATCCGCGAGTACCTGCTCGCCCGCGCCGCCGGGAAGGTCGTTTAGTGCGCCTTCGGCAAATGTCCTCCGCGTCCCTGGCGGCTGCAAAGCGGCGCGCTGCCGCGTCCTCGGTCGCCCCGGTAGTGACCACTACCGGGGCTCCCTGCGTCCTTGCATCGCTTGCTTTTCGCGCGCCAGGAACACGGCAACATTCGCCGAAGGCGCACTAGGCGTGGGGTACACTTGGCCGCAGCTCCTCGACCCGGGCGCCTGGTAGGCGGCGTCCCAGCCCCGTCGTGCAGGAACCCGAGCTGACAGACACTGCGTCGATCCTCCTGGTGGATGAGCCGACCGCCCCCGCGCGCCCGACGGCCGCGTCGATGATCGTCTTCGACTCCGTCACCAAGGTCTACGAGCCGGACGTCGTCGCGCTCCGGGACGTGACGTTCCACATCGACAAGGGCGAGTTCGTCTTCATCGTCGGCGCCTCCGGGTCCGGCAAGTCGACGCTCGTGCGGCTGCTCCTGAAGGAGCTCGAGCCGACGAACGGCAAGATCGTCGTCGGGGGCCGTGAGCTGAGCCGCCTGAAGCGGTCGAAGGTGCCGATGCTGCGCCGGAACATCGGCTGCGTCTTCCAGGACTTCAAGCTGCTGCCGAACCGGACGGCGGCCGAGAACGTCGCGTACGCGCTCAAGGTGCAGGGCGAGTCGGCGTCGGCGATCCGCAAGAAGGTGCCCGAGGTGCTGGCGATGGTCGGCCTCGGCCACAAGTCGAACTCGCTGCCGGACGAGCTCTCGGGAGGCGAGCAGCAGCGCGTCTCGATCGCGCGCGCGTTCGTCAATCACCCGCCGCTCCTCGTCTGCGACGAGCCGACCGGGAACCTCGACCCCGACACCTCCGTGGGGATCATGCAGCTCCTCTACCGGATCAACCGCAGCGGCACGACGATCCTGATGGTCACGCACGACCGGGAGATGGTCGACAAGATGCGCAAGCGCGTGATCCAGCTCGAGGACGGGCGGCTCGCGCGCGACGAGCGGCGCGGCGGCTACGCAGGCGAATGAGCGCGCGCCTCAAGCTCCTGACCGGCGAGGCGTGGCGGTCGCTCGGGGCGAACCTCTCGACGACGGTCGCCGCGACGATGACGGTGCTGATCAGCATGTTCCTGCTCGGCCTGTTCATCGGGTTCGGCACGTGGATGAACTCGTGGTCGTCGCACGTGAAGAAGGAGCTGCTGGTCAAGGTCTACTTCAAGGACAGCGCGACGACGGCGCAGAAGAACGCGCTCGCCCGCAGCCTCGCCACGAACCCGTACGTGCGGGCCGGCGGGGTGACGTACGTGCCGAGGTCGCAGGCGCTGAAGATCATGGCGAAGGAGTACCCGGACCTCGTCCAGGGTCTGCCCGCGAATCCGCTGCCCGACGCCTTCGAGGTGACGCCGAAGCAGGGGAACCAGATCGACCTCCTCTACAACTCGATCGTCAAGCCGCACCTGCCGCCGGGCGTGGCCAGCGTCAACGACGCGAAGCAGAAGTCGCACGCGATCCTCCGCGTCGCGCACTACATCGACGTGTTCTTCATCCTCGCCGCGGCGGTGCTGCTCGTCGCGTCCGTCCTGCTGATCTCGAACACGATCCGCCTCTCGATCTTCTCGAGGCGGCGCGAGATCGAGGTGATGAAGCTCGTGGGCGCGACGAACTGGTTCGTGCGCGGCCCGTTCATGCTCGAGGGGCTCTTCTGCGGCCTGGCGGGGGCGCTGCTCGCGATCTTCTTCCTGATCATCGGGAAGGCGACCGTGCTCCCGGCGGTCGTGGGCCACCTGACGAGCGACCCGACCGTGCACGCCTGGAGCTTCCCGGTGATCGCGCTGATCGTCGTCTGCTTCGGGCTCGGCGTCGGCGCGTTCGGCTCCGGCCTGACGATGCGCCGCTTCCTCCGCATCTGAGACGCCGCTGAGCGACCGGGTCGTCGTCGAGGTCGGCCGGCGCGGGAAGCTCGTCGTCGGCGAGCCGTACTTCACGCCGGGCGTGCCGCTCGTGCTCGAGTCGAAGGGGATCGGCGACCTCGGCCCCGGCGATCTGGCGGTGGTGCGCACCGGCCGCGGGCGGGCGAAGGTGGAGACGGCGCTCGGCCCCGCCGACCGGATCGAGAACGTGCTCGAGGCGCTGCTCGTCGAGCGCGGCGCACGCCAGCCCTTCGAGCCCCACGACCCGCCCGACCCGGACCCGGCGGGACGGGTCGACCTCCGCGAGCTGCTCACCTACACGGTCGACCCCGAGACGGCCAAGGACTTCGACGACGCGCTGTCGTTCCGGCGCGAGCCCGAGGGGATCCGGGCGTGGGTGCACATCGCCGACGTCTCGTTCTTCGTCGGCGCCGGCACGCCGCTCGACCGCGGCGCCGCGCGCCGGGCGTTCTCGACATACGTGCCGGGGGCGGTGGCGCCGATGCTGCCGCACGAGCTCGCCGACGACCTCTGCTCGCTGCGTCCCCACCAGGACCGCCTGTGCGTGACGGTCGAGCTGCCGCCGCACGGCGAGCCGCAGTTCTACCGCTCGGTGATCCGCTCGGACGCGCGCCTGACGTACGGGCAGGCGGAGCGGCGCGAGGCGCCGCCGGCGGTCGTCGAGGCGCTGGCGTTGAACGACGAGCTGGCCGCCGAGCTGCGGGCGCAGCGCTTCGCGCGCGGCGCGCTCCAGGTGCAGACGCCGGAGGTGGCCTTCCGCTTCGACGGCGACGGCGGCGTCGCCGACGCGTGGCTCGAGGGCGAGCCGCACGCGCACATGCTCGTCGAGGAGCTGATGGTGCTGGCGAACGAGCGCGTCGGCGCGTTCCTCGCGTCGCGGCGCCGGGAGGCGCTCTACCGCGTGCACGAGCGCCCGGACCCGCAGGCGGTGGAGCACCTGCTCGCCAAGCTCGCCGACCTCGGGGTGCCGACGCCGCCGGCGCCCGCGCGGCTGTCGCCGCAGGAGGCGGCGACGCTGGCAGGTGCGATCTCGACGAGCGTCACGGAGTACACCGCGCAGTCGGGTCGCGGGCGGGAGGCGTTCCCGGCGCTCGTCCTGCGCGCGCTGAAGCAGGCCCGCTACGACCCGCGGAACCTCGGCCACTCGGGGCTCGCGAGCGTCGCGTACTGCCACTTCACGTCGCCGATCCGCCGCTATCCCGACCTGGTGGTCCACCGGGCGCTCCTGCGCGAGCTCGGCCTCTCCGACGACCCGCCGCCGGAGGACCTCCAGCACCTCGCCGAGCACACGTCGGAGCGCGAGCGCGAGGCGGCGCAGGTCGAGTACCTCGCCGACGAGCTCTGCCTCGCGTGGCTGCTCGACCGGCGCCTCTATGAGTTGGGGTGGGAGCACGTGTGGCCGGGGGAGATCACGGGCCTGATCGGGTCGGGCGTGTTCGTCCGCTTCGGCGACGTGTTCGAGGGGTTCCTGCCGGCGCGGCGGCTGCACGGCGAGTTCTTCGAGTTGAACCCGATCGCGTCGGCGCTCGTGGGACGGACGACCGGGCGGCGGTACCGGCTCGGCGACGCGATCGAGGTGCGGGTCGAGTCGATCGCGCGCCACGAGGGCAAGGTCGAGCTGGCGCTGCCCTAGCCGGCGGTGAAGAGGCGCCAGGAGCCGGGCACGCCCCGGAGCTCGCGCTCGCCGCGGTCGACGAACGGGAGGTCGGAGCCGGCGAGCAGGTCGGTGACGGTGCGCGAGACGAGCACCTCGCCGGGCTCCGCCTCGCCGGCGACGCGGGCGGCGACGTGCACGGCTAGCCCGCCCAGGTCGGACCCGCGCAGCTCGCACTCTCCGGTGTGCAGGCCGGCGCGCACCTCGAGCCCGACGGCGCCGGCGCCCGCGACGATCGCCTGCGCGCAGCGGATCGCTCGCAGCGGCCCGTCGAAGCGGGCGACGAAGCCGTCCCCGGTCGCCTTCACCTCGCGTCCCTGGTAGCGGGCGAGCTCGTCGCGCACCATGGCGTCGTGCGCGTCGAGGACGCGCCGCCAGGCGGCGTCGCCCAGCACGGCCGCGCGCTCGGTCGAGCCGGCGATGTCCGTGAAGAGGATCGTCGCCAGCACCCGGTCGGGGTCCGGCGCCGAGCGCGTGCCGGTCAGGAACTCCTCCGTCTCGTCGAGCAGCTCGTCCTGGCCCTCCGTCCAGAAGAGGTGGTCGGCGCCGGCGAGCTCGACGTAGCGGCCGTCGGGCAGGTGCTCGGCGAGCCAGCGCCCGGCCGACGCCGGGAACATCCGGTCGTCGCGGCGATGGAGGACGAGCGCCGGCGCCGTCACCGTCGGCAGCACGTGCCGCACGTCGATCTCGGCGACCGCCTCGACCACGGCGCAGGCGTCGGCCGGGCTCGCCGCGAGCCGCTGGAAGCGCGCGAACCACTGCCGGAAGCGCTCGTCCCCGGCCCGGCTCGGCGCGAACGCGGCGAGCGCCTTGCCGGTGCCCCAGCCGGCCTCGAGCCCCTTCGCGAATGCGCGCAGGCGGTCGCCGTCCACTCCGACCGGGTAGCCCGGCTCGGTCAGGGCGCGGGCGTACGTGCCGTAGAGGACGAGCGCGCGCACGCGCTCCGGGTAGGTGGCGGCGAAGAGCAGCGTCAGGGGCCCGCCCTCGGAGACGCCGAACAGCCACGCCTGCTCGATCCCCGCCGCGTCCATGACGGCGCGGATGTCGTCCATGCGGTCGTCGATGCTCGGCAGTCGTCCGGTGCGGTCGGAGAGACCCGTCCCGCGCTTGTCGAACGTCGTCACGCGCGCGAACGAGGAGAGGCGGCGGACGAAGCGCGCGAGCGACGGCTCCTCCGCGAGCGACTCCAGGTGGGAGACGAACCCGGGGACGAAGACGAGGTCGGGTGCGGCGGCGTCGCCGCGCACCTGGTAGGCGACGTGGACGCCGCCGCTCTTCGCGTACGCGATCGGCGCGTCCACGGCCGGGTCAGTCGGCGATGCGCTCGGCGAGGCTCGCGAGGACCTTGCGACGGATCGACGGCGACCGGTCGAGCAGGCGGTCGAAGGCGCGGTCGGTGATCACGAGCGCGTCGACGGGCGAGGTCGTCGTCACCGTCGCGTTCCGCGGCCGGCCCGTCAGGAGAGCCGCCTCGCCGTAGAAGTCGCTGCCGTCCTTGCGGGCGACGCGTCGTCCGCCCCGGCGCACCTCGACGCCGCCCTCGACGACGACGATCAGCTCCCGCCCCACGGCGCCCTCCCGGATCACGGTCGTGCCCTCCGGGAAGTGCAGCTCGTCGGCGATCGCCGCGATCTCGTCGAGCTCGCGACGCGAGCAGCCGGAGAAGAGCGGGACGCGCTTGAGGAGCTCGAGCTTCGCGTTCTTGCGCAGCATCGGCCGATCGTACGGGGCGCAGTCGCGGAGGTCTAGCGGACGAGACCCCGCAGCAGCGCCGCGAGGTCGCGCAGGTGGGTGACGTTGCGCGCCTGCTCGCAGTCGGCGACCACGACGGGCTCGGCGCTGCCGCCCGCGTACCACGCGCCCGCGGCGGCGCAGGTGGCGCGGCGGTACGCGAGCCAGGAGCGCTCGCCCGCGACGAACGCGGCCTGCCCGGACGTGGTCGCGAGCAGGCGGTACGCCTTCGCCACGCGGGCGTCGATCGCGCGGTCGGACGCGAGCAGCGCACGCTCTGCGCAGCCCTCGAGCGCGAGCGTCGTCGACGGGTGCGCCGGGCACGGCAGCGGCGTGAACGGCTCGTGGATGACGGGCGGCCCCGGCGCGGACGCGAGCAGCGCGGCGAGAGCCAGGGCGATGCGCATCGCGGGATCCTAGTGCGCCTATGCTCGGGTCGTGTCGAAGCCGCCGCGCGCTCCCTATCCGCCGGACGCCGACGCCGAGGAGCCGCCCGTCGCCACGGAGCTCGCCGACCTCTCGGACACCACCGTCCGGGACGTCGACTGGTCGAACGAGCGCGCGCTCCGCCTCCAGTGGCGACGCGTCGAACTCACCCGGTGCCGCCTCACAGGCATGGACCTCGCCGAGGCGGCGCTCGACGACGTCGTCTTCGCGGAGTGCCGCATCGACCTCGCCGGCCTGCGCCACGCACGCCTGGAGCGTGTCGTGTTCCGCGACTGCCGGATGGAGGAGTGCGATCTCTACGGCGCGTCGCTCCGGGACGTCCTGTTCGAGCGCTGCGAGCTCCGGGAGGCGACCTTCTCGGGGTGCCGCGTCGAGCGGGTCGAGCTGCGCGGCTGCGAGCTGGCCGGGGTCCGCGGCGCCGACGCGCTGCGCGGCGCGCGCATGCCGTGGCCGGACGTGGTCGCCAACGCGGGCGTCTTCGCGGCCGCGCTCGGGATCGAGATCGTCGACTAGACCAGGCGCCGCTCGTGCGCCCAGCGGGTCAGCTCGTGGCGCGACGAGAGCTGGAGCTTGCGCAGCACGCTCGAGACGTGCGCCTCGACCGTCTTCACCGAGAGGTGGAGGCGGGCCGCGATCTCCTTGTAGCGGTAGCCGCGGGCGATCAGCTGGAGCACCTCGCGCTCGCGGGGGGTCAGCGTCTCGAGCTCCGCGTCCGCCCCGACCGGCTCGCCGGAGCGGAACGCGTCGAGCACGAAGCCCGCGAGGCGCGGCGAGAAGACCGCATCGCCGTCCGCGACGCGCCGCACCGCGTCCGTGAGCTCGTCGCTCGAGATCGTCTTCGTCACGTAGCCGCGCGCGCCGGCGCGGATGACGCCGATCACGTCCTCGGCGGCGTCGGAGACCGAGAGCGCGAGGAACTTGACGGCAGGCCGCTCCGCGGCGACCGCCGCGATCACGCCCTCGCCGCCGCCGTCCGGGAGGTGGACGTCGAGCAGCACCACGTCGGGGTCGAGCTCGAGGATCAGCGGCCCCGCCTCCTGCACGCTGCCCGCCTCGCCGACGATCTCGACGGCGTCGCCGAGCTCGCCGCGCACGCCGGCCCGGAACAGCTCGTGATCATCGACCAGCACGACGCGGATCATCTCGGCATCCTCAGCTCGATCTCCGTTCCCTCGCCGGGCGTCGACGCGATCGTCGCCGATCCGCCGGCGCGCTGCAGCCGCGCCTCGACCGAGTCGGCCAGGCCGCGCCGGTCGGGACCGACGGCTGCGCGGTCGAAGCCGACGCCGCGGTCGCGGACGAAGACCGTCACCGCGTCGGGCCCCGCCTCTGCGTAGACCGCGATCTCCTCCGTCTGTGCGTGCTTGGCGGCGTTCGCCATCGCCTCGCGCGCGGCGAGGACGAGTTGTGTGAGCGGCTCGTCGAGCGGCGCGTCCCCCGCGGTTGCGAGCTCGATCCGCACCGCGTGCGCGTCCTCGATGTCGGCGACGGCGTCGGCCAGCGCCCCGGCGAACGTGTCGGCGTTGCCGTACCCACGGCCGTAGAGCCAGCGCCGCAGCTCGCGCTCCTGTCGGCGGGCGAGGCCGCGGACCCGCTTCTCGTCGCCGGCGTCGCGCTGCACGAGCGCGAGCGTCTGGAGGACCGAGTCGTGGATGCGGGCGGCGATCTCGGCACGTTCCTCGAGCCTGATGCGCTCGCCGCGCTCCCGGGAGAGCTGCCAGACCCACGGCACGAGCACGAGCGCGAGCGCTCCGGCGAGCGCTCCCGGGCCGATGAACGCGCGGGACGACCCGAGGTGGTCGAGCATGACGACGGCGCCGGCGATCGCCAGCACGATCCCGGGGACGAACAGCGAGCCGCCGCCGGGGCGAAGCGTCGCTCCGCGCCGTGCCAGGAGCACGAGGCCGGCGACGAGCAGCCCGGCGCCGAGGAAGAAGGCCCACGAGACGCCGAGCGCGCCGAGCAGCGCCATCGTGGCGAGCGCGAGGATCAGCACCGCGAAGATCGGGCGCCGGCCGCCCGTCCACGTCCAGAGGGCGAGGTAGAGGAGGATCCCGGCGCCGCCCGCGAGCGCGAGCAGGGCGAAGACGAGGCGCACGAGCGTGGGGTCGATGCCGAGCGCGTCCGCGATCCCGGCGCACACGCCGGCGACGACACGGTCGCGCTCGTTCCGCTCGAATCCCAGGCCTGCGAGTTGCGTCACGGGGCGCGCAGCACCTCGATGTGGCCGGCGCCGACGTTGGCGTCGACCGTCAGGCCGCCCGTGCCGGTGTCGACCCGGACGTCCGTGCCGTCGGTGTGCCGTCCGAGCGCGTCGATCGAGCCGGCCTTGACGTGCGCGGCGACGGAGACCGGGGCTCCCTGCGGCAGGAGGATGCGGAGGTCGCCGACGCCCACGTGCGCCGACACGGTCGCGGGCGCGCCCGCGGGCAGCCGCGTCAGGTCGACCTGGAGCTTGCCGATGCCGAGCTCGTAGCCGCGGTCGGCGGCCGCAACGCTCGTGGGCGCGTACGTCTGGTTGCCGACGCCGTCGCTCAGGCTCACGTTGAACCAGGCGAACGCGGCGGTGACGGCGGCGACCAGGATCACGAGGACGAGCGCGAAGAACGCGGCGAGGACGGTGAGGAGGCCGCGCCCCTTTCGGGTCCAGAGGAAGATGATCCCGGCGAGGATGACGAGCACCCAGGCCGTCCCGGCGGTCGGCCAGGTGTCGGCGCGGACGAGCAGCGACAGCACTGCGACCGCGACGAGGCCGAGCGCGACGAGGCGCGCAGGGTGGTCGCGGCGGTTGGCGAGGATCTCCTCGGCGATCGACTGCGTCTCGCCCTCCTTCGGGATGACGAGCACCGCGGCGATGTAGACGAGGATGCCGGCGCCGCCGAGCAGGGTCAGGACGACGAAGCCGAGCCGGAAGACGGCGGGGGTGAGGTCGAAGTACCGGCCGAGCCCGCCGCAGACCCCGGCCAGGAACCTGTCCGATTGCGTGCGCTCGAGCCGCTTGACGGTGGGGGTGGAGACGGTGTGTTCGCTCATGCCTCGAGGGTGCCGATCGTCGCCGGCCGGGGCCATCCGGATTCACCCTGGTCCGACCCTCAACGCTACTCTCGGTGCCGGAGAGGGAATGGCCGAGAAGACGATCGCCGAGAACCGCCGTGCGCGGCACGACTACCAGCTGCTCGAGCGGTTCGAGGCCGGGCTGGTGCTGACCGGCACCGAGGTGAAGTCGCTGCGCGAGGGCCGCGCGACGCTCGCCCAGGCGTACGCCGAGGTGCGCGAGGGCGAGGCGTGGCTGGTCGGGGCGGAGATCGCGACCTACGACCAGGGCAACCGCGCGAACCACGAGCCGATGCGGTCGCGCAAGCTGCTGCTGCACCGCCGCGAGATCGACTCGCTGTACGGCAAGGTGCGCGAGAAGGGGCTGACGATCGTCCCGACGCGGCTCTACTTCAAGGACGGGCGGGTGAAGGTGGAGCTCGCCGTCGCCCGCGGCAAGGAGCAGCGCGACAAGCGCCGCGACCTCGCCGAGCGGGATGCGCGCCGCCAGATGGAGCGGGCGCTGAAGAGCCGTCGCGCCTGATCGGGGCTACAGTCCGGCAATGGCTCGCCGGCTGAGATACCTGGTCGCGCCGGCGGCGCTCGCGGCGTGCGTCGTCGTCGCCGGCGCGTCGGCGGCGGTGATCGACGTCTCGTCGATGCCAGTTCAGCCGAGCGACCTGCCCGGCGCGACCCAGGTGTCGTCCGGGAGCCTGAAGCCAGCAGCGGGCTACGTCAGCGCGTACCAGCGAACCTACGCGTTCAAGGCGCCGAACGGGCCGTCGCAGCTCACTCTGATCTTCTCCGAGGTCGCGCTAGCGACCTCGGTCGTACGGGCGAGCGCTGACGAGGACGCCGTACGCCGCCTGTACGCGTCGAAAGTGGGGAAGACGGCGGTTGCGACGTCCTTCGCGAAGCTCCTTAAGGTGAAGCCGAGCACCGTCTCGGTGGGCCCACTGCGGGCGGTGGGCGCGGGCGACAGCTCGTTCGGTTTCGCGATCACGATGACCCTCAAGGGCCGTCGCCTGTACGCCAGCCAGATGTACATGCGGCTCGACCGGGTCCTCGTCTCGCAATTCGTCGATGGACTCCGGTCGCTGACGGGTGCCGCCACGAAGCTGCTCGGGCTGACGGCGGCCCACATCGGCGCCGCGCTGACGCCGCAGTCGGCGACCGCGCCGACCGTGACGGGCACGCCGCAGGCCGGGCAGACGCTGACCGCGTCTCCCGGGACCTGGACGGTGACGCCGACGTCGACCGCCTACCAGTGGCAGCGCTGCGACCAGACGGGCGCGAACTGCGTCGACATCGAGGGCGCGACGACCAACACGTACGCCGTCCAGCAGAGCGACGGCGGCTTCACGCTGCGGGTGAACGTGACGGCGACGAACCGGTTCGGGTCGGCGACGACGCCGTCCGCGACGGTGCTCGTGGTGGTCTGAGCCCGGCTACAATCCCGGGTGTACGGAACATACGGGGGCGCCATGGTTTCGACGTGGTCGGCTCTCCGGGTGAGCTGCAAGCGGAGGTCTCCGGTCGGCCTCCTAAAACAACCGGAACCAAACGCAAGTGCGGAGAACAACCTCGCACTCGCTGCCTAGTCTCTAGGGATTAGCAGCGTGTCGCCCCGGGCGAGCCCGCGTCCCGGGAGCGGCATCAACGAGCGGGCTCGGCGCCGAAGGAGAGCCACTCGCCGGAGGCGCGACATTGCAGGAGGGCTAGCTCGTCGGTAGGTCGGTCGCCAACCGGCCGGCGGGTGAAATGCAAGGGCGACCTAAGCTTGTAGAGGCCCACACCGGTGCGTCCGCGGACGCGGGTTCGATTCCCGCCGCCTCCACTTTTTCGGACATTGCGCAAACCTCGGGCGTGACGAGCCGGTACGTCGGGAGGATCTCGGCGCGGCTGTTCACGCGTAGCTCCTCGATGAGCAGGCGAAGAAGTGCCCTGGCTTTGCGCGGGTCGGCTTCGGCGATGACGGTTTCGAGTTGGTCGGCGACGGCGGCGAGTTCGCCGGCCGTGAGCGCACGTGCGGCCTCGTCCGGCGCCTGAAGGGAGAGTTCGGCTTCTTGGGCGCGGAGGTCGTCGAGGCGGGCCTGGAGGCGGGCGAGGCGGTCTTCGCATCGTTCGGGTGAGAGCTTGCCCTGCTCGAAGGCCTCGTAGTAGCGCTCCAGTGCCTGCTCGGCGCGGGCGATCTCGGCGCCGATCGAGGCGAGCCGCTGCTCGAACTCGGGGCGGCGCTTCTCCGCCTCGGCGTTCGCCTTGGCGAGCGCGTCGTCAACGAGTTGCGCATCGCGGTAGATAGAGGCGAGCTGGTGCAGGACCGCGTGGTCGAGTCTTTCGCGCGGGAGGCGTTCGCCGGTGCAGGCTTTCGGTCCGTACTTCTGGCGGCCGGTGCAGGCGTAGTAGTGGTAGCGACCGCCGTTGCCGTTGGCGCTCATGCCGATGTAGGCCTTGCCGCATTTGCCGCAGCGCAGGAGTCCGGAGAGGATGAAGTCGGAGTTGTTGCCGCGCCGCTTTGCGTGCTCGCCGCGCTCGCGGAGGATCGCTTGCGCCTTGGCGAAGGTGAACTCATCGACGAGCGGCTCGTGCACGCCGTCGAAGACACGATCGCGCCAGCGGATCTTGCCGACGTAGGTGGGGTTGTTGATGATCCAGTGCACCGCCGGATGCCCCCAGCCAGCGGAGGGTGCGGGTGCTTCTTCGTCGCGCAGTAGTTGCGCGATCGCTGGTGTGCCAAGCCGCTTGCGCGCGTACAGATCGAACACGTGCCGGACGACCGGTGCCTTCACCGGGTCGGGGACCAGCACGCGCTCTTCGTCCGAGAAGGCGTAGCCGAATGGTGGTCGGCCGCCGAACCAGCGTCCCTCCTTCGCGCGACGCTCGATCCCGGCGGAGATGCGGTCGACGATGGTGGCGTGCTCGAATTCGGCGAACACCGCCAGCATCTGCAGCATCATCCGGCCCGCCGCCGAGCCGGTATCGAACGGCTCCGTCGCCGACTTCAAGACGACACCAAGCGCGTCGAGCTCCTCGGTCAGCTGTGCAAGCTGGCGCACCTTCCGCGAGAGGCGGTCGACTCGGTAGACGAGCAGCATGTCGACCGCGCCCGAGCGGACGAGGTCGAGTGCTGCTTGCAGGCCGGGGCGGTTGAGCTTGGTGCCGGTCGCCTGGTCCTGCTTGTGGGCGACGATTCGCCAGCCCTCCTGCGCTGTGCAGAACGCCTTCAGCCGTTCGCGTTGCGAATGCAGCGAGGTCGGCTGGTTCTCTTCGTCGGTGGAGATGCGGGTGTAGATGCAGACCCTGGTTATCGCCATGACGCCTCCTCGTCGGGCTCCGGGTCGTCCATGAAGCCATCGATCTCGGACGGACGCAAGTCCGCCTCGACGGGGGCGCGGCCGAGCGGGGAGAGTCGGCTCCAGAAGCCGGGGTGCTGGTGGCGCCAGCGGCGGCCGAGCGCGTTTGCCGGGTCGAGCGAGCTGCCGCGGAGGTTGCGTCGTGCTGGTAGCTCGGTCAGGGAGCAGGTGCCCTGGTCGGTGTCGAGCCTTAGCCAAAGCGGCGCGAGCGGACCCGCGGCTCGCAGCTGGGTTGCTGTGGTGGCGAGGATCGGCCAGCTGCCCTCGCCGAGATCGGCGCAGAGCTCGCGCAGGTTGGCGAGGCGTCGCCTCCCGGCGACGACGAAGAGGATGCCGCGCGGGCCGGGGTACTCGTAGAGCTTGCGTTCGGCGGTGCGGTAGCGGTGTAGCTTCTCGTCGAGCCGCTCCAGGGTCTCGGTGCCGCGGTCCCACTCCAGCAGCAGGTCGATCGGGCCGGTCGGCGCAGTGAGGATCAGCTCCGCGTCGGGACGGAGCGTCCCGCGCATCTTCTCGCCCATGCGTGCCGCAGCTTCCCGGGGTCCGAACCAGGCAGCGAGGCCGAGCGTCGCATCGGGCAGCGTGGCCGCGATCAGGTCGGTGACGAAGCGGTTGACCTCAAGCCGGTGCGCGAGCTGCGGATGCGAGCGCCAGTCCTGGCGACGCTGCCACGCGAGCTGCTTGCGGCCGAGGTCGAGGCTGGCGGCCACCAGGTGGGCGCCAGCCTCGTCGAGCAGCCAGTGCGCCTGCGGCTTACCAGCACCGAACTGGGAAACGGGATAGAAGCGATCGAGTACGCGCTGTCGATACAGGAACAGCAGCCGATCCTGCGCTCGACGCCTTGAGGAGAAGAACAGCAGCGTCAGCTGGTCGGTCGTGACCACCTGCTGCTCGTAGAGGCAGAGCGCGACCGCACGGTCGCGCTCGGTCAGATGCCGCGCCAAGTCGAAGACGCGCTCGGCGCCCACGCGCCGAGCACGCGACAGCGCCGATGTCGAATCACAGTCGCGGTTGACCCCTATTTGTCGGAGTTCGCCACCGGGCCGGATCACGCCGCCTCACGCCCCTTCCGCCGCTTGTGCGGCAACGGGACGACGCCGCCGATAACGCCGTCGCAAGCGCCGCCAGAAGCGCCGCCGGAACGGACGCCCCAGCGCTTCGCCTCGGCGGCGTCGAGCAGCAGCTCGGACAGCAGCGACACCGCCTCCTCCCGCTGCGTCGCCGGCAACGGCACGAGCCGCGGCGGCAGGAGCCGCACCTCACCTCTCGAGTTGTTCTTCGCCATCATCGTCGGGCCGGCAGAGGAGCCAAGGTCAAACGATCTAGGGCACGGTCCGGCTATCGGCCGAACCTCCAACTACAGAGAAGCCCTTTCGAAGGGCTAGAAGTGACAGCCGCCGAATGAACTCCTCTACATAGACAGGCGCTTTTGACCCCCCAAAACTCACACCCCAGGCGCAGGATTTACAGAGCGCGAGCACTCACGAGCCGTCGTCAGCCCCGTGTC